>CAJUMJ010000053.1 GCA_910587095.1 uncultured Lachnospiraceae bacterium
GCTATGCAAAAAAACAAAAATGCTGCCTGGCAAATGGCCTGATCCACGCCGCTGGTTCTATAATTCATTCCCGAATGACACTTTATTCCTGATATTCAGACCATCTATCCAATTTTCATAGTTCTTAACTAACTGACATTGTTTCACACCCGCGCCATGCACTTGCTGCAGGGCGTCGGAGCCATTATTTCATCTTACGGATACGCACTGCTTATTGTCATCGCGTAAATTATATCATAAAATGAAAGAAAGAAAAGAGGGAAAAGTGAAAGATCAGACTTTCGCTTAAAGCTTGAGGTCAGACGGAGGGTATCGTTGAGAAAAGAATTTAGCAGGACGGAAATGCTTTTGGGCGCAGAGGCGATGGACAGGCTGGCTCGTTCACGCGTGGCGGTGTTCGGTGTGGGCGGCGTGGGCGGTTATGTGTGCGAGGCGCTCGCCAGAAGCGGCGTGGGAGCCATTGATCTGATCGACAAGGATCGGGTGGCTGCCTCGAATATCAACAGACAGATTATCGCCACGACGGAGACGGTGGGAAGGGAGAAAACGGACGTGATGCGGGAGCGGATTCTTTCCATAAACCCCGACGCGGTGGTGCGCGTTTATCCATGCTTTTTCCTGCCGGAAAATGCGGACAGCTTTCCCTTTGCGCAGTACGATTACGTTGTGGACGCGGTGGACACCGTGACGGCAAAGATCGAGCTGGTCATGCGTGCCGGGAAAGAGGGGATACCGGTTATAAGCAGTATGGGGGCCGGCAATAAGCTGGACGCAACTGCCTTTCGTGTAGCGGATATTTATGACACGAAGGTATGTCCTCTCGCCAGGGTGATGCGAAGAGAGTTAAAAAAGCGGCATGTGGAGCATTTGAAGGTAGTGTACTCGGAGGAGGAGCCGGTCGCCCTGGCGCCTTCGTGCCAAACGGATGCGGCCGGGCGTTTTTTGGATGAGAGCGGGGCCGGGGAGGACAGCGCAGAAGCGGGCGGCGGTGTATCGCGCCGCCGGACACCGGGCAGCGTGGCTTTTGTCCCCTCCGTGGCCGGCCTGATTATAGCCGGGGAAGTGGTGAAAGATCTGGCCGGGGGAGCAGGGGGTTAGTCGCCGTCCTCTTCCTTGCGGGAAAGGTTCGTCCCGGTGTACTCGTCGCTGTGCATGATATCGAGGGAGGCCATGTTGTGTCTGTTTTTGTATATGCCGTAGAGCCATATATAAATCCAGAGAAGGATGGGCAAGGCGACGGTGACGAGCAGGCAGTTGGCGAACAGCCTGCCGGAATCGCCGAGATCGAGACAAGCGGCAACAAAGGCTGCCAGATACATGGCGGCTAACAAAATAACACAAAGGAGCGCCGCGATCTGCTTTGGCGTTTTTTTGTTATGCTGTTTTTTTTGTGTGTCATTGGATTGGGTCATATCGTTACTCCTAAATATATAATATAATGCGATCGTTTTCCGTTACCATTTACATATAACATATTTTCCGGGAAAAGGAAAGGCAAACGGAATGACAACATGCAATCCATACCTCAAAATGCGCAATTCATACCTTTTGCCACACAAAGATAAATTTTTTTGCTATGATAAGGCAGCAACATACATGCGGGTTCAGAAAAGAACGGGACGGCATGTGTACGACTGACCGGAAGAGGTCAGGGCGAAACGAGGTGCAGGGTGATGCTAAGGACGATTAAGGGAAAGCTGACGGTCAGTATGATTGGCATTGTTGTGGCGAGTATTCTCCTGACTACGGTGGGAATTATCACGGTGGCGGGAAGAAGAACCATTCATGACCAGACGCGTGCTTTGCAGCTAAACGCGGATAAATACGCGGAAGAAATCAATACATGGATTGAGAGTGAAAAGATGATCGCGGACGGAGTCGTGGACAGCATAGCAGCCGGAAAGACGACGGAGACAGAGTTTCTCCAGTCTGTGGTGGATGCACATGCGCAGGGCAGGAAGGAGCTTTTAAATCTGTACTGCGGGACAAGTGACAGCAGATTTATCTGGTCGAACAAAGAGACAGAGATGCCGGCCGATTATGACCCGGTAGAGCGGGGCTGGTATCGGCAGGCGGCGGAGGCGGGAGCGGTCATCGTGACAGACCCCTACTGTGACGCCATGACAGGGCAGATGTGCACAACGATCGCCGCGCCGATTTCCATAGACGGCGTGCTTGTCGGCGTCGTCGGTCTGGACGTGACTCTCGGTACGGTGACGGAGCTGACGGGAAGCATTAATTATGAAGAGGGAGTATACGGTTTCCTACTGGACAGCGCCGGCCAGTATGTAGCGCACAAAAACAAACAGTATGAACCTACCGCCGAGACGACCGTTCTGGCGGTGGAGGTGATGCCGGAGCTTGGCGGGATGATAGAGGGCGCGGCAGACGATGTGGAAAAACTTACGGACTATGACGGCAGCAGTTGTTATTTTGCCCTGACAAAGATAGGAAGCTGCGGCTGGAAACTCGGGGTTGTGGTGCCGGCGGCGAATGTCACGGATTCTCTCGTGAAGATGGTTGTGATAGCGGTTGCGACGGCTCTGGTGATCATTGTATTTGTGGCGTTGTTTATGACCGGGCTGATCGGCAGAATGCTTGCGCCGGTGCAGATGTTGAAGCAGTTTGCTTCCGGCGATTTTTCCGAAAACGCGGTTGTTGAAACGGCGATCCCGAAAGAATATAAAAGCGAAACCGAGCAGATCAAAAGAGCGACTGTGGAGGTACGGCAGCAGATCAGGGAAATCATTTTGAATACAAAGCGGGAGGCTGAGGAGATCGGCGCGATCGCCGAGGGAACTTCCGCGACAATGACGGTGTTAAATCAGGACATTTCCGATATTACAGATTCCGCCAATCATGTCATGCGGCAGATGATATCCGCGGGAGAACTGACGGACAGCATAAAGAGCAACGGAAAAGAACTTGGAAGCGCCATTGAGAACGTGGCGGCGAAAGCCAGGGAAGCGTCCGGGCAGTCGAGTGATATCACAAAGCGGGCAAAGAGCTGTTACCAAAATTCCACACGATCCAAGGAAGAAGCCGTTTTGCTCTATCAGGAGACGAAGTCGGATTTGGAGCAGGCAATTGAGGACAGCAAACGAGTGGACGAGATCAACGCGCTGACAGAGGAGATTCTATCGATCAGCTCAAAGACAAACCTTCTTGCTTTGAACGCGTCCATAGAGGCGGCAAGAGCCGGTGAGGCCGGCAAAGGATTTGCGGTCGTGGCGAATGAGATCAGGGAATTGGCGGATAATTCGAGACAGGCGGTTGACAAGATACGAAAGGTGACGGAGGGAGTGGTAGAGAACGTATCTTTTTTGTCGGAGAGCTCCGGCAGGCTGCTTGCGTTTATGTCCGGCAAGGTTATGGAAGACTATCAGGAAATGACGGAACTTGCTCAAATGTATGAGAAGGATGCGGCGTTTTACAGCGGCATTTCCTGTGAGCTTGGAACCGCGTCCCAGGAAATGAGTATAGATATGGCGGATATCAATCAATCGATTGCCGCGATTACGGAGCTTGTGGGAGAGATCGCGGAATTGATGCGAAACATGAACCAGTCTGCAGAGCGTTCCAGCGAGAACTCCGGAACGGTCGTGAAGCAGATGGAAGAGCTGTTCAGACTGAGCGAGCTTTTGAACCAGACAGTTGACTCTTTCCGAGTTTAAATATGCCCCCCTTATAAGAACCCCCAAACACTGCGCGCTGTGGTGTCAGGGGGTTCTTTTATGTTGTCTGAATGTTATACAAAATGACTAAATAAGGAAATGTAATGTTGTGCAAAACAGAGAATAGAAGGTCGGATTCTTAAAATACGACACATGTCGTATCTTATGTCGGTAAATTTGTATATAACATATATAAGACAGGCGGACATGATGGTGAATGTGACGGGATGACAGCAAGGAAATCAGCGGAACAGGAGGAGATGACCGATGGAGTCAAAGCAGGAATTGGCACAGGTGATCGCCGAATTGGGTGGCGAGAGGAGGCAGTATCTGAACGATTTTTTCGCGGATTGCCCGGAGGAGCTGGTTCGAACCATACGGTACGAGAAAATTCCAAAAGGAACGGCGATATTGCGTGCGGGAATGGATTGCGGATATGTGTGGGGGATCATAGACGGAGAGGTCAGCGTGACAGACATTCAGATGTTGGGCAATGCGTACAGCTTTGCGGAGAGCGCAGGGTTTAACATCGTCATCATCGGGGATTATGAACCCTTCGCGGGGCTTACGGAATTTCAGAATACGATCTACGCAGTAACGGAGTGCAAGGCGTTTCAGATTCCGACGGCCGGTTATATGCGCTGGATGAAACAGGACGGCAAGGCCCTCTTCATGAGGGCGCGTACTTTTGCCCGGACGTTGGCGCAGGAGATCTCAAGCGAGAGAAAGTACCTGCTCTTAAATGGAAAGGATCGTCTGGTGCTCTACCTGATCCAGGCTTTTGGGAAACAGGAGGGCGAAGGAGAGTATGTCCTGAAAAAGACACAGGCGCAGCTTGCCCAGCGCATCGGCATGAATGTGAGGACGGTGCAGAGGAGTATCCAGAAGCTGGAGGCGGACGGGTTCGTGTCGTGCCAGGGAAGCAGGATCCATATTTCGCGGGAACAGTATGAGAGACTTGAGGCGTACCGGGAGGAAAACCTGGTTCGCTGAAAACAGACAATCTGCCACAAAGGCAGGTGCAAAAGAGATTCCGGGAGTAAAATTTTCAATCGCAAGGTTTGTGCCTGCGCGTTGCTTGACACAAACTCGTTATGCGCAAAGAGCAGCGCAGAAATGGAGAGAAAAATGATGAGCAAAATACCTACACCACACATCGGGGCAACAAAGGAGCAGATCGCAAAGACGGTATTGATGCCGGGAGATCCGCTGCGGGCAAAATTTATCGCGGAGAATTTTCTCACGGATTTTGAGTGTGTCAACACGGTAAGAAATATGCTGGCATTCACCGGCAACTATCAGGGGAAAAGAATAACGGTCGCGGGAGGAGGCATGGGAATGCCGTCCGTCGGCATATATACATATGAACTGTTCCATTTTTACGAGGTGGAGCAGATCGTCAGAATCGGCACGGCGGGCACCTTGAGCGACAGAGTTAACTTGCGGGATGTGGTGATTGCCGTTGGGGCGAGCACGGACTCCGCCTATGGCGCACAGTTCAACCTGCCGGGCACCTTCGCGCCGATTGCGGACTTTGATCTGGCGAGAAAAGCGGCGGAGACGGGGGAGCGTCTTGGCATCAGAACGGTGGCCGGCAATATCCTTTCCTCCGATATCTTCTACAATGACGACGAGGAGGCGCTTCGCAAGTGGACAAAGATGGGAATTCTCGCGACGGAGATGGAAGCGGCGGCTCTGTATATGAATGCGGCGAGAGCGGGGAAGAAGGCGCTCTGTATGCTGACTATCTCCGACGCGCCTCTCAGAGGGGAGGCTCTGTCCGCGGAGGATCGCCAGACAGGCTTCACGGATATGATGAAGATTGCATTGGAGATTGCATAAAAAGGAAAGCAGGCGTAAAATAATATTGTTGATCTTTCTACATGAAAAGCAGGTCATGAAGAGACGGCATAAGAGAGAAAAGAGGTATTTATGAGCAAGTATAAACGGATATTTACAATTGTGATCGATTCGCTCGGCGTGGGCGCGCTGCCCGACGCTGCGGCGTACGGTGACGCGGGGACGGATACGCTGGGACATATCGCGCAGAGCACCGATCCCTTCCGTATTCCCAATCTGCAAAAGCTTGGCATGGCAAACCTCCATTCCCTGCAAGGGGTGGAGCCCGCAAAGGAGCCGCTCGCGTACTTTGCGAAACTGAATGAGGCGAGCGCGGGCAAGGATACCATGACCGGACACTGGGAGATGATGGGGCTTCATGTCACCACGCCCTTCCAGACTTTTACGGAGACGGGATTTCCGAAGGAGCTGATCGATGAGCTGTCCGCCAGAACAGGCCGCACCATCATCGGTAACAAGAGTGCCAGCGGGACGGAGATTTTGGAGGAGCTGGCGGAGGAGGAGATCGCCACGGGACATATGATCGTTTACACCTCGGCGGATTCCGTTTTGCAGATCTGCGGCAACGAGGAAACCTTTGGGCTTGACGAGCTGTACCGCTGCTGCGAGATCGCGAGGGAGCTCACCATGCGGGATGAGTGGAAGGTCGGCCGGGTCATCGCGCGTCCTTATTTGGGAAAGAAGCGCGGTGAATTTAAACGCACGAGCAATCGCCATGACTACGCGCTGAAACCGTTCGGGAAGACGGCGCTCAACGTCTTGAAGGACGCCGGACTTTCGGTCATATCCGTGGGAAAGATCTTTGATATTTTTGACGGGGAAGGGCTGACGGAGTCAAATAAGTCCAAAAGCTCCGTGCACGGTATGGAACAGACCATCGAGATCGCGAAGAGAGATTTCACAGGACTTTGTTATGTAAACCTGGTAGATTTTGACGCACTTTGGGGTCACCGCAGGGATGTGGCGGGCTATGCCGCGGAGCTTGAGAAATTTGACGTGAAGCTGGGAGAACTGCTTCCCCTCTTGAAGGAGGATGATCTGCTGATCCTCACGGCGGATCACGGGAATGACCCGACCCACACGGGAACGGATCACACCAGGGAGAGAGTGCCGTTTCTGGCATATTCCCCTTCCATGCAAGGTGCGGGCAAGCTGCCTGACGGGGATTGCTTTGCGCTGATCGGCGCCACCATCGCGGACAATTTCGGCTTGCAGATGCCGGAGGGGACGATCGGAAAGTCGGTGCTTGCGGATCTGAAATAAAAATAATTGGCAGAAAGAGGTAATTATATGGACAAGAGAGAAATCTTAAAAAAGGTAGATCACACTTTGCTTACACAGACCGCCACATGGGAGGAGATCAAGGCGATTCTGGACGCCGGAATACAGTATGAGACGGCGTCCGCCTGTATCCCGGCTTCCTATGTGAAGCGGGCGGCGGACTATGTGCAGGGGAAACTGCCGATCTGTACCGTGATCGGTTTCCCAAACGGCTACAGCACTACGGCGGTGAAGGTGTTTGAGACGAAGGACGCTGTGGCTAACGGCGCGGCGGAGATTGATATGGTTATCAACATCGGTCTTTTGAAGGACGGCCTTTACGACGAGGTGGAAGAGGAAATTCGCAAAGTGCATGAGGCATGTGACGGAAGAGTCTTAAAAGTGATTATCGAGACATGCCTGCTGACGGAAGAGGAAAAGAAAAAGATGTGCGAGATCGTCACGAAATCGGGAGCGGAGTACATCAAGACATCCACAGGGTTCTCCACGGGAGGGGCGACCTTTGCGGATATCTCCCTCATGAAGGAGCATGTGGGAGAGAACGTAAAGATTAAGGCGGCCGGCGGAATCGCTTCCTTTGATGACGCGCAGGAATTTATCAGGCTCGGCGCGGACAGGCTGGGGACAAGCCGGCTGGCGAAAGGAGTGTAACGGGATGGATACGCATATGATTGTGGAGATGGTAGGATATTTCTCGTCTCTGCTTGTATTGGTTTCGTTCCTGATGCCTTCGGTAATCAAACTCAGGATTGTAAATTCCATTGGGTCATTGATTTTCGCGGTATACGCGACTATCATACAATCTTATCCTACGGCGCTGATGAACCTCTGTCTGGTGGGTATTAATATGTACTACCTGCATAAGCTTCTGAAATCCCCCAAAAGCTACGACGTGATATGCGAGGAGCCAGAATCGGCAGGAATGCGGTATTTTTTGAACTATTACGCGGAAGATATCAGAAAGTTTTTCCCGGATTTCAGGCCGGGAGGGACGGCGGCGGATGCCGCGTACATAGTCGTACACGACACGGCTCCCGCGGGCGTGCTGCTTGGAAAGCGGAGAGCGGACGGAAGCCTGGAAATCGCTTTGGATTACACCACGCCGCAGTACCGCGACTGTTCGGTGGGAAGGTATCTGTACGGTGAGCTTGGCGGGCAGGGCGTTACAAAGCTCGCCTTCCCGAATGCGCCGGCAGGACATGAGGATTACCTGAAAAAAGTCGGGTTCGTGAAGGAGAACGGCGTTTACGAGCGGAAAATATGAGCCAGGAAGGAAATAAAAGCTATACCGATTGCAGAAATTGATCCACATAAAACAAGGCTGCGCCGATGGCGGGAGTATATTGTCCGTGCACGCCGACCAGTATATAAGATTGTATTGCTGTACAGATCGACAGCGGTGATATGAAACATATTTTTCAAAATGCCGATGCCGATTGCAATTTTATAGCCGGGGACAATTTGGATTGCGTGCGCTTTTCTTCCGCCGGTGGAATCAAAATGGTCCGTAAAAGTTTATTTTGTGTCAATATTTACCGGACAGGGTTGGGAGAAAAAATCGAGGAGATGTTTCGTGAAATGATTGCCGGACCCGACGCCGTCAAAGCGACGGTACATAAATACGTAGGAGCGTGTGAAGGAAAACACTGAATCAGACAGCAGCGCGCAAATGAGGTAAAAGCGTACCTCAGAAAAGAAAACGGATGCAACGAAAGCCCCTGAACTTGCGGATTTTAGCAGGATCAGGGGCTTCCTTAGGGGAGGATAAGTATTTCTTATCTTTTGTCTAGTATCATTGTTGCCCGTTTCGGAGGAGTTATACATAAAATTTGTGGTTTTGGAGAAGTTTTTTAAAGGCTTGACCTACATACTATCTTAAGGAAATTATAAATTTACTTTTCCGGAGAAATGGTATATACTTAATGCTAAGTGCGGCAACGCATCAACCGGTTTTTGCCAGTCACGTGTGGACAGGCAGACCAAGATTACAGGATAAAGGTGGTACGGTATTATGGCATTATTACAGCAGTGGCGCGATATGGCGTATTCGGAGACGGCGAACAAGGGTGATCTGCAGAGACTCTGGTCGGCCTATTTCCAGAAGGAAAAGGAAATTTACGCACAACTTTTAAAGAATCCGGACGAGGTGGTGACGGGTACTGTCAAGGAGCTTGCGGATAAATACGAAGTGGATCTGATGACCATGGTTGGTTTTCTGGACGGTATCAACGACAGCCTTAAGGAAGCGAACCCTATCGAGGAGATGGAGGAGGACACGGAGGTAAGCTTTTGCTTTGACAAGGAGCTGCTCTACAAGAATATGGTGGCCGCAGGTGCGGACTGGCTTTACAATCTTGAGGAGTGGTACGAAATCTTTGATGAGGATACGAGAAAGGCTCTCTACAAGGAGCAGAAGCAGTCCACCACTGTCCATAAAGATAAGAAGGTTTATCCCAACGATCCCTGTCCTTGCGGCAGCGGTAAAAAATACAAAAAGTGCTGCGGCAAGAATGCATAGTATCCCGTGTTGTAAAGTTATGTAAACTTGGTATCGGATTTTTCGGATAAAAGGCAAATTTTACACTTTACTTTTGGGATGGTCTGGCATAGAATAAGTATATGATTTTGGCGTGGTGCTTTTCGGACTGCCGGCTAAGATCGCAAATAAAGCAACAGGATAGAGAATAACACGTTGAAGAGAAGAGTAGAATGCGGAAGGTAGCAGAGAGAAGCGCCAAGTGCTGAAAGCGCTTTTTCCGGAAGTATTTGAAAACCGGCTCTGAGTGGCCCTAATACGGTCCGCTGACTTGCGTTACAGTCGAATGAGTGGTTTGGCGCCGCGAAAGGGGCGCAAAACAAGCGAGGTGGAACCGCGTAAACATACGTCCTCTGCACAGTCTGATTGACAGTGCAGGGGATTTTTTGCGCGTATAAGCAGAGTCGGAAACCGGAAGAGACAGTTCGTATGCTTGTATGCAGGAATGACGAAGCCGGTTTATGACGAGCAATGCGAATGAGAGATGTGAAGCAGCTCGAATCTGCTTGTATGCGTGTAGGCGGAAAAAGAATCAAGGAAGAAAATAATGAAACTGGCTGAATGGAGAGAAAAGGCGTTCGACACAATAAAAGGGGAGCTTACGGTTCAGTTTTTTTCGAACAATAGGAATAACGGCGACAAAAACGGGAGTAATCATGGGAATCGGTACGGTGACTCTACAGAAGTAAAGTCTGTAATACAGACGAATTGGTAATTTGAGGATAAGGCATAGAAAAGAGATAGAGGAAAGGAAGAGGAAAACATGAAAATTACATTGAAGGACGGTTCATTTAAAGAGTACGCGCAGGCGATGAGCATCTACGACATTGCGCTGGACATTTCCGAGGGACTTGCCCGCGCGGCCTGTGCCGGGGAAGTGGACGGCAAGGTGGAGGATCTGCGCACGGTCATTGACCGGGACTGCAGTCTGAATATTCTCACGGCGAACGACCCGGAAGGACTTAAGGTGGTCAGACATACGGCTTCCCATGTGCTGGCGGAGGCGGTGAAGCGCCTGTTCCCGGAGGCGAAGGTGACCATCGGGCCGGCCATCGCGGAGGGCTTCTACTACGATTTCGACGCGGCGCCTTTTTCCAGGGAAGATCTGGATAAACTGGAAGCGGAGATGAAGAAGATCATCAAGGAAGGGCATAAGCTGGAGCGCTTTACTTTGCCGAGAGCCGAGGCGATCAAGTATATGGAGGAGAGAAACGAGCCTTACAAGGTGGAGCTCATTCGGGATCTGCCGGAGGATTCGGAGATTTCCTTCTACGATCAGGGCGGATTCGTAGATCTGTGTGCGGGCCCTCATCTGATGAGCACGAAAAATATCAAGGCGTACAAGCTGATCTCCTCCTCCATGGCATATTGGAGGGGCGATTCCAATAAAGCGCAGTTACAGCGCATCTATGGCACCGCTTTTTCTAAGAAAGAGGAACTTGCGGCATATCTCGAGCACCTGGAAGATATCAAGCGTCGGGACCACAATAAGCTGGGCCGTGAGATGGAACTGTTTACCACGGTTGACGTGATCGGACAGGGCTTGCCTTTACTTTTGCCGAAGGGCACGAAGATGGTCATGAAGCTGCAGCGCTGGATTGAGGATCTGGAGGACAAGGAGTGGGGGTATGTGCGGACAAAGACGCCGCTTATGGCAAAGAGCGACCTGTATAAAATGTCCGGCCATTGGGATCATTACAAGGAAGGCATGTTTGTGCTGGGAGACGAGGAGAAGGACAAAGAGGTGTTTGCCCTCCGTCCCATGACCTGTCCTTTCCAGTATTACTGCTATAAGAATACCCAGCATTCCTACAGGGATCTACCGATCCGTTACGGCGAGACGTCCACTCTTTTCAGGAACGAGGACTCCGGCGAGATGCACGGGCTGACCCGCGTGCGCCAGTTCACGATCTCCGAGGGACACTTGATTATGCGCCCGGATCAGATGGTGGAGGAGTTCAAAGGCTGTATCGCTCTGGCGAAGCATGTTATGTCAACCTTGGGTTTGCTGGACGATGTGACCTGGCATCTGTCCAAGTGGGATCCGGAGAATCCGGAGAAATATATCGGTGAGCCGGAAGTGTGGAACGAGACGGAGGCGCATATCCGCAGCATTCTTGAGGAGCTGGAACTTCCCTTCACGGAGGATGTGGGCGAGGCTGCGTTCTACGGACCGAAGGTGGATATCAACGCGAAGAACGTGTACGGCAAAGAGGATACCATGATTACCGTACAATGGGACGCCCTTTTAGCGGAGCAGTTTGATATGTATTACATTGACCAGAACGGCGACAAGGTACGTCCCGGCATCATCCACAGGACGTCCATGGGCTGCTACGAGCGGACGCTTGCGTGGCTGATCGAGAAGTACGCAGGCAAGTTCCCGACGTGGCTCTGCCCGGAGCAGGTCAGGGTGCTCACGATCTCCGAAAAGTACGACGACTATGCGGAGGAGATCAGAAAAGAACTTGCGAGAAACGACGTTGACGTGACGGTGGATAACCGTTCGGAAAAGATTGGATTTAAGATCCGTGAGGCGAGACTTGCGAAGGTGCCGTACATGCTTGTGGTCGGCGCGCAGGAGGCGGAGGATAAGACCGTGTCCGTCAGGAGCCGTTATGCGGGCGACGAGGGCGTGAAGCCTCTGCAGGCGTTTATCGATCAGATCTGTAAGGAAATCCGCACGAAGGAGATCCGCATAGAGGAAGAACAGAAGCAGTAGACGTAAGAACGAGGAGCGGAAGAAAGCATGGAGAAAAGGCAAAACCGTCCGGGCAGGGATATCTTCGGGTGTTTCCTGCTCGGGATCAGCGTGCTCATGCTTGGCAAAAGTTTGGCGCTGTGCTTTAGCGGCGACATCTGGTATGACGAGCTTTTTACAGTGGGAATGATAAAACACTCCTATAGTGAGATAGTTTTTTTTACAGCGGCAGACGTGCATCCGCCGCTGTATTACTGTATCGTCAAGCTGTTTGTAGATTTATGTAAACTTTTTTCTCCGCAGACACAACCGGTCATCGTCGCCAAAATAGTGTCGGTGCTGCCATATTTTATTTTGCTCTTGTACAGCGTCACGCTGATCAGGAGGAAGTTTGGTCTTTTTGTGGGAGGCATGCTTTTGTTTTGTGTGATTGCCATGCCACAGCTTGCCGCCTACACTGTGGAGGTGCGGATGTATAGCTGGGCTCTTCTGTTTGTGACGGCGGCGTTTCTGCATGCCTATGCCCTGACTGATAATTATGTAAACCTATATTCGGAGCCGGGAAAGAGCGCCACGGATACAGACTGCAAAAAAGTGCGATCCCTGCATGGCGCGGCTTTCGTCCTCTACGGCCTTGCGGCGGCTTACACCCAATATTTTGCCTGTGTTGCGGTTGTTATGGTTTATCTCTATGTGTTGCTTATATTCTGGTTTGGGAACAGGAGGCGGATCAGGGAGTGGCTCGTATGGGTCGGACTTTCCGTGGCGGGCTACGTGCCCTGGCTGTTTGTCCTGTACGGGCAGATCACGGCGGTGCGGGAAAACTACTGGATTCTTCCGCTGACTTTTCGCTCTCTGGGCGGATGCGTGAAATTTCTGATGAAGCCGGCTTTTGCGGATGACAGGTTGAACACGGTTCTGGCGGTTGTATTGTTTGCGGTGTATCTTTCAGCATGGGCTTACAGCGCGTCAAAACTATACCATAATGGAAGAGAAAAGGAGAAAAGCGCGAAAAATAGAGAACATATACGCTTCTTCTTTGCTACGGCGGGTGTCTGCGTGCCGGCAGGCCTTGTGCTGTTCGGGTTTGTCGCTTCCTGGCTGGTTCGACCGATCTTCGTGTACCGATATATGATTCCGGCATTGGGGTGTTTCTGGCTGTGCTTTGCGCTCTGTCTGGATAATATGTTATGTAAATCAAAATGTTTGAGACATGGAGTTGTTTCTCTTCTTGGAATGGTTTTCACGATGCTGGCCGTGATTGTCGGGCTTCGGAATTATCGCGCTTTTATGGGTGAGGAGGAATATAAAAGCGTCTGCATGAAGGAGACGGAAAACGCCCTTTCCATGATCGGACAGCAGGATATGATTTTATACAATTTTGATCAGGTACAGGCGGTGACTTCCTACTATTTGCCAGAGACGGTGAAGCGCAGTCTTTGGCGTGTGGAGGGTGAAAAGCTGATTCAGGAAATTACCTCACCTTGCGGCATTGTCGAAGAGACGGACGAAATCAAAGAAATGCTGTCTGAAGCGAAGGCGGAGAAAGACGGCGCGGACGTTTGGTTTATCGGCAGCTTTAACAGTCGGGACGACATTGTGGCCGAGTGGCAAAGAGAGGGACTTGTCGTGGAAGAGACAGGCAGTTTTTTGTTGGAACGGTACTGGTTTAATCTGTATAAAATTTCGGTTTCTGACCATACTACCTTATGATAAGCGAAAAAAGGAATTTAGAAGTGTTGCCGGATCCCGTGAAACGCTTCGGAAGGAGGTATTATGGCGGAATTAAAATGCGGTGTGGAAAATTGCAGCTATAATCAGGACAATTACTGCTGTAAAGGGGATATCATGGTGGGAGGAAGTCATGCCTGCGATTGTGACGGAACCTGCTGCGAGAGCTTTTCCCAGAGACGCGAAGACTCCTATGTGAGCTCGCTCGAGCATCCATGCAGAACGATCAGCATCGACTGTGAGGCGGAAAAGTGTGTGTATAACTCCAATTACAAGTGTCACGCGGAGCATGTGGATATCCGCGGATGCGGCGCCTGTGACTGCAGGCAGACCCAGTGCGCGACCTTCAGGGAAGCCTGAATGGTCTACTTGTCAGTTTGCAAATTTTATATTACAATAGATATGTTGGACGCAGGCCGTTTGGCTTGCGTCCCGTTGCGAGCAGGGAGAAACGTTCCCTTACTCGATTGGAATTTATATGCGGAAAGGCAAACGGGTTTATTTATTATGAAGAGAAGAAAAGCACGCTGTATCCTTTTCGGGTTCTGCGCCGCCGTTCTTATGGGCTGCGGTGACGGGGAGGCGGTACATACGGGCGCGGACGCTGTGGAGACGGAGGAAGCGGCTCAGGACGAGAAGAACGCAGAAGAGGCTGGCACGGAGACGGGAGATGGCGAAATCGCCGCAAAACCGGGGGAGGATTCGGAGGCGGAGGCAGGCGGGGCGGCGCCTTCGGCGGTTGACGGAAACTTTATGGCGCCTGTGGAGATGGATGAAACTTTAAAAAACCAGTTGGCAGAGGAGATGCTTCAGGAGAGCGAGCTGGACGTTTCGGTTGTGGAGAGCGCACCCGTCACAAAGGGATGCAGTTTTACCCTGCCGGAAACCTTTTCGGAGTCCGAGGATATCGAGGGCATGTATGTGACGAGGCGATATCCGATTGACGCTTCTACCATCTATTATGTGGCGCTTGCCAGAGACGTGGCCCTGCAGCTTATGACGGAGGAAACTTTTAAGGCGCAGGCCGAGGCAAATTTTTTGAAGGAGTACGGGGAGGAGATCGAGGTACATATCGACAGCTTTGAGCAGCTACGCATAGACGGCTGCCCGGCCTTTCGGATTTTGTGTCATTATCAGGTGGGAGATACCGAGATTTCGCAGTTGGAGTATGCGATTAATGCGGATAAGAGTTATGTGATCACCTATTCGCAGACGAGCGACTACGACAGGATGGAAGAATACGAAGCCAGCGCGGAGACGATTCATCTTGAGTTTTAACCAAAATTTTCCTGTTTTCACAAATGTCCTATTGACATCGGGGGCGGTAAATTTTACAATCATACATAAGGTAGTAAATCGCCTGACTCGGGCATATTAAGAATATCGGCACGGCTGTGTTGATATATACCACACTTGAAAATGAAGGAGGATTTAGGAAATGAAGAAATTTTTTGCATTAAGCCTTGCTCTTGCACTTACTTTTTCTACAACTGTATGTGCTGCAGAAACCGTAGTACCGTCCAAGGATTTCACAAGAATCGATACCTTATCTACCGGCGTGGAGAAGGCTGTTACTGAGTACACATCCAACGCTGTAGCTGAGATGGATGGCGTGCGTGATCTCCCTGTGATCGCATCCGCAAGCAATCTGTTCACAGAGGGCAAAGAGACTAACGCTACCTGTGTTGTGGACAAGGTAGATGTAACGGCTATCAGATATGCACAGAACAAGGCAGCTTCTGTTGGCGGCACAATGTTGGCAGTTGCAGAGCTTTCTGCTCCTGGTGTAAACCTTGTAGACGCTCAGGTTGCTCTCACTGTTGAGGGTGTTAATGCCGGCGATGCAGTTTCTGTTTTCAAATGCGTTAAGGGTGAGTGGGTAGCAGTTGACGTTGTAGCGGTAGCAGAGAACACCGTTACCTTCAAGTTTGATTCCCATGGTATTTATACACTCATCAAATAATCGACGGATCGGTTATTAAAATAGTCTCGCGGCCGCGGGACAGCGGGATTTCCCGCAACAAACAAATTTAGTTCATAATATTATAATATTAATGACAAGTGTGGACATATAAGCCGGTCTTAACAGACCGGCTTATATAATGTGCGTATAAGCAGAGAAGGAAGGCAGGAGAAACAGAAGCCATGCTCGCATGAGCGGAAGGTTCTCCTGCTTTACGGCGAGCAAGGCGAGAGAGAAATGCGAAGCATTTCGAGCTGCTTATACGCACAGCAAAAAGAGAAGGAAGGCAGGAGAAGCAGAAGCCATGCAGGCATGAGCGGAAGATTCTTCCGGCGTTCTCCTGCCTTCATAAAATTTGGTGTTGACAGGGGCGGGAAGGCGTGGTATAGTAATATCCGTGCATAGGCACAGACAACCAAGCAGAGTATCCGCTCTCACCTTGCAACATCTCAGTTCGCAAGCGTTCATAGCCTTTTCCAGTGACATGGACAGTGGATTTCAGTGGGCATTTATGATCGGGTGGATAGCATGGCTGTCCGCTTTTTTTGCGCGGATAGGCAGAGGCGGAAAGCGGCGTAGACTGGATAATGTTTGCGTGTGAAGCTTTCAAATCTGCTTAGAAGCGGATCAGGGCAGGGTCAAAAGACGGTTTTCTTATGGAGATGGAGGGTAGAACGATTAGCGACTTATTTATTAATGAGCAGATCAGGGACAGAGAAGTCCGGGTGATCGGTGCAGACGGAGAACAGCTCGGTGTTATGCCGACCAGAGAGGCGATGAAGCTTGCGGAGGAAGCAGGCGTGGATCTTGTCAAGATTGCGCCCACGGCGAAGCCGCCGGTCTGCAAGATCGTGGATTACGGCAAGTTTAAATACGAACAGGCCAGAAAAGACAAGGAAGCGAAGAAGAAGCAGAAAATCGTTGAGATCAAGGAAATTCGTCTTTCCCCGAATATTGATACCAACGATTTGAACACGAAGGTAAACGCTGCCAGAAAGTTTCTAAGCAGGGGTGACAGAGTGAAGGTGACGCTGCGGTTCCGTGGCCGTGAGATGGCGCATATGAATACGAGCAAGCACATTCTGGATGACTTTGCGCAGGCGCTTTCCGACATCGCGGTGATGGATAAGGCGCCCAAGGTGGAAGGCAGAAGTATGACCATGTTTTTAGCTGAGAAGCGTTAGTGTGCGAAGCGGATAAGAGCCAGTACATTAGTTTCCCGGTTGAAATAGAGGATGATATCTTGGATTGATATCTTGTAACAGGAATAAAATACAGGAGGAACAGTAAAATGCCGAAAATGAAAACCAGCAGAGCTGCTGCAAAACGTTTCAAGGTAACCGGAACGGGTAAGTTAAAGAGAAATAAAGCGTACAAGCGCCATATCTTGACCAAAAAGACGACGAAGAACAAGAGAAATCTCAGAAAGCCTGCGATGACGGACAAGACGAATGTAAAGAACATGAAAAAGATTTTACCTTACTTGTAAAGCAGGCTGAAGTGAATGAGTGTTTTGAATTTTAGGAGGAGAGAGACATGGCAAGAATAAAAGGCGGCATGAATGCCAGAAAAAAGCATAACAGAGTGTTAAAGCTTGCGAAAGGTTACAGAGGCGCGAGATCCAAGCAGTATAGAGTGGCAAAGCAGTCCGTGATGAGAGCGCTTGCATCATCCTATGCCGGCAGAAAAGAGAGAAAGCGTCAGTTCAGACAGCTTTGGATCGCACGTATCAATGCGGCGGCCAGAATGAATGGTTTGTCTTACAGCAGATTTATGTACGGTTTAAAGAATGCGGGAATTGACATGAACAGAAAGATGCTTGCGGAGATGGCAGTCAATGATGCTGAGGGCTTCACGACTTTGGCTGAGCTTGCGAAAGCTAATTTGAAATAATTGTAGAAATAGAGGGCATGGTGTAGAACCGTGTCCTTTCTGCTATGCGCAGGCCTGTGCAGAGGAATATGCCGCTAAAGCGGCGCATGGGCCGCTTTGCGGGCAGGAAGAAAAGCTTTCCTGCTCGATTTTTACAGACCATATATGGCAAGGCATTGTGTAAGGAGGCACGGTTTTGGGATGGACGTTTTAAAAGGATTGGAACCTCAGAGCGTATTTTACTATTTTGAACAGATATGCGGGATACCGCACGGTTCGGGAAATATCGCGGCGATCAGCGATTATCTGAAAAATTTTGCAAGAGAGAGGGCGCTTTTTTGCATACAGGACAGTCTGGGAAATGTCGTTATAATCAGAGAAGCCTCGCCGGATTATAAGGATGAACCTCCTTATATTTTGCAGGCTCATATGGATATGGTGGCGGTGGCGGCAGCGGGTACGGGGATTGACATGACCAGGGATCCGCTTCATTTGAAAGTCGAGAGCGGGAAAATCTTTGCGGAGGGCACCAGCCTTGGTGGAGATGACGGTATTGGCGTGGCATACTGTCTTGCGCTGCTTGACGCGAAGGAATTATCCCTGCCACGTCTTGAGGTGGTTTTGACCGTGGATGAAGAGACGGGTATGGAGGGGGCGATGGGCATAGACCTCTCCATGCTGCGAGGAAAACGCATGATTAACCTGGATCAGGAGGAGGAAGGCGTCTTTATTACAAGTTGTGCCGGCGGCGCAAGAGTGGATGTGACTGTCCCGCTAAAAAGGGAGAAGACGCAGCCGGAAATGGTGCGGCTTGATCTTAAAGTCGGCGGACTGCAGGGAGGCCATTCGGGAATGGAAATCAATAAGGGGAGAGGGAATGCGAACCGGCTTTTGGGCTCTCTTCTTGACGGTTTGTCGTCACGATATGACATCCGACTCGTTCATATGGAGGGCGGCGTTGCGGATAATGCGATTCCGCGGGAAGCGGAAGCGGGGATTCTGGTATGTGAAGCGGATCAGGATGATATCTTGTCGTATCTGAAATCGGAAGAAAGGAAGATGAGAGCGGATATGAAGGATACGGATCCGGCGTTTTTTGTGGAAAAACTCTACCATGATAGGAAAGATTTAGAGTCCTGCTATACAAGGGAATCCACGGCAAATGCACTTGCATGCCTGTGTGAGCTGCCGAACGGTGTCGTTGCCATGAGCCAGGAGGTGGAGGGATTGGTGGAAACTTCTCTCAATCTGGGCGTGATGCGTTTGAAAGAGGAAAGCTTGCAGCTACAGTATGCGGTCAGGAGCAGCGTGGATCGGAAAAAGGAAGAACTTTGTAGCCATATGGCGCACACAGCCGGGAAAATGGGCGCGTCGATCAGGATCAGAAATGAATATCCGGGATGGGCCTACAGGAAAGACTCTCCGCTTCGTGAGAAAATGGTGCGGGTTTATGAAAAAATGTACGGAAAGCCGCCGGTGCTTGAGGCGATACATGCCGGTCTGGAATGCGGGCTTTTTGCGGGAAAGATAGAAGGCTTGGACTGTGTCAGCGTTGGGCCTGATCTGGAAAACGTGCATACCGCTCAGGAGCGGATGGATATTGATTCCGTGGGACGCGTTTGGTCTTATCTTTTGGAAGTGCTCAAAAATTGATGAAATATTTTAAAAAATTTAAAAATTGCACTTGCAATTATCGAGCAAATTCGTTATAATTATATCTGGTTTCGGGGTGTGGCTCAGGTGGTAGAGCGCTACTTTAGGGAAGTAGAGGCCGCAAGTTCAAGTCTTGTCACTCCGATCATAAAGAACCCTGATAATCACTGCGTATGGTGGTTATCAGGGGTTTTTCCATTTATAGGGTATTTATCATTTTTTATCATCGATTACCATCTTTTATCATTCTAATTGTGGTAAAAATTGTGGTAAATGATCGGGGCTGTGATTCTCTCAGAAATTTTATCAAGGAGGAGAGACTATGGCTAAGAAAAGAAGAAATGGTGAGGGAACTTGGAGAAACAAGACGATCAGTGGGATTCCTTATGTTTTTTACCGGGATGCGGAGGGAAAGTATTTTTATGGAAAGACGGAAAAGGCGATGAAAGCAAAGATTAAGCAGGCAAATTCCGTATCTACAATGACAGCGTCTGGTAAAAAGGAGCAGACTTTCGGGGAGTATATGTTACTGTGGCTTCAATCAATTAGGACGGGAATTGAGCCAACCACCTATCAATCCTATCTGGATGTGGTAAATGCAAGATTGATTAACTACAAAGCGTATGATCTGGCCAATGTCAGATTGGCGGAGCTTTCCAGCAGGATGTTTCAGGATTATCTTAATTCGCTTGCGGAGAGGTATTCCCTGAACAGTATCAAAAAAGGTGTGGGGCTGATAAAGACCTGTATACGGTATGCAGAAGCCAAGAAGGATATAGAGCCAATGTATCTTCAGGTAACGGTAACAACACCGTCGGAGGCGGTGATGCGTGGATTGGGATATACGAAAAGGATATCCCAATCCATTGCTTGCCTATGTTGTATATTATGCATGTGGGGATTTAAAAAACATGAAACGGATAGGACTTGTGTGGCAAAAAATATGTTGTTCCTAAAATGACGAACCAGAGGACCTTTCCTGACGGCTAATTATATGAGGGGAATTTTTTATAGAAGGAGGATTGGCTGGTCATGGAAAAGTTTTTAACAGTGAAAGAGGTATCCGATGTATTACATTTGGGGAAAACAAATACTTATAAATTGTTTCAGGGAAAAGATTTCCCAAAGATTACAATAGGGAGAAAGTTATTAATAAAAGAGAGTGAGCTGGATGGATACTTAGAAAAATATGCAGGAGCTATTATTGATCTATAGAATATAAGTTGCTTTTGAAACATCACGTTTATCTATCCTATAAAATAATTGTGTACTTCTTCCATGGTGTATATAATGAAAGTATAGAAATCTTTACTTATCATATTGGCAAGGGATTCAGTTTGGAGGAAGAAGATGTATATTAAAAATGTTCATATAGAAAATTTTCGTAATTTCCATTGTATAGATATTCCTTTAAAAAAGCTTGCAATTGTGATTGGTGGAAATGATGCGGGAATGGGTTCCTGATGCGGTGATTTTGGGACTTTCTATGACAAAATCAGATGAGGCACAGATGATAGGAACAGCATATCAGGCAGGCATTGATAAAATATATAAATGTTATATCAATGATGAGGGAAATTTAGATGCACGCTTAATACCATTATTTAATTCTACTGAGTGAAGTGTATTACAATATAGGAGGGGTGATAAAATGGATAATAATAACCTAATTTCCTATGAGGACATCTATTCTGAAATAAAGGAAACACTTTTGCTGTCTCGCAATCAGGCGTACAGCGCAGTCAATTTTGCGATGGTACAAGCTTACTGGCAGATTGGCCGCATTATCGTGGAACATGAGCAGAATGGCAATGCGCGGGCCGTTTACGGGAAATCGGAGTTACAAGAGTTGTCCAGCCGTTTGACCAAGGACTTTGGCAAGGGCTTTTCTGTGCGGACATTGCAGCAGATGAAAAAATTTTATGTAATGTTTCCAAATACGAACGCACTGCGTTCGCAATTGACTTGGACGCACTATCGCCTCCTGCTGTCGGTGGAAAATGAACAGGCAAGGCAGTGGTATATGGATGAGGCCATCGCCTCTGCATGGTCAAGCCGCCAACTGGAGCGACAAATTTCCACATTTTACTATGAGCGTCTCCTTACAAGCCGTGATCAAACACCAGTGAAAGCTGAGGCAGACGAACTCACAGCGCCATTGACAGCGGAGAACTTTATCAAAGACCCCTATGTGCTGGAATTTCTTGATTTGAAAAATTATCCGGCATTGCGGGAGTCTGACTTGGAGCAGGCTCTGCTTGATAAGCTGCAGGAATTTTTGTTGGAGTTAGGGCGCGGATTTTGTTTTGTGGCTAGGCAAAAGTTGATGCGCTATGAAGATGAAGATTTTTACCTCGACCTCGTATTTTATCACAGCATTTTGAAATGCCATGTGCTGATTGATTTGAAAATCGGCAAGCTGACCCATACAGATGTGGGGCAGATGGACAGTTATATCCGTATGTTTGACGCGCTGTGCAAAAATGAAGATGACAACCCCACTATTGGTATCATTCTGTGTTCCCAGAAGAATGAGGCAATCGTCAAATATTCTGTTTTGAATGATGCGCAGCAAGTTTTCGCCTCACGGTATCGTCTCGCACTGCCGTCTGCGGAGGAATTGCAGCATGAAATTGAGAACGAGCGTAAACGGATCGAGGAGCAGGAGGAATAAGTATGGCATTAGTAGTGATTCGGGCGGATGAAGATAGTGCTGAGTTAAAAATTCGGGATGTGAATGACCGACCGATCTTACGGGCGGCATGAAAGCCGGGGCAGATGGTTTACTTACCGGTGATAAAGACTTTTTAGAGTCTGGTTTGAAAAATCCTGTGATTATGATGCCGGCTGAATTTATTGCTTCCTGATTTTTATCGTCATGGGATTCAAAAATTGAGCGGTACCGCTCAAAAGGAAGAAAAGACCGCTCAAATTTTATTTTCTCTAATTTTTACACGCCATATTTAATATCAAAAATATTTTGACGAAAAAAGAAATTCTTGATACAATAAATATGTAATCAGTAATTATTCTGCCAATGTAGAACATCTGAGAGATCATATAATAGCGAATTACCCAGTTGTGGTAAAAATTGTGGTAAATTTTTGATGATACTGCTGTAAAACGCGGAAATAGGGGGCTTTTGAGAAGTGACAGGAAACTTTAGGGAAGTAGAGGCCGCAAGTTCTAGTCTTGTCACTCCGATAATGGAAAAACCTTGGAAGTATGAGCTTTCAAGGTTTTTCTATGTCTAAAGATAATAATAAAATGGGAGAAATTTAGTTTTTCCCAGTCCTGGATTACCCGGCATTGGCGCTGCCTTATTTCCAGCCCCGGAAATGAAACTGCGGACTTTTATTTAACTAAAATGTGCTTGCTGTTAGCTGCTTCAAAATATCCCCAATATCATTATCAATACAAATTGACTGCTTCCTGATTTTTGCCGGAATATAGGATTCTGATAGATTGATACATACATAAGCAGCATTTGGATTGCTATATGTCATTTGCCAGAATGGATATTTGATAATTCCAGGTGTATTGCCGCCAACACCCAATTCCAGATATAAAATTTCTAATCCTTTATGACGGCGTATAAAGTCTTGATACCGCCTGGCTGCTGTATGCCAGCCGTTGTCTTCAACAAAGGTACTGTCTGCTCTTAAATTCATTGACATAGGTGCACCGCATACGCGACAATGGGGGATTAACCCGGACGGAATACGCATATTTTCCTGTTCGGTAACCATTTTCTTAATAACGGTTTCATTATCATAAGTTGTATTGTGACAAGGTTTTGCGCATTGCCACAACCCATAATCGCCCTGCATATAAAACAGTCTGTGTTTATCAAAACCCGATTTTTGGAAGCAGTGGTCTACATTGGTTGTCAGAACAAAATAATTCTTGTCCAGTACCAGATTGTATAAATCATTATAAACGGTTTTCGGCGCACTTTGGTAGCGGTTGATAAAAATGTAACGGCTCCAATATGCCCAATATTCTTCCAAGGTCCTATATGAGTAGAAGCCGGCTGAATACATATCCCTAAAACCATATTTTTCTATAAAGTCCGCAAAATTATCTTCAAAGCGTTTCCCGGAATAAGTAAATCCGGCAGAGGTGGATAGTCCCGCACCTGCGCCGATTACAATAGCGTCAGCACGTTCAATTTTCTTTTTCAGTTTTTCTAAGGAATGTTTTACTTGCGTATTATTCCGATATCTGTTTATAGATTTTGTAGTCTCTGTCTTTACATACATTAAAAACCATCTCCATACTGTTTTGATTTTTCTGTTGATAGTCCTGTACCGTCTGTATTGCTATTTGCGACAGCCTGACATGACACAGTTAGCCGCATTTACATGAAGCATGGTTTTCCATTCCACCGAATGAGAATTGTTCCCGGGAAATAGGTTTGCGGCTTGAACATTTCCGGGAAGCCTGCCTCGTCCATAACCTGTATTGTATGCTCCGGGTTTACATACAGGCTGCCTGCGCCGCCGACAACAAGAAGCCTTGTTTCTTTGCCGCTTACAAGGTTGCAAAGATGTTTCAGGGAAGTGCTATGCTGTGGCAGGGTTTCCGGCGTCCATGCCCCGAAAGCATCAACCACAACATCAAAGCCTTCCAAATCGGCTGCGTTCAACTCAAACAGGTCTTTCTGAATGACCTTTTTTGCTGCTGACTTGTTCTCGCCACGGACAACGGCGGTAACGTCCGCTCCTCTTGCGACGGCTTCCTCGACAATCAACTTACCTTCTTTACCATTTGCACAAATAACTGCGATTTTCATAGTTTTGCCCTCCTAAATTTTTCGCTAAATTTTATTTTGCCTTTTGCAGCTTGTTTTTTCCCGCTTGCAAGATTATACTATAGCCGTATAGAGATAACGTAAAGTACGCACCTATTTGTGCCATAGTTACCAAAAGGAAACTTTTTTGAAGAAATGGGAGATTTATGGGAAAAGATTTACCAGCCTGTCCGGTGGAAACGACGCTAATGCTTATCAGTGACCGTTGGAAAGTGTTAATTATCCGTGATTTACTGGACGGTACAAAGAGGTTTGGAGAGATAAAAAAATCTGTCGGGAATGTATCTCAAAAAGTTTTAACGGCAAATTTGCGCTCAATGGAAGATAGCGGGTTACTTACCCGGAAAGTATATCCGGAAGTGCCGCCACGCGTAGAATATACTTTAACAGAAACGGGGTATAGCCTAAAACCTGTTTTAGACGCTATGGTTGTGTGGGGAACGGCGTATAAACAGAAAAAGGACAGAGGGCAGGACATTTGAACTATGTCCTGTTTTTTGTATAATAGGAAATTCCTCCTGCCGGAGGAATCTTGAATTAAAATAGCCCGCCGGAGACGGGCACGCTGATAAGACGAATGATTTAGAAGATATAAAAACCTTCTTCAAATTCGTCATCATCAAGGTCATCATCC
>CAJUMJ010000054.1 GCA_910587095.1 uncultured Lachnospiraceae bacterium
ACACCAATCGCTTGCCTGCTTTCCCGATTGTACAGGTAAAAAATCCTCAGCGTAGCCCGCTACGCCTACGTTTTTTTACCTGTACACTCAGAAAAGCATTCTGCGTGATTGATCCAGTTATTTGTCGAACGATGTACTAGATTTACGCCTTATATTATTGTACCCAGCACCGGTGGGAAAATCAAGAGATAACCTGCATAAAAGCTATATTTTTCTACTTGTATATTGATTCCTTTTATATTAAAATAAAAACATGGCAACTTATTTATTGCTGTCAATCATTTTTATAACATAAGGAGGATATTGTCATGGCATTCGTAATCAGTGACGCTTGTGTAGCTTGTGGGGCTTGCGAGGCTCAGTGCCCGGTTGGAGCGATCAGCATGGGCGACGGTAAGTTCGAGATTGATCCCGCTAAGTGCATCGACTGTGGTTCCTGCGCAGGCGCTTGCCCGACAGGCGCTATCTCTCAGGGTTAATTCCTGACACGGACAAAAGACTGAGAGAGCCGAATCCCCTTACTTCTGGGGAAGCGGTTCTTTCTTTTTGCCTCTGATAAATCTTTCTCTCGGCTGGTGTCTTTGACGGATCATTTCGTCGATCTTGCGGTAATGCTCCTCATCCATTTTCCGGCGCTCCTCGTCGCGTTCCTCCTGCTGTCGGAACTGGTAGTCCAGTTCTTTCAAAATGCTTTCCTTAATCTCCGTGCACATCTCCCTGTTTGCGGTCTTTACCGCATCCGTCACCATATGCTGCAAAAGGTACTGCAGGCGTTTTGCTTTCTGCTCCTTTTCGCTGTCCGCCGGCTCTTCATATTCCTTCAGCTCGTTTTCCTCGGGCATTTCCAGAACCGTTTCTTTTCCCTTAGACATTGTGACCATATACTTTTTAGCTTTTTTCATGACCATATCCTCCACTTTTTCCTGTATTGCTTCCCTGCTTAAAGGCGGCTCGTTTTCTTCTGTCATTTGCGTGTGTTCCGTTTCCGGATCAGCAGCCTTTTGCGGCCCGCTCTCTTCGACGTTATCCGCGCTGTTCTTGCCTTTTTCCTCTCTCACCGGGAAACTGTGCCCGCCGTGTAATACCAGACGTATCGCCTTAAGCTGCAAACCCTGTTCTTTGAGCTGTTTAATGCGGCACAGCGTCTCGATATCTTTCCCTGTGTAGCAGCGGTGGCCCATCTCATTGCGGGTGATGGAAAGAGCAAGCTCGTCCTCCCAATAGCGGAGCACATGGGGTTCCACTGCGACTTTTTTCGAGGCCTCCGAGATGTAATAGATGGTATCTTCCATGCAAAATTCCTCCTTCTGGTTTGAATGTACTCTCGGAATCTCTCTTGCACCGGCCTTTGTGGCAGATTTTCCGCCATATGCACATCTGACAAAAAATCATCTCACAAAATCAGGCACAAAGAGACTCTGAGAGTACATTTGACTCTGCCTGTCAACGGGTAAATTCCTGCCATTTCTTCTTTGGCATCCGTGTATATATGCAGAAAGAGACGCCCCCTTAAGGTCGTCTCTTTTGTAGGTGTATTATATAAGCCGCGCAAGCGCAATTTAACCGACAAACAGCGCGCCGGCTGAGCTATTTGGCGAGGTTTGCGAATTTTGTAAAATCAGGCAGCCAGACAAGCTCTATGGTTCCGATAGGGCCGTTTCTCTGTTTTGCGATGATGATTTCTGCAATGCCTTTTTTCTCCGTGTCCTTGTTGTAATAATCGTCGCGGTAGATAAACATCACTACGTCCGCGTCCTGCTCGATGGCGCCGGATTCGCGCAGGTCCGAAAGCATGGGCCTGTGGTCGGGGCGCTGCTCAACGGCTCTCGAGAGCTGGGAGAGAGCAATTACGGGCACCCGCAGCTCTCTGGCCAACGCTTTTAATGACCGGGAAATATCGGAAATTTCCTGCTGTCTGGAATCCGTGGAGCGTCCGCTTCCTGACATTAACTGCAAATAATCTATGATGACCATTTCCAGATTGTGTTCCAGCTTGTACTTCCGGCATTTGGAGCGAAGCTCCGAAATACTGATACCCGGCGTATCGTCAATGATCAGATTCGACTTGCCGATCTGCGCCGCACTCTCGATCAGTTTTTCCCACTCGTCATCGGAGAGGCTGCCAGTCCTCAGATGTTGGGAATCTACCTTTGCTTCCATTGAAAAAAGGCGGTTGACGAGCTGCTCCTTGGACATCTCCAAACTGAATATGGCAACGGTTTTGTTTTGTTTAAAGGCCACATATTCGGCCACATTCAGAACAAAGGCAGTCTTGCCCATGGAGGGTCTTGCGGCCACGAGAATCAGATCCGAGGGCTGCATCCCGGAAGTTTTGTAATCCAGATCGAGAAAACCTGTCGCCACACCGGTGACATTTCCCTTATTATGGGAGGCTTTTTCGATGTTGTCCATGACATTCATCACGATTTGCCGGATCGGGACAAAATCGTCGGCTCCCCGCCGCTGAACCAGATCGAAGACGCGCTTCTCCGTCTCCTCCAGAATGGTTTCGAGGCTCTCCTTGCCGACATAACAGTCATTGGCGATCTCTTCATTCAGGCGGATCAGACGACGAAGCACCGCTTTATCCGCCACAATACCCGCATAGTATTTCACATTCGCCGAGGTGGGTACAGCCGCCACCAAATCCCTGATAAATTCGGGGCTGCTGACCTCCGGCGGCACATCCTTCTCCCGGAGGCGATCCTGCAAGGTCACCAGATCCACAGGCTTACCCTCGTCGTTTAATTCCACCATCGCGTCAAACAAAACGCCGTACTGTTTATTGTAAAAATCTTCTCCCAGCACGATCTCCGAGGCGGCCACGATGGCCTCCCGGTCCATTATCATGGAGCCGACCACCGACTGTTCCGCCTCCATGCTGTGAGGCAGTATTCTTTTTAACAATGCTTCTTCTGCCAAAATATTCCTCCGGCGCAAGACTTAGAATTATTGCCAGACGGCCCGTCTCACGCTTCTGTTACTTTAACCTTCAATGTCCCGGTTACCTTCGGATGGAGCTTGACGCCAACCTCAAATACACCAAGCGACTTGATGGGTTCGGGAAGCTGTATTTTTTTCTTATCGATTTCCAGCCCGCACTGTTCCTTCGCTGCCTGGGCGATTTCCTTCGAGGAAACGGAGCCGAAGGTTTTGCCGCCCTCGCCGGCCTTTATGGTGAGGGAAACCTCCTTTGTCGCTAACACCCCGGCAAGCTCCTTTGCCGCTTCAAGCTGCTCCTTTGCCACCTTTTCCGCATTGGCTTTCTGAAGCTTTAAATCGTTTTTATTTTTGGAATTGGCTTCTACGCCCAGCTTTTTAGGCAGCACAAAATTTCTTGCGTATCCGTCGCTGACATCAACGATATCGCCCTTTTTTCCGAGCGTTTTTACATCTTCGAGTAAAATGATTTTCATAATTGTTTTCCTCCTGTGTCTTTAACGATATGCGATTAATCCGCATCCAGCTCGCCTTCTTCGATCATGCTGTCGAGAGTTCGCTTGATGATTATGATGCCGTCCTCGATGGTGCTGTTTTCAAGCTGTGCTCCCGCTATATTCAGATGGCCGCCGCCGCCCATTCGCTCCATAATTACCTGTACGTTTACCTCATCGATAGAACGGGCGCTGACATAGATAATTCCGTTGTATCTGGTGAGAATGAAGCTGGCCCGGATCCCCTTGATGTTGAGCAGTTCGTTGGCGGCCTGCGCGCCTACAACGGTGGGACTTGCCACATCCTCGCCCTTGCATACTGAAATGGCAAAGTAGTGTCTGAAAATTTCCGCCTGGCTGACCGCGTCAGCCTTGGCTTTGTACTCCGCGGCGTCATCTCTGAAGAGCTTTCTGACACGGGTCACGTCCGCGCCGTTTCTACGAAGGAATGCGGCGGCTTCAAAAGTCCGCACACCGGTCTTTGTCATAAAATTGTTTGTATCTATCATAATGCCTGAGTACATGCAATCCGCTTCCTCGGAGCGCAGCTTCAGATCATCAGTGATATACTGTAAAATTTCCGATACCATTTCGCAGGCCGAAGAAGCATATGCCTCCACATAAGAAAGCGTTGCGTTCTCGATAATCTCCGTCCCCTGCCTGTGATGATCCAGAACAACAATGGATTTGCAGCGTTTGAGAAGTTCCGGGCATTCTGTGATACTGGGCTTGTTAACGTCCACCACCACGAGAACAGCGTTGCTGCCAACCCGTTCGAGAGCTTCCTGCCTGCTTATAATCATATCTTCCGCGTAATCGTCGCTGTCCCGGAACATCTCTACCATGGGCTGCATACTGGAAGTTATGTCATTTAAGACGATATGCGCTTTCTTGTCCAAAGTCTGCGCGACCCGGTAAATGCCTACGGATGCGCCGAAACTGTCCACGTCTCCCATGCGGTGCCCCATGACATAGACCTCGTCTTTCACGGAAATAATTTCCCGCAAGGCGTGAGCCTTCACGCGGGCCTTTACACGGGTACTCTTTTCTATCTGCTGGCTCTTGCCGCCGTAATAGCTTACATTTTCCGGCACTTTGACTACGGCCTGATCGCCGCCGCGGCCCAGAGCGATGTCGATGGCGTTTCTTGCAAATTCATAATTCTGCGCGTAGGAGAGGCCGCTAAGTCCCATGCCGATACTGATGGTAACCGCCATTTCATTGCCGATGTTGACGGTCTTTACATCCTCAAGAATATCAAACCGGCTCTCCTGCATATGGGTGGCGGCTTCCTTTCGCAGGATGACAAGATACTTGTCCTTCTCCAGTTTTTTGCAGATGCCGTCCAAAGCGGCGATATACCGGTTCACCTTACGGTCTATCAGGGCGATCAACAGGGAACGCCGCACTTCCTCCACGCTCTCAAGCGCTTCCTCGTAATTGTCCAGATAAATCAAAGCGACCGCGAGAGACTGGTCGTCCACTTCCTTTAAGGCAATTTGCAGGGCCGTCTCGTCGAAGAGATACAGAGCGACCAGATATCCCTCGTAGCCCTTTGCTTCGATAATATCACTGTTTTCCGCCATTTCCTTTAAGGAAATCTTTTTCAGCTTGGCAACATAGTTTCCGTTTTCAAAATCGATTCGAAGCTCCACCGTGTCCTCTCCGTCCGCTCCGGGAAGCTTGTCGCCTGTAATAGAGGGAAACAAAGTGGTAACGGATTTGCGATACCCCTTTTCCTGATGTGTGAGATGCTCAAAGGCAATATTTGTCCAAATAATCTTGCCGGAGTCGTCCAAAAGCGCGTGCGGAAGTTCCAGATCACGCAAAAGCCGCCGCTGGATCTGCCCGTACTGGGTTGCAAAGCTGATCAGCTCGTTCATGATGACCGGTTTGTTATACAACATCATGGACAGTGCAATCGCAAAATAGAAAATCAAAAAGGCGGTCAATACCAGTCCGGCCCGATAATCCAGTATATAGACCAGAATATCCACCACCGCCAACAAGAATCCTAGATATAAGGAGGATTGTAGATACGCTTTCATCCTCCCTTTTAACTTTACTGTATTTTTCATCTTATCCTCTATGTCGATGCAATTTACTGCGATCTTACCTCCGTTTGGAAGCGTTTATAGTAAAAATCATACCGTAACAAGTATAACATTATTTGGCAAATGCCGCCACACCAATATATAGAGCTTTTTCGCGATAAACTGACAGAATATAGTAGTAAAAGAAAAACCGGACGCATGAACGCCCGGTTTTTGTATTTCCTGAATCTTTGCCGCTTTAGTCCTGCACGTAAGGCATCAAAGCAAGATGTCTCGCACGCTTGATTGCAACGGTGAGAGCTCTCTGGTGTTTTGCGCAGTTTCCGGTAATTCTTCTGGGAAGAATTTTCCCTCTTTCGGAAATATATCTGCGAAGCTTGTTACTGTCTTTGTAATCGATCACATTATCTTTACCGCAGAACACGCAGACTTTCTTTCTTCTGCGCATACCTCCCTTTTTCTTGGGGAAGTCCGGCCTGTCTGATTTATTAAATGCCATAGTAGTAACCTCCAATCCCGCGCCTCTGGCGCCTTCTTAGCTATAGAAAATTGCATAGCGTTAATTAAACGGCAGTTCCTCGTCGATTCCGTCGGGAATATTCATAAAACCGTCCCCTGCGGACATCGGTGCGGAGCCGGTCGGATTTGCAGGCGCATACCCGACGTTTCCGGCCGCGGCGGCATTCTTGCTCTCCGCGAACTCGTGGTCTTCCACAACTACATCCGTGGTGTAAACCTTGACGCCGTCCTTATTCGTGTAGCTTCCTGTCTGAATACGTCCTGTAACCGCGATTTTCGTACCCTTGTGGAGATATTTCTCGGCAAACTCGCCCGCTCTCCCAAAGGCCACGCAATTGATAAAATCTGCCGTCTGGTCATCGTTATTGCGACTGAATCTGCGGTCAACCGCCAGCGTATATCTGGCAACCGCTGTCGCGCTTTCACCCTGGGAATATCTCACCTCGGGATCCCTTGTCAAACGTCCCATCAATATAACTTTATTCATATAGAATACCTCTTTCTATTTCTCGTCCTGTCTGACGCAAAGGTATCTGATGACGTTATCCATGATGCGGATGCGGCTCTCAATCTCGCCGGGAGCCGTGCTCTCAGCTTCGAACCGGATAAAGTAATAAAAAGCCTCTTTCATCTTCTGTACTTCATACGCGAGCCTTTTCTTACCCCAGTCGTCAACTTCTGTGATTTTACCGCCGAACCTCTCCACCAGGGCTTTCACTTTCTCCAGTGTAGCGGCGCGCTCGTCATCTTCAATCTTAGCAGTGACAACAACGGCTAACTCATACTTGTTCATGCTTTCTACCTCCTTTTGGTCTCTGGCCCCCATTATTATATAGGAGCAAGGATGTATGGCTTGTCGCCAAATTAATATATCACGGGTATCTATAATAACATAGTATCGCTAAATGTGCAAGGAAGAATTTCACTTTTATTCCGCATCCGACTTGATTTGATCCTGTTCAGAAAGCCCCGGCAATTCTTTGATCATATCCAATGGAATGTGCCTTTGTTTGTGTATATGTGATAAAAAAATAGGGACAAGGTCTATCTTTGTGTGGCAGGATGTGGTAAACTTAAAACGGTGTCAAAATGTGATTCGGCAAGTTGACGGCTGCCAGGGGCAGCAGAATAGAAGGGGGAGTTTTCCGGATGAGGAAGATCGGTTTTAAATTTGCATCGGCGATTATCGTGCTCGCTCTGATTGCGATTATTTCTTTGGGGCTTCTGGCTAACAGCCTGACGGCGATCACCCAGAGCAGCCAGAACATCATGAATAATGAAGTGGAGAAAATCAATCTGATTCACAGCATTTATGAAGACTATCTGGACATGTATATGAATGTGTACGCTCATGTGAATGCCAAGCTGGTTCGGACGATGGATAAGCGGGCGGAGGATATCGCGAAGCGCAGGGCACAGATGTGGGAGTCCATGGAAGCCTACAAGGCGAAGATCACCTCGGAGGAGGCGCGGGGCGTTTACGACTCGCTGGAGGAGCGGCTTGTCAACTTCGACGGTTACGTGGATACCATTGTGCAGTTTAGCAGGGCGGATGACAAGGAACGCGCCAACAATCTCATTGCCAACAATCTCGGTATGCTGAACAACACCATCGACAACAGCATGAACGATCTGCTGGAGCTTTCGGATGCGGAGCTTGACGCCGGCAAGTCATATTTGCAGGGGGAGGCGGAGAGCTCATATACCCTTATTGTGGGAGTTATCATTCTGTTGATCGGCACGGCGGTTTTGGTGATGATTATTGCAAAGCGAATTATTATAAGACCGATTCAGAAGATTGCCCAGGTGATCGACGGCATGATTGAAAATATACATAATAACAAAGGTAATCTGGAGGAGCGAGTGCCTGTACAGACGAAGGACGAGATCGCCAGACTTGCAAGGGGTGTCAACGAGTTTCTCGGCATTTTGCAGGACGTGATAGGCGGGGTGATTTCCTGCGGCGACGAGATTAACAGGCAGCAGGAGAGCGTCAACGAAGCGGTTGAGGTGACCAATCAGAACGCCAACGAAACTTCGGCGACGATGGAGGAGCTGGCGGCCAGCATGGAGGAGGTTTCCGCCACGGTTGATTATGTGAATGAAAACACCAAGGAGGCGGAGGCTTCGGTCGGCGAGATGGTGGATAAGGCCGTCAACGGCACGAAGTTTGCGGAGGAGATCAGAAGCCGTGCGCAGGAGCTGCAAAAGCTAGCGCAGGACAGCCGCAACACGGCGGACAGAATGATTAAGGAGTTTGACGTGTCACTTAACGCTTCCATTGAGGACAGCCGTCAGATTGAAAAGATCGGCAATCTGACGAGCGATATTTTGAGCATCGCGTCCAAGACAAACCTTCTTGCTTTGAACGCTTCCATTGAAGCGGCGAGAGCGGGTGAGGCCGGCAAGGGCTTTGCGGTGGTGGCGGAAGAGATCCGGGTATTGGCTGACAATTCAAAGCAGACCGCAGGAAATATCCAGCAAATTTCGGAAGGCGTGGTTGCGGCGGTGGTGACGCTGGCTGACAATGCCAGAAGTCTTGTTGATTTTATCAATGAACGGGTTATGCCGGACTATGAGATTTTGGAGAGGACGGGCGAACAATACCTGAATGATTCCATCACGATCGACCGGCTGATGACGGAGATGCGGGATTCCATGGAAGGGATCGGAAGCATGATGCGCTCGGTAGCGGAATCCAACGATAATATTACGAACAATATAAAGGAGAGCGCCCAAGGTGTGGGCGGTGTTGTAAATAACACGGCGGCGCTTGCGGACAATATGAAAGGTATTATCAAGGCGCTTGATCAGGTTTCCGATGTAGTGAGCCATCTGTCAGAGCAGACGGCATGTTTCCAGGGATAGGAGGTACGGGTGTGGCAGAGGAGAACGAAAAGGACAGACGGGAGCCTGTGGCGGTGCAGGAGGAGAAGGGCACTAATAATAGAAGAAACAATGACACAAAAGTGGGGCTTACCCTGCGCATTGTGGTGGCAGCGTATGTTTTATATCTGGCTTACGGCCTGATAGAGGGCTTTGGCGAAGCAGCAGGAAACGACAAAATTTTTATCGGAGCGGCGATTGTTGTCTTTTTGGTTGCCGGCGGCGCAATCTTTATTATATCGGCGAAAAAACTGATCAGGAAGGAGTACAGGGATGCGGAAGAAAGTGCAGAAGGTACAGAAAATTCAGAAAGTGCACAAGACGAAGAAAAACGGTAAAGGTCTTGGAATCCGGCTGAAAATCAACGGTTGTATTCTGGCGACGCTGATTATATTTATCGCGCTGATTATGGTTTTGGTGAACAGAGCCAGCGAATATAACGCGCAGTATTCGCAAGTTCTTGACAGTATCAGCAAGGTGACATTTGTTAAGGATAACGTTTCCTATTTGGGGCGCACCGTGGTAGTAAAGTGCAGCACCGGCGGGGACCTTGCCACCAGCGGACACGTAGAGATCATGGATACGATGGAGCAGTACGTGGCGGAGGTTGGCGAGAATATTCCGCAGGAGGCGGAATATTCGGAGATGCGCAACCAGTATGACAAGTTTGCCTCCGAGGCGGGGAAATTTATCGCTTCTTTCAGGGAGCTTCAGGCGGCCTGCGGAGACACCTACTCTTCGGCCGGCATGAACGCGGCGCAGGATATGAGCGGCAGTATGAGCTTTGTCAGTTCCAGCGCGGAGATTCTGCTTGCGTCCGAAATTGCCAGAAGCGAGCTTGTGGCGGACGAGATTCAAAGCGGATTCAGAAATATGAGAAATATTATCGTGATCGTTGTTCTTGTGACAGCGGTGATTGTGCTTGCGGCGGCTTTTGCACTGACACAGAGTATAACGTCCCCGGTGATCAAGCTGCAAAAGAATCTGATGGTCGTGTCGGAGGGGAATCTGACCGAGGAAGATCTCAAGGTAAATGTCAGGGACGAGGTGGGACAGGCGTCCATGGCTTTTAATAAGATGAAAAATAATCTGGTGCATTTAATCAGCGAGGTGGCGACCAACATGTCGGAGCTAAAGATGGCAACCGCCACGGTGAATAACAGTGTGGATGAAAACGCTCAGGGCGGTACTCGCATCGCCGACGCGGTGGACGGTATGCTGGCAGCTCTCGAGAGGCAGCAGGCGGAGGTGAACCACGCGCAGACACAGATCGGCGAGATGGAAGATGTTGCGCACAAGGTGGCGGATTATGCGGAATCCATTCACGGGAGCGCGGGAAAAACGAGAGACAATGCCAGGGACGGTATGCAGAAGATCATGGCATATGTAGAACAGATGGAGACAGTCAACCGTTCCATGAAGGAGATGGAGAGCGTTTTTTCCTCCTTCGGAGAGAACACGCGCGGCATGACGGAGGCGCTGGCTTCCATTTCGTCCATCGCTTCACAGACGAACCTGTTGTCATTAAACGCTTCCATTGAGGCGGCGAGAGCAGGGGAAGCGGGCAGAGGTTTTGCGGTTGTGGCCACGGAAATCAGGGAACTGGCGGATAACTCCCAGGCGGCTGCGGCAAAAATCGGTAAGATGATCGATGCGGTGAGCGCGCAGGCGGATCAAATGACGGCTCGGCTGAAGGAGAGTCTGGAGCAGTTGGAGAGAGGCAACCAGATGACGGGGGAGGCCAGGGCAAGTTTCGAGACTATCACGGACGGCACCGATGAAGTAAACAATAATGTGGAGGACATCATAAGCGGAGTGGAGGCTCTGAGCGACCGGATCATGCAGGCCATGGACAGCATGGGAACCATCAAGGATGCGGCAGACGGCAATGTGACTGAAATCAACGAGGTCAGCGCGGTGGTAACCGAGCAGCAGGCGAACCTGGAAGAGGTTTCCGAGGCTATGGATAAGCTGCTTGGCCTGACTGCAGGAGTGGAGAATCTGGTGGGTGAGTTCAAGGTATAACTGCGCGAACCCTATGTGTTCTGCGCGGATCATCTACCGAATATAAAATATAATATGGAAAGAGACAGAAAAGCCGCGGGCCGGGAAACTGCCTGCGGCTTTTGCGCAGTGCAGGATGCGTGCCTGCACGCGGGATTGTCTATGAAGGCTTCTTGGCGGCCAACACGAATGAGAGACGCGGCGTATTCTGAGTCTGTTTATGCGATATGCAGGCAAACTTGTATGCTGTACAACTTTGAAAAGATGTATGTAAAAAGTGAATAAAAAGATTGACATTATTCCGTCGTATATATATAATGAAAATATCACTTGGAAAAATAGTGGTCAAAATGCACAGAAGGACTTGTAAATTGAGCGACGAATAAGCAAAAACTTCCAATTTACGGTTTGCCGAAAAAAATAAAATAATTTAAATGACGGCAAATTGTATAGTGTACAACTTATCGGAGCATATGGACAAGTTCGCTGGCGAAATCATTTTATTAAAGGGAGGAAAAAAGGAAATGAAAAAGAAAGCTTTAAGCACATTTCTGAGCGTAGCAATGGTAGCTTCCATGCTTGTAGGCTGTGGCGGCGGTTCTGAAGAGGCGGCGGCTCCTGCGGCAGAAGCTCCGGCAGCGGCTGAGGAGGCTCCGGCAGCTGAGGAAGCGGCACCTGCTGAGGATGCGGCTGACGCGGCAGTGGACGAGGCAGCAGCAGTTACGTCCGGCGGCGGCAAGGTTGGTGTGGCGATGCCTACCCAGTCTTCCGAGAGATGGATCAACGACGGCGCTAACATGAAGGCACAGCTTGAGTCGCTTGGTTATGAGGTAGACCTTCAGTATGCTGAGGACGATGTACAGATGCAGGTTTCCCAGGTTGAGAATATGATCGCTTCCGGCGTGAACTGCCTGGTTATCGCTTCTATCGACTCTTCCGCTCTGGTTAATGTAGAGGCTCAGGCGAAAGAGGCGGGCATTCCGATCATCGCTTACGACCGTCTGCTGATGGATACGGATGCGGTTTCTTACTACGCTACATTTGATAACAAGGGTGTTGGTACCGCAATCGGCCAGTACATTGTGGATAATGCAGGTCTTGATCCTGCGGACCCGAAGACCATCGAGTTCTTCATGGGTTCCCCTGATGATAACAATGCGCATATGCTTTACAATGGTCTGATGGAAGTTCTTCAGCCCTATCTTGATGACGGATCACTGGTTTGTAAGTCCGGCAGAACTTCTTTCGATGACACATGTATTCTGAGATGGTCCCAGGAGACCGCTCAGCAGAACTGTGAGAACTATCTGACAGGTTTCTACGCTGACGAGGATCTTGACATCTGCGCTACCGCTTTCGACGGTTTTGCATACGGCTGTAAGGCAGCTCTCGAGGGCGCTGGCTATACAGAGGAAAACTGGCCTATGATCACAGGTCAGGACGCTGAGCTGATGGCTACCAAGAACATCATCTCCGGCAAGCAGACGATGTCCATTTACAAGGATACCCGTCTCCTGGCTGAGAAGTGCGTTACCATGGTACAGGCAGTGCTTGAGGGTGCAGAGCCTGAGATCAACGACACAGAGCAGTACAACAACGGTAAGATCGTAGTTCCTTCTTACCTGTGCACACCTGTAGCAGTTGACCAGTCCAACTACAAAGAGATCATCGTAGACGGCGGTTACTACACAGAGGAGCAGTTAGCTGAGTAATATTTCTAAAGGTATTTTGGAGGGCGGCGGCAGTTATGCTGTCGCCCTTTTAAAATTTTTACTTCAGTTCGAGGATACGCAGATTCATATCAAAGCAATCTGCCAGCGATAGCTTTTGTATTTTTCGTTTTGTGGATCTGCATGGCTCCGAACTGGACAATAAAAGAGAAGGGAGTTGGGAAGATGTCGGATTACATCTTGGAAATGAACCACATTGTCAAGGAATTTTCAGGTGTCCGCGCGCTGGATGATGTAAATCTGAAAGTGAGACGCGGTGAGATCCATGCCTTGTGCGGTGAGAACGGAGCGGGAAAATCCACGCTGATGAATGTTCTCTCGGGCGTTTGGCCTCACGGTACATACTCGGGCGACGTTGTGTACAAGGGGGAGGTCTGTAAATTCCATAATTTGAAGGACAGTGAGGCGAAGGGTATCGTTATCATTCACCAGGAGCTTGCGCTCAGTCCGCTTCTCTCAGTTGCAGAGAATGTGTTTCTGGGGAACGAACAGTTGGCGGCAAAAGGGGTTATCGACTGGACAAAGACCAGACAGCGTGCACAGGAAATGCTTGCGAGGGTAGGATTGGAGCATGAAAACGTGAATGTGCCGGTCAATTCATTGGGCGTCGGCAAGCAGCAGCTTATTGAGATCGCGAAAGCGATGGCTAAAAAGGTGGAGCTTTTGATTCTCGACGAGCCTACGGCTGCGCTTAATGACGAGGAAAGTAAGAAGCTTTTGGATATTATGCTGGAGCTTAAGAAACAGGGAATTACCTGTATTATTATCTCCCACAAACTAAATGAGATCGAATATGTATCTGACGCCGTGACGATCATCCGCGACGGTAAGACCATCGAGACTCTGATCAAGGGCAAGGACGACATGTCCGAGGATCGCGTGATCAAGGGAATGGTAGGCCGTGAAATGACCAATCGTTATCCGATCCGTGAGAATGTTAAGATCGGGGACACGATCTTTGAGGTGAAAAACTGGAACGCTTATCATCCGGACGATCCGGAACGTCAGATTTTGAAAGATATTAATATCAGCGTGAAGGCGGGCGAGGTAGTGGGGCTTGCCGGGCTGATGGGCGCGGGACGTACCGAATTTGCAATGAGCATATTCGGACACAGCTACGGGCAGAAAATCTCCGGGACAGTCAAGATCAACGGCAAGGAAGTGGAGATGAAGACCGTAAAGCAGGCAATCAACAGCAAACTCGCCTATGTGTCGGAGGACAGAAAGGTGTACGGGCTAAACCTGATTGCAGAGATCAAGGAGAATATGGCTATTGCCGCGCGGCCGAAGTTTTTCTCCAAACACGGTATTATCAACGGCAACGACGAGATTGTCGCGGCGGAGGAGTATAAAAAGAGGATTAATGTCAAGGCAACTTCCATCGAGCAGGTGGTAGGCTCTTTGTCCGGCGGTAATCAGCAGAAGGTGGTTTTGGCAAAGTGGATGCTTACGCAGCCGGATGTGCTGATTCTGGATGAGCCCACACGTGGTATCGACGTGGGTGCGAAATATGAGATTTACTGTGTCATTAACGATTTGGCAAAAGCGGGTAAGGCGGTGATTATCATCTCCTCAGAGATGCCTGAGATCATCGGCACATGTGACAGGACTTACGTTTTGAACGAGGGACAGATCGCGGGCGAGCTGAATCATGACGAATTGACACAGGAAAAAATTATGCAGTGTATTATGGCACATAATAGAAAGGGTGATGGAAATGAATGAGAAGAAAAAAGTAGTTAATCTTGACATGAAACAGTACGGTATGTTTCTGGCGCTTATTGCCATCTATGTTATCTTTGCCATTATGACGGGCGGGAAAAACCTCTCCCCGGCTAACATTAACAACCTGATCATGCAGAACGGCTACGTAGTCATTCTGGCGATCGGTATGCTGCTTTGCGTATTGACCGGTAACGTCGACCTGGGAGTCGGTTCTGTCGTGGCTCTGACCGGTGCGGCTGCTGGTATTATTTTGATTGACTATAAGATGAATATGTGGATTGCGATTCTGGTTGCTCTGCTGATCGGTCTTCTTGTAGGTATGTTTGCCGGTTTCTTCATCGCATATTTGAGCATTCCGCCTTTCGTTGTGACGCTGGCTACGATGCTGATGGGCCGCGGTCTTACATATACGCTTCTGAAAGCGCAGACAAAGGGCCCGCACCCGGACAACTTCGTTTATCTCGGCGCAGGCTTCCTTCCCACGGCGAAGATCGAAGTGGGCGGCGGCACGCTTGATATGGTTTGTATCGTTGTGGCGATTATCGCTTCCGTTGCGCTGATTCTCAATGAGATCCGCAGCATCAAGACAAAAGAAAAATATAACTTTGCGACGAACCCCATGTGGCAGATCGTACTCAAACTGGCGGTTATGCTTTTCATCATCTGGTTCTGCTTATACAAGCTGGCACGCTACAACGGGCTTCCCTTCGTACTTGTCATTATGGCGGTGCTGATTGCACTGTACGCTTTCATTACGAGCAAGACGGTAGCCGGCCGACAGATTTATGCGCTGGGCGGCAACAGAAAGGCGGCAAACCTTTCCGGTATCGATACGAACAAGGTATTCTTTTGGGTATACACAAACATGGGTATCTTAAGTGCAGTGGCAGGTATCGTCCTCTCCGCACGTAACGCTTCCTCCACTCCGAAAGCCGGAGACGGTTTCGAGATGGACGCGATCGCTTCCTGTTACATCGGTGGTGCGGCGGTTGCCGGCGGTGCAGGTACAATCATGGGCGCCGTAATCGGTGCGTTCATTATGGGTATCCTGAACAACGGCATGTCCCTCTACGGCTGGTCTACAGATATCCAGAAGATCGTAAAAGGTGCGGTTCTTCTCGGCGCCGTAACGGTGGATGTACTTTCCAAGAGAAAGAAAGGCTAATTGACTTGGGATAGTCGAATACAAAGATAGTGCGGACAGCGGGAAAAGCGCAGTCCTTAAAAACGAAAGGGCTGCCTGAAAGGGCAGCCCTTTGCGGCTATCGGAGAGGATTATATATGGAAAAGGCCACACCGAAATATTTGGAGCTTGTCAAATGGATCAATGAACAGATCGAGACAAAGCAGTTAATTCCGGGACAAAAGATGTATTCCGAAAATAAACTCAAGGAAATGTTTGGTGTGAGCCGTCAAACGGTCAGACATGCCATTGACGTTTTGGAAAAGGAAGGACTCATTCGGAGAATCCAGGGAAGCGGCACTTACATCAATGACAACCGGCTCGCAAATCTGACGAAGCGTATGCGTGTCTCCGTTGTGACAACCTATGTGGACGGATATATTTTTCCGAGAACCATTCAGGGAATCGAGAGCGTCCTTCTGGAAGCGGGGTATTCCGTCCAGATAGCGTTTACGAATAACCAGCATGGACGGGAAAAAACGATTCTGGAGGATATCATCAGCAGGGACGAGGTGTCGGGACTCATTGTGGAACCGACAAAGAGCGGCATACCAAATCCCAATCTGCGGCTCTACCAGGAGGTCCGCAAGAGACGGATTCCGGTCATTTTTATCAACAGCTATTATCCGCAGTTGAAGATTCCGCATGTGTCGATCAACGACCATATGGCTGGCTGGAAGATGACAAAACACCTGATTTCAATGGGACATAAGAAGATCGGCGGCATTTTTAAGTTGGACGACGGGCAGGGACAGGCACGTTTTTCGGGCTATATGGACGCGATGATGGACACCGGATTTGAGGTGGAGGACGGACAGGTCGTATGGGTGGACACGGAGGAGAAGCAAAACCTGGAAAGAGTGTCGGGAAAAGTGCTGGAGCGTTTCAGGGAATGCACGGCGGTATTTTGCTATAACGACGAGGTGGCGTTTGGCCTGCTGGATATTTTTAAAAAAAACGGCGTCCGCGTTCCGCAGGATATATCGGTGGCCAGCGTGGACGACTCGGAGCTCGCGATTTTGGGTGAGGTAGCTATCACCTCCACCCCCCATCCCATGGAAAGGCTGGGAGCCAAGGCGGCGGAGAATCTGATCAGGATGATTAAGGATCCTGCCTTTGACGCGAACTACGAGTTTGAGGTGGATGTGGTGCCCCGCAATTCCGTCAGAAGATTGAAGTGAAATGTGGCATCTGCCGGGGATTTGCATGTAGAAATAAAATAGAATAAGTTAGTATACACAACTTGCATATTTGTATGTACAAGTAGTAGACTGTAATCAAAGAGGACAGATAAGTTGTGCTAAAAACAACGGCTGCGGAGCAGCAAAACAAAAAGAAAGAGAGGGTATTTCATGAGCGCAGTAAAGAACTACAAATTTTGGTTTTGCACGGGTTCTCAGGACTTGTATGGGGACGAGTGTCTGAGAAAAGTGGCGGATCATTCCGCAAAGATGGTGGAGGCGTTAAATGCTTCCGGCAATCTGCCTTTTGAGGTGGTATTAAAGCCTACACTTTTGGGCCAGGCTTCCATCCGCAAGGCATTTAACGACGCGAACAACGATCCGGAGTGTGCGGGTGTGATCACCTGGATGCACACCTTCTCTCCCGCAAAGATGTGGATCCTTGGTTTGAAGGAGTTCAGAAAGCCGCTGTGCCATCTGCACACGCAGTTTAATGAGGAACTTCCCTACGACACCATCGACATGGATTTCATGAACGAGAACCAGTCCGCGCACGGCGACAGAGAGTACGGACATATTGTGAGCCGCATGGGCATTGAGCGCAAGATTATTGTGGGGCATTGGGCGTCCGAGCGCGTGCAGAAGCAGCTTGCAAGCTGGATGCGAACGGCGATCGGCGTAATCGAATCCTCCCATGTGCGTGTCTGCCGTTTCGGCGACAACATGAACAATGTGGCCGTGACAGAGGGTGACAAGGTTGAGGCGCAGATCAAGTTCGGCTGGGAAATCGATCATTATTGTGTGAACGATGTCGTGGAGTATGTGGATGCGGTTTCACAGGGAGACGTGGACGCGCTGGTTGAAGAATATTACAGCAAATATAAAATTATCGACGATGGCAGAGACGCGGACGAGTTCAGAAGACATGTTGCGGTTCAGGCGCAGCAGGAGATCGGTATCGAGAAGTTCCTGGTGGAGAACGACTATCACGCGGTAGTAACCCACTTCGGCATGCTTGGAGGACTGAAGCAGCTTCCGGGTCTGGCAATCCAGAGATTGATGGAGAAGGGCTACGGTTTCGGCGCGGAGGGCGACTGGAAAGTAGCGGCTATGGTTCGCCTTATGAAGCTGATGACGGCGGACATCGAGGGTGCGAAGGGTTCTTCCATGATGGAAGACTACACCTACAACTTAGTACCCGGCAAGGAAGGCATACTGCAGGCGCACATGCTTGAGGTTTGCCCGTCTGTGGCGGAAGGCGATGTAGCGATGAGAGTATGTCCGCTTTCCATGGGCAACAGAGAAGATCCCGCTCGTCTGGTATTTACGGCGAAGGAAGGGCCGGCGGTGGCTTGCTCCTTAGTGGATCTTGGCACAAGATTCCGTCTGCTTATCAACGCGGTGGACTGCAAGAAGGTGGAGAAGCCCATGCCGAAGCTGCCGGTTGGCACGGCATTCTGGACGCCGCAGCCTAATCTGGAGGTTGGCGCAACGGCTTGGATTCTGGCAGGCGGCGCGCACCACACCGCATTCTCTTACGACCTGACCGTGGAGCAGATGGTTGACTGGGCGGACGCGATGGGTATCGAGAGTGTTGTGATCGACAAGAATACCAATATCCGCGACTTTAAGAACGAGCTTAGATGGAACGCAGCGGCATATGTGTGATGGCAATGAGCAGTGCGCAGATGTAAGATGAAAAACGGCAGCTTGCTGACAGGTTTTTCAGATTGCAGATGCATGGGGGTGCTAAGCGCCAGTGGCGCTTGCTCAGCGTGGACCGAAGCGGAGCAGAGACAGCCCGCGAGCGAGGAAAATCGTAGATTTTTTGAGCGCGTACTGCGAATCATATAATAAAGAAGCAGGAGGTAAAAGGGACAATTATGGGAGCAAAAGAATGTATTGCAAGCGGTAAGGCGGTTTTGGGCATTGAGTTCGGTTCTACCAGAATCAAGGCGGTTCTTGTGGACGAGAACAACAAGCCCATCGCGTCGGGGGCGCACGATTGGGAAAACAGGCTGGAGAACGGTATCTGGACTTACACGCTTGACGACATCTGGACGGGACTTCAGGACTGCTACAGGAAGCTGGCAGAGGACGTGCAGGCACAGTACGGGGAAAAGCTTGTGAAGCTCGGGGCGATCGGCTTTTCCGCAATGATGCACGGTTATATGGCTTTCAATGAAAAGGATGAGCTGATGGTGCCTTTCCGCACTTGGAGAAATACCATCACGGAGGAGGCTTCCACGAAGCTGACAGAGCTTTTCAATTACCATATTCCGCAGAGATGGACGATTGCGCATCTCTATCAGGCGATTCTTAACGGTGAGGAGCATGTGCCGGATCTGAAATTTGTTATCACATTGGCGGGCTACATCCACTGGAAGCTGACGGGAGAAAAGATCGTCGGAGTGGGCGAGGCTTCCGGCATGTTCCCGATCGACATCGCGACAGGTCAGTTTTACGAAAAAATGATCGAGCAGTTTGACGAGGCAGTTGCGGACAAGGGATTTGCCTGGAAATTAAAGGAAGTGCTTCCGGCAGTGTATACGGCAGGCCAGCAGGCGGGCGCACTCACTGAGGAGGGTGCGAAACTGTTGGATCCCACAGGCACATTGGAGGCCGGCGTACCTTTCTGCCCTCCTGAGGGCGACGCGGGCACAGGCATGGCGGCGACAAACAGCGTAGCCAGACGAACCGGCAACGTGTCCGCGGGAACGAGCGTATTCGGTATGATCGTTATGGAGAAGGAGCTTTCCAAGGTATATGACGCGATCGATCTGGTGACAACGCCGGACGGCAGCCTTGTGGCGATGGTGCACTGCAACAACTGTACTTCCGACCTGAACGCATGGGTGAACCTGTTTAAGGAATACTCGGAAGTGATGGGGATGAAGGTGGATATGAACGAGTTGTACGGCAATCTCTACCGCAAGGCGTTAGAGGGAGACGACGACTGTGGCGGTCTGCTTGCTTATAACTATTTCTCCGGCGAGCATGTGACAGGTTTCAACGAGGGACGTCCTCTGTTTGTGCGCACGCCCGATGCGAAGTTTAATCTGGCGAACTTTATGAGAGTCCATCTTTTCACTTCCCTGGGCGCGCTTAAGACCGGCTTTGACATTCTTTTCCAGGAGGAGAAAGTGGAGGTCGACGAGATTCTTGGACACGGCGGTCTTTTCAAAACAAAGGGCGTGGGACAGAGCATTCTTGCGGCGGCGATGAACGCGCCTGTGAGCGTTATGGAGACGGCAGGCGAAGGCGGCGCATGGGGTATCGCGCTTCTTGCTTCCTACATGATCAACAAGGGTGCGGATGAAAGTCTTGCGGCGTTCCTCGACGGCAAGGTATTTGCGGGACAAAAAGGCGAGAAGCTTGAGCCGAAAGCGTCCGACGTGGAAGGATTCAACAAGTTTATGAAGCTTTACGGCGCCGGACTTGCTATTGAGAGAGCAGCGGTTGAGTCGATGTAAGAGCGGGAAAAGGTCTTAAAGATTAGAGAAAGGAGCTGGAATTGTGTTAGAGGAACTGAAAAAACGAGTGTACGAGGCGAATATGCTTCTTCCGAAATACGGACTTGTCACTTTCACATGGGGCAACGTGAGCGAGATTGACAGGGAGAGCGGCATATTTGCGATCAAGCCGAGCGGCGTTGACTATGACAAGCTGACCCCCGACGATATGGTTTTGGTAGATCTGGAAGGTAAAAAAGTGGAGGGGAAATACAATCCTTCATCTGACACGGCTACTCATGTGGAGCTTTATAAAGCGTATCAGGAGATTGGCGGTGTTGTACATACCCACTCTTCCTACGCTACCAGTTGGGCGCAGGCGGGCAGGAGCGTTCCCTGCTACGGCACCACCCATGCGGACTATTTTTATGGGGAGATTCCATGTCTGCGCTGCCTGAACGAGGAGGAGATCGCGGACGCATACGAGAAAAATACGGGTCTGCTGATTGTCAACGAGTTTAAGAGAATGGACAAAGATCCGGTGGCTGTGCCGGCGGTGCTTTGTAAGAATCACGGGCCTTTCTCGTGGGGCAAGGACGCTCACGAAGCGGTGCACAACGCGGTGGTTTTGGAGGAAGTGGCAAAGATGGCTTACCGTGCGGAAACCATCAACGCGAGAATCCAGCCCGCGCCACAGGAATTACAGGATAAGCATTATTTCCGCAAACACGGGGAAAATGCTTATTATGGCCAGCGATGAGCAGCGGCAGATGAGGCGGAGAGCTTCTCGTTGGAAAAAATTATTTCAGGAAAAGTGACATATGTCGTTGAAAGTGACGGCCCGATGTGAGATGATTGTACCATGACAGCGGGCCGGACGGCATATGGCATGAAAAGTAAGACGCCGGGGACGGCATATATAATATAATTAAATGGAGGACAGCGATGAACAAATTAGAGTTACAGAAAACAGCTAATGAAGTTCGCAAAGGTATCGTGACGGCGGTACACGGCGCTAAGGCGGGGCATCCGGGCGGATCCTTGTCTGCGGCGGACATTTTTACCTACCTGTATTTTGAGGAGATGAACATCGATCCGAAGGATCCCAAGAAGGCGGACAGAGACAGGTTCGTGCTTTCCAAGGGACACACGGCTCCCGGGCTTTATTCCGTACTGGCAAACAGAGGTTATTTCCCGGTGGAGGATCTTCCGACGCTTCGTCATCTCGGTTCCTACTTGCAGGGACACCCCTGTATGCAGGAGACGCCCGGCGTAGATATGTCCTCGGGCTCCCTGGGCCAGGGTATCTCCGCGGCGGTAGGCATGGCGTTAGCGGCGAAGATGGACAACATGGATTACAGAACCTACACGCTTCTTGGCGACGGTGAGATTCAGGAAGGCCAGGTGTGGGAAGCGGCTATGTTTGCCGGCCACAGAAAGCTTGACAATCTTGTGGTGATCGTGGACAACAACGGGCTGCAGATCGACGGTAAGATCGACGACGTATGCTCTCCTTATCCGATTGACAAAAAGTTCGAGGCGTTTAACTTCCATGTAATCAATATCGACGGCAATGACTTTGACCAGATTGACGCGGCCTTTAAGGAGGCAAAGGCTACTAAAGGTATGCCGACTGCCATCGTCTGCAAGACGGTGAAGGGCAAAGGCGTTTCCTTCATGGAGAACAAGGCGGGATGGCACGGCAAGGCTCCCAACGATGAAGAGTACAAAACGGCGATGGCGGATCTTGAAAAGATCGGTGAAGAGTTAGGAGGTGCAAACTAATGGCAGATGTGAAGAAAATTGCGACAAGAGAAAGCTATGGTAATGCACTTGCCGAGTGTGGTGCAGAATTTCCGAATCTGGTAGTGCTTGACGCGGATCTTGCGGGCGCGACCAAGACAGGCGTGTTCCAGAAAGCTTTTCCGGAGCGTCATGTCGACTGCGGTATCGCGGAGTGTAATATGACAGGTATTGCGGCGGGCCTTGCTACCTGCGGCAAGATTCCTTTTATCAGCTCTTTTGCTATGTTCGCGGCCGGACGTAACTTTGAGCAGGTTCGTAACTCTATCGGTTATCCACACCTGAATGTAAAGATCGGCGCGACTCACGCGGGTATCACCGTGGGCGAGGACGGCGCGACTCATCAGTGTAACGAAGACGTGGCTCTGATGCGTACCATTCCGGGTATGACCGTTATCGTTCCCTCCGACGATGTGGAGGCAAAGGCGGCAGTGAGAGCGGCGATTGAGATAGAGGGACCGGTATATCTGCGTTTTGGTCGTGCGGCGGTGCCCGTAATCAACGATAAGCCTGACTACAAGTTTGAGGTTGGCAAGGGTGTCCTCCTGAGAGAGGGCACGGATGTGACCATTATCGCCAGCGGTATCACGGTTTCTTCCGCTATGGAAGCGGCCGAGAAGCTTGCGGAGGACGGCATCAGCGCGGAAGTGATCAATATCCACACCATCAAGCCTCTTGACGAGGAGATGGTAGTAGCTTCCGCAAAGAAGACAGGCAAGGTAGTGACGGCGGAGGAACACAGTGTGATCGGCGGCCTCGGCAGCGCGGTCTGCGACTGCTTATCCGAGAAGCATCCGACTCCCGTACTGCGAATCGGCGTGCAGGATACTTACGGCGAGTCCGGTCCCGCGAATGCGCTGGTGGAGAAGTACGGTCTGGACACAAAGAGCATTTACGAAAAGACAAAGGCGTTCGTAAAATAGAGTAACAGTTAAGCCGAAGGCTGAACTGTTATGAAATAGATACGATAAACATGCAGTGACACTGCGGATGAGGAAGAGAGATGTCTGAGAGAAAAAATATTTTGTCTCCCTCCATTTTGTCGGCGGATTTCGCCAGATTGGGAGAGCAGATTAAAGAGGCGGATGAAGCCGGAGCAGAGTATATTCATATTGATGTGATGGACGGGGTGTTTGTCCCCTCCATTTCTTTCGGAATGCCTCTGATTCGCAGTATCCGCAAGGTGACAAAGAGAGTTTTTGACGTGCATTTGATGATTGTGGAGCCGGAACGGTATGTGAAGGAGTTCGCGGCGTGCGGCTCCGACAGCATAACCTTTCATTTGGAGGCGACGGAAGATGCGGAGGCGACGATAAACCTGATCAAAAGTCTCGGATGCCGGGCGGGAATGTCCATCAAACCCAAGACTCCGGTGGAGGCTGTCAGAAAGTACCTGAGTAAGCTGGACATGCTTCTTGTGATGACGGTGGAGCCGGGATTCGGCGGTCAACAGTATATACCCGAATCCACGGAACGCGTCCGGCGGGTCAGAGAGATGGCCGACGAGATGGGTGTGGACATTGACATCCAGGTGGACGGAGGTATTACGGTAGATAACGCCAAGCTCGTGCTGGATGCAGGAGCCAATATAATCGTTGCAGGTTCCGCTGTTTTCGGCGGAAATATTACGGAAAATGTGAAAGGTTATCTGGCGGAATTTTAATGGCAGATTGGTGATGTGTGCCGTGAGGCGCACTTGAAAACCGCAATCCCGGTATTTGGAAGGGGTTGCGGTTTTTATTTGAATTCGATCACGGAATAGCTTACAATAAAATGGAGAAATATAGTCGGCGGACAAAAGAGGGGAGATACAACATGTACATAATCAACCATGGTTTTAATCAGGAAGATATGCAGGAGATGAACAGGGCGCTTTTGATTCGGCTGCTTCGGGAGGAAGGCGTTTGTGCGCGGGCGAAACTCGCGAAAAAGTCCAATTTGAAGCAGGCGACTGTCACAAATATTATCAACGATTTTATTTCATGGGGGCTTGTCCGTGAAGTCGGCTATATGGCAGGAAAAAAGGGAAGGCGGAGCGTTGGCATTTCCATCAACAACGATGACTATGGCGTTATAGGCATCCAGCTTGCCAGAAAGCATTACGGCGTGGGAATTTACGATTTGTCCGGAAACGAAGTTGTCCGGAAATTCGTTCAAACCGAGACGAGACAGTCGCCGCGGAAAGTTATGGACGGTTTGATGGAAGGCGTCCAGGGATTGATTGACGGCTGCGGCGAGAGGAAAATACTCGCGATAGGGATGGCGGTGCCGGGGCCTTACAGTGTCAGGCGGGGAAGAATAGAATTGATGACAGGGTATGATGGCTGGTCGGACATTTTGATTGGGGAAGAGCTGGAGACGAGATTCGGTCTTCCGGTATTTTTGGAGAACGACGCGAACGCCGGAGCGCTGGCGCAGTACTGGTATGATTCGAAAAAAAATCAGGACGGGGTTTTGATTTATATCGCGGACGGACAGGGCGTCGGCGCAGGGATTTTCAATAACGGAGAACTGTTGAAAGGGGTACTCGGTATGGCGGGGGAAATCGGCCATATGTCTATCAATCACAAGGGGCCGAGGTGTTCCTGCGGAAACTACGGATGTCTCGAAAGCTATTGTTCGTCCATCGCGTTTACAAAGGAAGTAAACAGGATTCTTGCGCCGATCACAAACTATACTTTTCAGGAGGCGGCGCAGATGGTACGCGACCAGAATCCCATTGTGACGGAAATTTATTCCAGTTGCTGTGATTATCTGGCGTCGGGCATCGCGAATATTATTAACTGCTTTAACCCTACGGTCATTGTAATCGGCGACGAAATGTCGCATGTCGATCCTGATATTATGCTGGACAGAGTCAGGAGGGAGGTGAAAAACAGGGTCATTCCCGAAATATTTGCCAACATTTCCATTTCATTGAGTAAGGTGGAAAATTCCATGATACATGGGGCGGCAATCGGCGCGATAAGAGATATTTTTTATGAGCCAAGAAAATATTTTTCGCGGAAATGATGATGAAGTGCTTAAATGTATGTTTTCTTAGGTGGTTTTAGACTAAAATGGAATACATATTTTGTGCAAAATGGAAAAAACAAAAGAAAACAGGACGGAAAAACTATTATTGTTGACAAAAAATTTCACATGATGTACAATCAAATCAACAAAAGTTAAACGGATTAATTAATAAATCCGAAAACGTAAAAAAAAGGCTGCATTTCATGCCTGGCGTGTAATTTTCTTTCATGGAGAAAAAAAGCTACATGCAGGCGGGTTGATTTGGAATGTGACATCTTCGTGAAATTTTTTTTATTAACTAAAAACTAAAGATTTCGGAGGAAAGATGTCATGGAAGAACAGGTACTCAAAAAAATTGATTTGCTGAAAGAGGAAATGTTTCTCGCGGAGAGAAAGGTAGCCGATTATATCACGGCGAATCCCCAGGAGGTCGTCAAGCTCAATGTGACGGATCTGGCTGAACGGAGCGGATCCAGCGACGCGACGGTTATCAGAATGTGCAAGCGTCTCGGATACGGGGGCTTTTACCAGATGAAGCTTGCCCTGGCGCAGGAATTGGGAAGATACCAGATGGTGGGATACATAGACGCATCGGATAACCCGGAGAGCGCCAAAGAGGTGATACAGTGCCTTACAAGGGATCTTCTGAGAATCGCGGAGCTGCTTGACGAGGAGAAAGTGCAAAGATGCGCCGATCTGATATGCACAAGCAACAGAGTGTTCGTATCTGCGGTGGGTAATACCATTCCGGTTGCGATGGATTTCGCGTTCAGGCTTTGTCGGCTCGGTATCAACGCAACCTGCGAAACCATAGTGGAATACGGAATGGCCAGTATGGTTAAGGGCGATGAAAAGGATATGCTGCTGGCGGTTTCGCATTCCGGCAGTTCCAAACATGTGATACAGACAGTTGATATCGCCAACCGCAAAAACATGCAGACCGTGGCGGTGACCGGTTCAAGCAGCAGCACGCTGGCGAGAAGCGTCGGGTTTTATCTTCTGACAACCGTGGAGAATCCTCTTTTCGGAGAGTACGGGTCGACGACCCATATTTATGAACAGGCGGTTTTGGACGCCGTTTTATACCAGGTATCCAAGCGCCAGAAACAGGAAAAAGATACGGAAGGCATCGAGGCGATCCTTGCCGAGTATAAGATTTAGGCGACGCAAAGCTGCGAATGACTGGAAAGGGTGTTAAGAATGTCATACATAGATAACTACGAAAAATATTTGGACGAGACTTATTCCGATATAGAAAAGTGCCGGAACACAGACCAGAGGATTGTGTTTGGGTATACTTCCGACGCAGACGTTCTTCTCACTTACAGCGAACAGGAATTCAATGCGATATTGGAAAAGTATTTGAAATGTGAGCCTTCGGCCGGTAGCGATGAAGTCATTGACAGCATGGAAACTTTTGCGAGGATTGTCTCCTACTATATGCAAAACGGCCTGGGCGGAGAGGTTGATATAACGAACTGGGAAGTGGTGGAGTACTTGTTAAAGCATTTTGAACATGTGTACAGCCTGGGAGGAACCGCCGCACAGGGAGCGGCGGCTCTGGCCTCCACAGGAATGCCGCTGATCGGCTATATATCGGACAGAAGCGACATTGTGTGCGGGCTGATGGACTATCCGGGGCTCGATGCGATCAAGGAAGGCAAAAGAGTGCCGCTTAAGGAGATTCAGCAGGGTGAGCCGGTATATCATATCGTGTTTGCCTATACCAGGGGCGACAAATTCCGCATCGGGGATCGGGAGTATGAGGTGCCGGTAGCGAACCGGATGATCCTTGACTATGACACGATACATAAAGACATTGTTGTGGACGACGGTTTTCGGGAATATATGGAGCAAAACGCAAAGCAGATAATCTCCTACAACCTGAGCGGGTTTAACGCGATTATAGACACGGAGCTTACCGGGAGACGTATGGAGGAGCTGGGCGTGCACTACAGGAGGATGAGGGAGAACAATCCGGAGTGTATCTTCTATTTCGAGAGCGCGCACTACTTAAGCCCTGAAGTAAAGACGCTGGTTTACCAGGAAATCTCCAAATATGTGGATATCATGGGGATGAACGAGGAAGAGCTGGTGGCGCACACCAAAGAGCAGAACATGTCTATCGATAAAAATAATTTACAGGATGTAATTCACGGGATGGATTTCATCATTGACAAGTATAAAGTAAACGGCATTATTATGCACACCAAGGATTACTCGATGTATTACGGGGAAGAGCTTGAGGGCATTAATCTGGAGAAAGCGCTTACGCTCGGGAATCTTCTTTCGGGGACAAGAGCGAGAATCGGCCATTATGGAAGTCTCGACGAATGCAGAGAGAGTCTGGAGCTGGCACTTAGCCCTGTGGGGCTTCGGTTTGCCGAAGAACTGGAAGGAATGGAACTTGACAAGAAAGTCTGTCTGGTGCCGTCCAGATATATGGAGAAGCCGGTTTGTACGATCGGGCTGGGCGATACCTTTGTGGCAGGCGTACAATTTGCGTTTATCAAATAAATGCGCAGGCATGGAGAAAAGATAGATGAAATGTTTTATGGGAATAGATTTGGGCACATCGAGCCTGAAAGTAATTATCATTGAAGAAAACGGAAAAGTCAGGGCCATCGCGGCCAAGAATTATCAGTTTCAGTCTCCGCGGAACAACTATGCGGAGCATGACCCGGAGGAATGGTGGGATGTCTGCGCCCTGACAATCAGAAAAGCCATGCAGGAAGGCAAAGTTGCGAAGGAGGAGATAATCGCACTCAGCTTTTCCGGCCAAATGCATGGGCTGGTCACTCTTGACAGCGAGTACAGGCCGATTCGTCCGGCGATTTTGCACTGTGACGCCAGAAGCGGTCGCCAGATCCGAGAGATGAAAGAGCAAGTTGGGGAGGAAAAGGTCAAGGAGCTGTTCATGAATCCCATTTATACCGGATTTCTTCTGCCTTCCCTTTTGTGGGTTAAGGAGGAGGAGCCGGACCATTACGGCAGGATTGCACATGTCTGTCTGCCGAAAGACTATCTCAAATTAAAATTATCAGGCGAGGTTTCTTCCGATTATTCGGACGCGTCGGCGACGCTGGCGTTTGATATCAGAAAGGGCGTTTGGTCGGAAGAAATTTTGCAAATGTTTGATTTACCGCAGGAGTGGTTTCCGAAGTGCTGCGGGACGAGCGAAGTGGCGGGTGCCGTGTCGAAATGGGCGGCAGAGCAGACGGGGCTTGCCGAGGGGACATTGATTGTGGCAGGCGGCGGCGACCAGGTCATGCAGGGAATCGGAAACGGCATCACACGGGTAGGGCAGGCGTCGGCCAACATAGGAACAAGCGGCCAGGTGTCCTTTCAGAGCGATGTGCCGATTCTGAATCAAAAACTGAATACAAACACGTTTATGGGATATAAAAAAGACAGATGGATTACCATGGGAGCCATCATGAATGCGGGGCTTTGCTATAAATGGTTTAACAGCCTGTTCCCGAAAGTGGATTACGATAAAATGAACGAAGCAATTGCAAAGGTGCCTCCGGGAAGCGGCGGAGTCGTGTTTCTCCCTTATCTGAACGGCGAGCGGACGCCGCACCTGGATCCCGATCTCAGCGGCGCGTTTTTTGGGGTGAACCTGAGAACGGGGAGGGAACAGCTTGCGAGAGCGGTCATGGAGGGCGTGAGCTATGCGATGAACCAGTGCATTGAAGTTTGCGGCGAGCTGGGACTCCACGCAGAGACGATCGTGGCTTCCGGCGGGGGGTCGCACAGCATACCGTGGCTTCAGATTCAGGCGGATATCTATAACGTGCCGCTTCGGGTTGCGGATACGGATGAACAGGCAGGCTTGGGCGCGGCAATTGCGGCAAGCGTAGGAGCGGGGGTTTACAAAAATATTGATGAAGGCGTTAAGGCGGTTGTAAAGTATAAAGACTTTGAGATTATTCCGAATCCCGAGAATCATAAGAGATATATGGAATACTATCAGCTTTACAAAGATATTTTCGGTGGCTGCCACGACGCGCTGCATCGGGTAACTTTATTGGGAAGAAAGAATTGAGAGAAGGAGTGAGAAGGTATTGGATAACAGTGCATATATTCTGAACTGCGAGGGGATTTCCAAAGCGTTTGGCGGTACGCAGGCTTTGAAGGATGTGCAGCTACATGTCAAGGCCGGAGAAGTTCATGCGCTTCTTGGAGAGAACGGCGCAGGTAAGTCTACACTGATGAAATGTGTGATCGGCTTGATCAAACAGGACGAAGGCACGATGGAGTTTGAGGGGAAACCATATCAGGTAAGCGGCCCGGTGGACGCTCTGAACAGAGGCATTTCCATGATTCATCAGGAGTTGAACCCGGAACCTTATCTGACGGTAGCGGAGAGCATATTTTTAAAGAGAGAGAACACAAAGGGCTTCCTTTTGGACAAAAAAGCACAGAATAAGCGGTGCGAAGAAGTTCTGGCGAGATTTGACGTGCCGTATACGGCTACGACCAAGATGAAGGAGCTGACGTTGGCGCAGGTGCAGATGGTAGAAATCATCAAGGCGGTATCCTGCGATTCCAGACTGATCATTATGGATGAGCCTACCTCGTCCCTGGATTCCACCGAGACGGATCACCTGTTTGAGGTTATCCGGGAATTGAAAGCGAAGGGCGTTGCGATCATCTATATTTCCCACCGCATGGAAGAGATTTTTGAGATCTGCGACAGGGTATCCGTGTTTAGGAACGGTACATATATCGATTCGAAATCCATGGAGGGTGTCACGAGGGACGAGCTGATTTCCATGATGGTAGGACGTGATGTCAAGAGCGTGTTCCCGAAGGTGGACTGCAAGATCGGGAAACCTGTATTCAGGGTGGAAAAAATTTCCGGCAATGGTTTCCGCGATATCAGTTTTGAGGTTCGGGAAGGCGAGATTCTCGGAATATCGGGCCTGGTAGGATCCGGCCGAAGTGAGACGATGCGGGCAATTTTCGGTCTTGACCCGATCACCTCCGGGAAGATGTATCTGGATGACGAGGAGATCATCAACAAAACCCCGAGGGCTTCCATCAAAAAGGGTATTTGTATGGTGAACGAGGACAGAAAGAATTACGGTCTGTGCCTGCTTCGCTCTATCCGTGAGAACATATCGCTGCCCAACCTGCCGGAGAAGCAAAAGGGTCTGGTCTTAAACCAGAAGCGGGAGAAGAAGGAATGTACCGAGGTGGCGCAGAAGCTGACGGTAAAAGCCTCCAGTATTGAGCATAACGGCTTTTCCTTAAGCGGAGGCAACCAGCAGAAGGTAGTTTTGGCAAAATGGCTGATGGCCAATCCGAGAGTTTTGATTCTGGACGAACCTACCAGAGGCGTGGATGTAGGAGCAAAATCGGATATTCATACTTTGATGTGCGAGTTTGCCGCCAAAGGAATGGCTGTCATTATGATTTCCTCGGAGCTTCCGGAGGTCATGGGAATGAGCGACAGAATTCTCGTTTACCATGAAGGAACGGTAAGGGGCGAAGTGAAAAGGGAAGAAATACTGTCAAATAAAATAACGCAGAAAGAAATTCTTGCTATGGCGTTTGGCCAGAACAAATAGGAGGTTGGGTATGTCACAAAAAAGTGCAGAAGTGAATAACAAAAAATTTTATCAGACGGATGCGTTCCGCATGTTTATGGGTAAATATGGTATCGGTGTTATTCTGGTATTCATGATCATAATCATTGCCATCATGAAGCCGAGGTTTATTTATCCGAGTAATATCCTGAATGTATTGACACAGATTTCGGTAAACTGCCTGATTGCGTACGGCATGTGTCTGTGTATCACCACCGGCGGTATCGACTTGTCGGTCGGCCCGCAGCTTGCCCTCGTTTCCGTACTGCTTGGCCAGTTTATTGTAGTACAAGGGATGAATATGGGACTGGCGATCATCCTTTCCCTGCTCGCGGCTACATTTTTCGGATTTTTGAACGGCGTGTTGGTGGCAAAATTTAATATGGCGGCTTTCGTGGTAACCTTGGCGACGCAGTTGGTCATCCGCTCGATTGCGCAGATCATCTCCAACGGGCAGGGTATGTCGATGGCATCCCAGGAATTTAAGAACATTTATTCCGGTACATTTTTAGGGATTCCTTACCCGATCTGGTACATGATCATTATTTCCATCGTGATGTATATCGTGATGCACTGGACCAAGTTCGGCAGATATGTGTTTGCTGTCGGCGGCAACGTGAACGCGGCAATTGCTTCCGGCGTCAACGTGTTCTGGACAAAGACCCTGTGCTATACGATCTCCGGATTACTTGCGGGTATCGCGGGCGTTATCTTTACCAGTAAGACGGGTTCCGCACAGTCAAATATCGGTGTTGCGTATGAGACGGATGCGGTAGCGGCCTGCGTGCTTGGCGGTACATCTTTCGCGGGTGGTATAGCGACGGCGCCCGGCGTACTTCTCGGTGCGGTTATTATCGGATGTATCTACAACGGAATGAACTTCCTGAATATTGGGTCATACTATCAGTATATGACAAAGGGTATTATCATTATCTTCGCGGTACTGCTTGATATGGTAATCAATAAGAAGAACAGATAAGCTGAAATAACATGGAGAAATCCAGTTATTTATAAAAATTAAAAGGATGGAGGAAAAAACATGAAAAAGAAATTTTTTGCAGCAGCCATCGCGGCAGCAATGACCATGAGTCTTGTTGCGTGTGGCAGTGAGCCGGCAGCGGAAGCGCCCGCGGCTGAGGCGCCTGCGGCGGAAGCACCCGCGGCGGAAGAACCTGCGGCGGAAGAGCCCGAAGCAGAGGAGCCTGCGGCAGAAGAGCCCGCAGCGGACGCGTCCGCGGCAGCAGGCGGAGATCTGAATGGCGACGGTAAGATCATCGTTGGCTATATCTCCAAGAACACGGTAGATGTATTCCATGCGACACTCAACGGAGCAGCGCAGGAAAGACTGGACGCGCTTGTAGCGGACGGCACAATTGACGAGTGGACCGGTATTCTTGACGGTAACACGGACGCGGCTAAGCAGTGTGACCTTGCACAGGACTGCATCAACTATCCTTGCGACTATGTAATCATTCTTCCTGCTGAGTCCACCGCATCCGATCCGGCAGTGACGGCTATGGCGGACGCAGGTATCGGCGTTGTTGTCGTAAACTCCGCGACAGACAGCACGGATTCCGCAGCATTGACTTTCTCCGGCTCTGACGACGTATTTGCCGGCGAGTTGATGGGCAACTATGTTATGGAGCAGGTGCCTGAAGGCGGCGTGTTCGTACACTGCCAGGGTATCATCGGCAACTCCGCTCAGATTCAGCGTGGTGAAGGTATCGCAAACACGATCGAGAAGGATTCCAAGTGGACAAAAGCGGCAGATGTTCCTTGTGACTGGGATGCTTCCAAGGCTGTAAACACGGTAGACGACTATCTTGCACAGTACGGCGACGAGCTGAAAGCCGTTATCTGCGATAACGACGATATGTCTTCCGCAGCGCAGGCTGAGTGTAACGCAAAAGGTCGTGAAGACATTGTATGTATCGGCGTAGACGGAAACCAGGGCCCTCTTCAGATGGTAAAAGACGGCACACTTGGCGCTACCGTTTTACAGGACGGCGCAGGTCAGGTTAACGCAGGTATCGACGCGATCGTTGCGGCGATCAAGGGCGAGCCTGTAGACAAAAACTATGTAGTACCTTTCGTAGTTGTTACTTCCGATAATGTGGACGAGTATCTGAACTGATAACAGGGCAATACAGCGAAGCGAATAAGTGTAAAATCCATTCAAAGAATGCTTCGCATTCTACTACAATGTTATACGCTGTCGCAATTACCTGAAGAATTTAAAATCCCTCCCGGCGTTGCGCCGGGAGGGATTTTATTCTACAGAATGAACTTGAGAAAAGAGTTACGCTTTTTCCCAGGAAGTCTGGTCGTTAAAGAACTGCACTTCGATCACGTTTTTGAAGGAGGAGCCGGCGTCGAGATAAGTCATCTTGCCCTGCTCTTCAAGGCAGGCGCGTCCTTCCAGATAATTGTTGGCAGGTTCCAGACCGAGAACATAATCTTTTTCCCCCATCATTTTCCACTCGCACATCACGGGCAGGAGGGTGGGATCAAAGTGGATGGCAAGTCCCTTGGATACGACCGGGTTATAAATTTTTGCCGTAGCCCGTTCCTGATCGAAGGTGTGGTAGAAGCACTGTTCCGCGTAGTTTGCAACGGGAGGGATCATTTGATTCCAGGAGTCCAGACCGGCTGCAGCCTCCTCGTTTCTGGCCGCCACGTCGGAGGAGGAGATGTCCACCAGAGCTGTCTCGCTGAGCAGCGGATAGCCCATATTCATATGGTAGAGCAGGAGGAAAGGTTCCCTGGAGCTGCCCTCGTTGGTGAAGGTGTCCTCGATGATGAGCTTGTCAGAGCCATAGGCGCATTTGTATGTACGGTTTAAGACAATCTTCTGATTGAAGATGCAGGCGTCTACAACTTTGGCGGTAAGCGTTATCTCACCTTCCGGGGAAATATCATAGTTTACTTTCTCCGCCGGGATGTGTGATATGGAGCCGTGCAGACCGTAAGAGACGCCGTCGTGCTCTGAGGGCGTTCCCATGGACTGCAGACCGCAGGTGGTGAGGAAGCCGCAGTGAAAGGTCTTTAAAAAGTTCAGCCCCTCTTTGTCATAGTAGTTTGGCGCGCCGTATCCGCATACGGAAAAATACGACATGTTTACGCCCTGATAGGAGAGGCGTGAGATGTCCGCGCATCTGTCCGCGCAGACCGTGAAGGCAAGGCCGCTTCCGTTGTCCACCTCAAACAGGCGCAGATTGTCGCCTTTTCCGCCGACGAGGCGATGTTCCTCCACGCGGTAAAGCTGGCTTTCGTGTCCGAAATACTTTCTGTTCTCCATAAAATACCTTCTTTCTATAATATAATGAAAATACAATAAGTTAGTAAAATTATAGCAAAAAGTACGATAGTGTGCAAATGTGTAAAAAAAAATTTCATGCAAAGCAAAAAAAAGCGTAATATTTGAATAAATATGGGAAAATGCTTGACAACTATGAAATTTTTTTTTATGATAAAAGAAGAGAAGGAAGAAGAAAAACAAACAAAATATCAAATTTAAAGGAGGAAATAAATCATGTTATTGAACATGAAAGAGTTATTAGCGGTAGCTAATAAGGAAAACTTTGCAATACCTGCTTTCAATATCGGTACGGGGCAGATTTTGAAGGGAATTATTGAGGAGTGCGAGGCGCAGAAATCTCCGGTAATTCTTGCGATTCATCCTTTAGAGCTGGAGTTCCAGGGAGACGCATTCATCCAGCAGGTGATCAAGGCGGCTAACGATACGAAGGTTCCTTGTGTCATTCATCTGGATCATTCGGGAGTCAAGGACATCGAGAGAGCAATCCGCGCCGGATTTACTTCCGTGATGATCGACGCGTCCCATGAATCCTTTGAGGACAATGTAGCTGTCACGAAGAGAGTTGTGGAGCTGGCACATCCTCTCGGCGTATCCGTTGAGGCGGAGCTTGGCACCATCGGAAGCACCGACAATGATACGGAGGTTGCCGGTGGCGCTATGGATATTGTCTATACGAAGCCCGAGGAGGCGGTTAAGTTCGTGGAAGAGACAGACTGTGACTGCCTTGCGATTGCTATCGGCACGGCTCACGGGTTATATCCGGAAGGGTTCAAGCCTGAATTGAAGCTTGACCTGTTAAAGGAAATCAAGAAGGCCGTTTCCGTTCCGCTTGTACTGCACGGCGGTTCCGGCAACCCGGACAAGGAGATCGGCGAGGCGGCGAAGCTGGGTATCAATAAGATCAACATTTCCTCCGATATCAAGGACGCTCTGTATCAGAAGCTGCGTGTGGTTCTCGCGAACGATCCGAAGGTGAGGGAGCCGTTTGAGCTGTATCCCGAGGCGATCGCGGCGATGAAGGAAGTGGCGCGTCATAAGATCCAGTTGTTCGGTTCCAACGACAAAGTGAAGCACTATGTGAATCTTCCTATAAAATAGTGTGAGAACTTGTTCGTCCGTGGATTTTGAAATTCCACAATGTGGATGGGGTTATATTTTGAAATTGTCTGATTTGGGGAAAGGTATGGGTATAGTATTATGAAAAGATCAGTGATAAACACAAATATCGAATGGGCGATGGAGCTTTGCAAGAGAATGAATTTCAATTTGCCCGATTTCTTCTACTGGACACCGGAAGAGTGGGAGGAGAAGAAAGAAAAGACAGAGCGTATGCGCGAAGTCGGCCTTGGCTGGGATGTGACGGATTATGCCAGCGGGGATTTTGACAAAATCGGCGCGGTTCTCGGTACACTCAGAAATGGGAAAATGGGAGATATGGAAAGACCCTACTGCGAAAAGATTATCGCTATGAAGGACGGGCAGATTCTTCCGCGCCATTTCCATTACGAGAAGACCGAGGACATCATTAACCGCTGCGGCGGAACACTGTGTGTTGAGGTGTGGAACTCCAAGCCGGAATCGGAAGGCTACGCGGTGGACAATGAATCAGAAGTGACGGTATACTGTGACGGTATGAAAGTGACCGTTCCCGCGGGCGGCGTTGTCAAGGTTACGCCGGGCAACAGCATTACGTTGACTCCTTACGTATATCACCGTTTCTATGCAGAGGGTGGCGAGCTGATCGTAGGCGAGGTTTCCAAGGTAAACGACGATGCGGCGGATAACCATTTTTCCGAAGAAATCCATCTGACCATCGAGGAGGACGAGCCTGTGCGTCATCTTCTCTGCGGTGGCTATGTAATGGAGTAATCGAAATAGAAACGAACTTTTACACCTCCGGATGACGAAGTGCATTTGGGGGTGTAATTTTAAAAAAATATACAGGAGGATCAGGTTTTGAAGAAGATCTTAAACTCTGACGTGTCAAATGTTGTGGACGAGATGCTGCTCGGCTATCTGACGGCATACAGAAATTATTATAAAAAAGTGGACGGATACAACGCGTTTACCTATCGCGGGAGCAGAAAAAATAAGGTGGCTCTGGTGATCGGTGGCGGTTCCGGGCATGAGCCTATGTTTTCCGGCTTTTGCGGGGCGGGTCTGGCTGATGCGGTGGCCTGCGGCAATGTGTGTGCGTCTCCAAATCCGCAGCTTATCAAGGAAGCGGGAAAAGCCGTGGAGCAGGGAAAAGGAGTGCTCTTTGTATACGGGTGTTACGCCGGGGATAACCTGAATTTTGATATGGCAGAAGAGCTTCTCCAGGCGGAGGGAATTAAAACCGCCCATGTGCGGATTTGGGATGACCTGGCGTCCGCGCCGAAGGAGAGAATCTCCGACAGGCGTGGTATCGCCGGCGACGTGTTTGTAATCAAGGTGGCGGGCGCTGCCTGCGACGCGGGATTTGATCTGGACGAGGTCGTTCGGATTACGGAGAAAGCCAGAGATCATGTGAGCAGTATCGGCATCGCGACACTGCCATGTACGCTTCCGGGAAACGAGAAGCCGACCTTTGAGCTGGCTGACGATGAGATGGAATACGGGATGGGTATTCACGGCGAGCCCGGCATTGAGAGAACAAAAATGGCGCCTGCGGAAGTGATTGTGGAGAGAATGTATGCGGAGCTGAAAAAAGAGATGGATTTGAAAGCGGGGGAGGAAGTCGCGGTTCTCGTGAACGGCCTGGGCTCCACGCCTCTTTTGGAACTGAATATAGTTTACTACGACCTGTACAAACTTCTGTGCAAGGATGAAGTAAAGGTTTACGACGCAGATATCAAGGCTTACTGCACTTCACAGGAAATGGGCGGCTTTTCCATCTCCTTTATGAGAATGGACGAGGAGCTGAAAAAGTATTATGACGCGCCTTGCTATTCGCCGTTTTACGCGAAAGGCAGCATCGGCGACGCGGCGACCAAAGCCGATGAGGACGAGGATGACCTGATACTGGAAGACGAAGAGACGGTTGAGACAAACATTGTCAGGACAAAGACTGGCGAGCTTGAAACCCTTGGCGGCGAGGACGCCAGAAATATGCTGATTTACATTGCGGACAAGGTGATGAAAAAGAAAGCGTATCTGACACAGATCGACAGCGCAATCGGCGACGGCGACCATGGCATCGGCATGTACGGCGGCATGAAGAAGGCGAAGAAAAAGCTGCTTTCCATGGCGGGTGAAGAAAATGTATATAAGCTGTTCGAGGAAGCGGGGTCACAGATGCTCAACTCCATGGGCGGCGCATCCGGCGTTATTTTCGGAAGCCTCTATCTTGCTGGCGCGGAGGGAATGGAGCCCAAGGCGCGGATAGACGGGGACGATCTGGCAAAGATGGAACGAAAGAGCCTTTCGGCTATTAAAGAGCGGGGCAAAGCCGAGGTGGGAGACAAGACTATGGTGGACGCGCTGGCTCCGGCTGTCGAAGCGATGGAAGAAAACGCGGGAAAGAGTCTGCTTGAGATTCTGAAAGCGGCGGAAGCGGCGGCGGCTCAGGGCGTGGAGGACACCAAAAATTACATGGCTAAATTCGGTCGGGCAAAATCTCTGCTTGAACGGGCGATCGGTCATCAGGATGCCGGGGCTACTTCCGTATGGCTGATTCTTCAGGGTATGCGGGAGTTTGTGGAAGACAAAATGGATATATAAGGAGACAGAGTGTATGAAAAAAGTATATTTTGGCAGTAACTTGAAGATGTACAAAAATATAGAAGATACTGTCAAATATTTGCGGGAGCTGACGGAGCTGACGGCGGATATCAGCAGAGAGGAAATCGAGCTTTTTATCATTCCGTCCTACACCACGCTTGACCGTGCGACTACATCGGTGGACAGAAACCTTGTCAGACTGGGAGCACAGAATATGTGCTGGGAGGAACAGGGACAGTTTACCGGAGAGATTTCTCCTCTGATGCTGCAGGAGATGGGACTTGACCTCGTTATGATTGGGCACTCCGAGAGAAGACATGTGTTTGGAGAGACGGACGAGGAGGAAAACAGAAAGGTAAAATGCGGTCTGGAGCACGGCTTTACAACTCTTTTGTGCATCGGGGAGACTGCGGAGGAAAAGAAGTATGATTTGGGACCCGAAGTGCTCAGAACACAGATCAAAATAGGATTTGACGGCGTGGATGCTTCGGAAACCGGAAAAATATGGGTGGCCTACGAGCCGGTTTGGTCAATTGGCGTAAACGGCACGCCGGCTACGGCGGACTATGCGGAGCGTATGCATGCAGAGATAAAGAAATGCCTGATTGAGCTTTTTGGCCGGGCGGGAGAGGAAATTCCGGTTCTCTACGGCGGCAGTGTGAATCCGGGGAACGCCGAGGAGCTGATTGTGCAGCCATCCGTCGACGGACTCTTTGTCGGGCGCAGCGCCTGGGAGGCTGACAAATTTAACGACCTGATCCGCATGGCGAAGAAAAAGGCAGAGACGGCCAGGGATTGAAGAGAAAGATTGAAAATTAAAATTTTCAATCGCGAGATTTGTGTCTGCGCATTGCTTGACACAAACTCGGTTATCGCAAAAAAATGCGCAGAAATGAAGGAAAAAATGACGGAGGAGGAAAAAAGAGATGAAAATAGCAATAGGCTGCGATCCGAATGCGCAGGAAGCAAAGATGGAACTGATTCAGTTTATGGAATCAAAGGGGTACGGTGAAATCACGGATTTTGGCAGTGAGGATCCGATATACGCAAACACGGCGACCAAGGTAGCGGAGGAGGTGGCTTCCGGCGCTTATGACCGCGGTATTTTGATCTGCGGAACGGGTCTTGGCGTTTCCATTGCGGCGAATAAGGTGAAAGGCGCTTACGCGGCTCTGCTTACGGATGTGTATTCCGCAAAGCGAGCGAGACTGAGCAACGATGCCAACATTGCGTGCTTCGGGGCGTTTACCACAGGCAATAAGCTGCAGGAAGAGCTGGTTGACGCTTTCTTGACAAACGAGTTTGTACCGGGATGCGCTTCCCAGCCGAAGGTTGACGCTTTCGTGGAATATGAAAGAGAACATATGAAATAAAAAAAGCGGCGCGGCAAATAATAAACAGGCAATTGCGAAACTCCTTTAAGGTTGTTGGATTTGCACAAATAGCATAATCAACGCAGACGCGCTTTCGCTCCAATCCAAACGTAGTGGTACTAAGGTTCGAAAGAACCTCACCAAGTACCAACGTTTTACTAGGGTCTGCTTATAATTATGCTATTTGCACAAAAAAAGCCACGATTTGATGAGTTTTGCAATTACTTAAAATAAAAAGCGATGTGAGGAGTCGGGAAATGGCAAAAAAGGAAAAGAAACCGGACACATTAAAACAGAAGAGGGCAAGACACTATGTGAAAATCATACTTGGCGTTTATTTGATCTATACCGCTTACAGTATGGTGAAAGATATGCATATGGGAATTTCGGCGGACAGGCCGGCGCTTTTCTATACCTTTGCCGCAATTTTCCTGGCTGTGGGCGCGGCGCTTACCATAACTTCATTCCGTGCGGCTATGAAAATCAGCGCGGAGGAGCTAAAACAGGAGGAAACAGGAGCCGAAGAAGTAGAAGAGAAGGCTTTGCCGGAGGAAGTCCTCACAGAGGAAAAGCACGAGGAGGCGGAAGGGGAATAAATTCCTTCCGTGTAAAAGTCTGAGAGACAGAGTATAATATGTTTAAAAAGGGAGCCGGAAGGTGAATGCGACTCACCCGACCCGGCGAAAAAGTTTCAAGCTACCAGAAAATAGCCGTGTGAAAAATCAGCTATCAAGCTGATTTTTCACACTCCGCCATTTCCGAAAGGTACTCGGATCAAGTGAGAGCACGTCCCCCAGCTCCCTTGTTAAGCATATTATATTGTCAAGGATCTGTTTTCTTATCTTCTATACTTCTATATCTATTCTACAATATTCTGAAGCCACACACCCTTCTTTACCAGAATAAACCCGATCAGACATTTAATCCAGTCGCCCATCTGGACGAAAGCATAGACGGCCACCACAGGCAGAGTGGTATAGCGGCTTAGGGTGAATGCGATTACAACACTCACACACCAGATAAATACACTGTCGAAGAGAAAGGTGATAATGGTTTTTCCGCCGGAGCGCAATGTGAAATAGGAAGCGTGCAGAAAAGCATTCTGCGGCATAAAAACGGCGGTGAGCATAATGAAAGATACTGCCAGCGTTCTCGCCTCGTCGTTGGTATTGTACAGAAGCGGGAAAAATTTCGCAAGTCCCAGCATGACCACGGCGATCAAGGTACAACTGAAAACGGAAAACGCGATCAACTTATTGTCCGTATCCCGGGCCTCGTCCATTTTGCCTGCACCCAAAAGCTGCCCCACAATAATGGCGACGGAGTCTCCAAGAGCAATAAATACGATATTAAATACATTGTTAATCGTATTTGAAATATTCAGCGCGGCGATTACATTGAGCCCGCGGATGGAATAGCACTGCGTCAGCAAAGCCATCCCGGCCGCCCACAGCGTTTCGTTTAAGAGAAGCGGCATACCCTTTTTTATAATTTTTACCGTCAGATGACCAGGCACCTTAAACGTGGTATAAAGTCCCTTAACAAAGGGATTCTGCCGTACATGCCGGTGCGTGTGAACCAGTACGATGGCGCATTCGACGAAACGGGAAATAATCGTGGCGATGGCCGCGCCCTGCACGCCCAATGCCGGCGCGCCGAATTTGCCGTATATCAATATATAATTCAGAATCAAGTTGACGAAAACGGCGACAACGCCCGCTTTCATTGGCAGGATGGTCTGACCGCATTCCCGCAGTGTGCTCGAGTAAACTTGCACGAGCATAAAAGGAAGCAATCCGGGAAGCATAATCAGCAGATACTGTCTGCCATATGCCAAAGTGGCGGCGGCGCTTACAGCGGAGCCGTCTCCTTGCAGGTAGAAAGTGATTAACGGCTCCCCCGCACACAAAAATAGGATTACGGTAACGGAAGTAATCAGAGAGACGATCCATATTTTGAAACGGACGGTCTGTCGGATACCCTCCTGATTTTGCTGACCGAAATACTGAGCCGTAAAAATGCCCGCGCCGGATACCGCGCCGAACAGACAGAGATTGTATACAAAGAGTAACTGGTTTACGATGGCAACGCCGGACATCTGCTCCGTACCGATTTGTCCGATCATGATATTGTCCAGGAGGCTCACAAAGTTCGTGATGCCGTTTTGAATCATGATGGGGACGGCGATAACCAGAACCATTTTGTAAAATGCCTTGTCACCTATGAATTTGTATCTTTTTTTCTCCAAATGTCTCATTTCTCCATTCTACAATATCTGTGGAACATATGCAACATGTTTGGGATTTCGATAGGGAAATAACATACGTTTTGCTATTTCTTATAATAATACCGGAAATACAGAGAACATAAAATAGTTGGAAAAAATTACCTTGTTATTATATGAAAAATGAAATATGATAAAAGATATGATACAGAAAATCGAAAGCGGAGAAAGTGCGCTGCCCGGAATGGAGGAAAAAAATATGGGATTTGTAAGCTTAACGGACTGCGAAGAAATGGTGATGAAAACGGTGTGGGATGCAGGGGAAGAACTTGGTCTGACGGACATTACCCAGAGAGTAAACGAGACTTACCATAAAGAGTGGAAGTCACAGACGGTTTCTACTTTTCTTGCCCGGCTTGTGCGGAAAGGATATTTGCAGCACTACCGGAAGGGCAGAATCTTTTTGTATCAGATTTTGGTGGAACAGGAAGATTACGTGGGAGAGATGGCGGAGCGGTTTGTGGAGTTCTGGCATCGGGGGGACAGAGAGGAGTTTTTGGAGATGTTGAAAAAGGGGAGATCAGATAAACAGTAATTAAACAAAGTGCACAGGGGAGTTTTTGGAACGCGTGTTGTCTCAATTTAGCAAGTGACAATGTGCGTTTTTTTGTTTGTTTATGAAAAACGCTATGTTTATAGAACATAATTATTTCTAAGATATGAGCTGGATTTACCGTAGAAGCGGCTAAACGTCCATTCCATTCGGTATTTTAGCGCTGATGTTTGGAAAAGCCATGGGACATATTCTGACATGGCTGCCGGCTGCGACGGCCTGTAGCGTCTGCATAGAATACTTGCAGTTGAGATGGCAGATCGGGTTTTGCCAGTTGGATGACGTGGCGGACAATTCTGTGGGATGTCTGATCGGATTTTTGATTTTTTTGATGCTCAGGGATATTTTCTTATTTACAGTTATGCTGCTGAGGTTTATCTTAAAAAGGGCGGGTCGCCTTGTATTTTTAGAAAAAGTACGATAGAATTAAAAAGAAGTGGCAAAGGAGTTGCAGATTGCTTTGGATATACCGTATCAGATCAGAAGTGCATACCGGAATGAATGGGAGGACGCCATGGCATTAGCCTGGCGGACTTTTATGAGGTTTGAGGCGGATGTCTATACGCCTGACGGTGTGAGAAATTTCGAAAATTTTATTACCGATTCGACGCTTTACAGAATGTTTGTCATGGGATCTTATCAGATGTTCGTGGCTCTGGACGGAAAAAAGATTGTGGGAATGTTGACCCTTCGGGGTACGACGGCCATTTCTCTGCTTTTTGTGGATGCGAAATATCACAGGCAGGGTATTGGACGGGCGCTTTTGCGATATCTGTTTGATTATCTTCTGACGGAAACAAAGGCTGACCGTGTGACGGTTAACGCCGCGCCTTACGGATTGGAGTTTTACCACAAGCTCGGTTTCAGGGACCTTGGCCCGGAAGAAAAGAGGGACGGCATTATCTACACACCCATGGAATTTATACTTTGATATGATTTAGGATGGGAGTAATATATGGAATATATTAAGAGCAAAGATATTTATCTTTTGATGAGGGATGTTCTGAAGCTGATTAATCCTGCCGTGATGGAGCATGGCTCCCGGGTAGCATATATGGTTTACAAGATGCTGCGCGAAGAAAACCGGTTTGAGGAATTTGAGCTGGCGGATCTTGTAATGATTGCAACCATGCACGACATCGGCGCTTATAAGACGGAGCAGTCCAGGCTGAATGATATGCTGCAATACGAGACGAGGGACAGCATGGCTCATTCCATTTACGGGTATTTGTTTTTCCGCTATTTGTCGCCGGTGCCGGACTTGTCCAAGGTGATTATGTACCATTGCAGAGATTTTGAAAAGCTGTCAACGGTCGATTACGAGTATAAGGATGTGGCGGCTTATATCAATATTGCCGAGAAGATCGACATTTATTCGATGACGATGGGCAACCAGTTTGACCCGCGCATGTTCCAGAAGCAGGCGGGTACAAAGCTCTCCGCGGCGGGGCTTGACCGGTTCTACCAGTGCGATGCGAAATACGGACTTCTTTCCGGTATAAAGAGCGGAGCATATAAGGAAGAGCTAAAAGAGATCACGGACTATATGCTCTTTAATAATGAAGATAAGAAAAAGTTTCTGGATATGCTGATCTATTGCCTGGGCTTTTACCGGGAGGAGATGGTTCTTGACACGGTTACCACGATCTGCATCTGCGTGGAGATTGCCTCCAGACTGTTTTTGCCCGAGCAGGAGCGGGAAATGATTTATTATGCGGCGCTACTGCACGATTTGGGGATGGTCGGAATTTCCAAAGAGGTGGTTACGGCTCCGAGAAAGTTGAGGCCGGAGGAGCTAAAGCATGTGCGCACGCATGTGGAAATCACGGAGGAGAAACTGATCGGCAAGATGGATCCGGAGGTGTTAAGTATTGCCCTCGCGCACCACGAGAGAGGTGACGGAAACGGGTATCCGATGCATTTGACTGATCGGAAGATTACTTTACAGCAGGGTATTTTGCAGGTGGGAGACGCGGTCAGCGCGCTGCTGCATAAGAGGAGTTTCAGGGATGTTGTGCCGAAGAATCAGGTGGTTGGTTATCTGAGTGAGGAGGTTGCGAGAAAACGTCTCAAGCAACAGCCGGTTACGATTCTCCTGGATTCCTATGACGAAATCATAGGGCATGTGAAGAAGGAGACAGCCGCGATTTTAAAGATGTATCAGACGATCAACGCCCAGTATAAGTTGGTGAGTGAGAAATACAATATTTAAAAAACGCGGCACTTGATGGCATTTATCTGTAATCTAAGTTATACTAAAACAAATGACGAAATATATGGAGTAGATGAGAGTGGGAAAAATCTTTGAAATGGACAGTCCCGTTATGCGGTTTTTAAACCGTTTAGGGGATTTGATGATTCTTAATTTTTTAATGATAGTTTGCTGTATTCCCGTTGTGACGGCGGGCGCGGCTTTTACCGCGATGCACTATGTACTGCTCAAAATCGTGCGCGGGGAGGAAGGGTATCTTCTTCGAGGTTTCTTTAAATCTTTCCGGGAGAACTTTAAGCAGGCGACGCTGATATGGCTTATGATGCTTTTGGTTGTGGCGGTTTACATGGGAGACTCCCTGATTTTTAATTATTCGGGGCTGGAGTTTCCGAAAGCGCTGGTGGTTACGGTGGTGGCGATCGCCCTGCTGCTTTTGATGATAGCGGTTTATATTTTTCCGCTGCAGGCAAGATTTGAAAATACGGTGAAGAATACGCTGAAAAATGCCGCGATCTTGGCATTTGTCAATTTGCCGCGAACGATTTTGATGATGATATGTTATGCCCTGCCTCTGGTGATTGTCTATTTTTCGACTTACGCGCTTCTCTTTGTGTTTTTGTTCGGTATATCCGCACCGGCTTATGGGGCGGCGTTTATATACAGCGGCATTTTTAAGAAACTGGAGCCGGAAACGGAGGAAGCGGCCTCTGATCTGGACTTCTCTTTGAAGTTGGACGAGGATGAGGGGAATAAGGAAATCAATGGATAATCAAGACAAGTCAAGTATATTGCAGTGGCTTATCCCGACGGGCATCATGATGGTGGTCGTCGTGGCTATGTTAGTCAGCTTTTTTACAAAGAGCAGCCGGGCGGCGGAGATATCCGTATCCAAAACACTTGTCTCGTCCGTGGAGAATTACGGGAAAAGTTTTCTGCACGAACTTGCGCTTGTGGGTGAGGCGGGGGAGCCGATATGCGCTCTGCTCGAGAAGGAGGGCGTCCAGGACAGTGGCCGGGCAGCGGAGCTTCTTTCTGTGGCGGTCGACTGTGCGGAGATTGAAAAAGCTGTCTATGTGGATAAAAGCGGCGTGGGCTTTGATCAGACGGGCGCACCTGTAGATGTTGGCGGTGAGGAATGGTTTCAGGCGGACGCGCTTTTTGACGAGGTTTTTCCTTATTTCTATACGAAGGAAGAGCATGCGGTAGGGGTGGTCAGACCTGTCGGGGAGGATGCGGCGCAGGGATACTTGCTGTTGTTTTACCAGATGGAGCGGTTTGCGGATACGCTTAGGCAGTCGGGTTACGATTCCGCCGGGGCTCTTGCCGTCATAAACATGGATGGTGATGTGCTCGGTTTCAGCGGTCTTGAAACCAACGTATGTGTCAGAGACGGAAATCTGTTTGACGCCGTGAACGCTAGGGATGATAAAAACGCGGCCAATGAACTGCAAAACCGCATCAGGAACGGTTCCAGGGGAAGCCTTTCTGTGAAGGCAGGAGGACAATCCCAGGTCTTGACTTTTGCGCCTCTGGCTGTGAATTGCTGGGATATGGTGTTGGCGCTCGATGATGTCTATGTGGAAAGACAGGTGGATTATCTGTGCAAGGACACAAAAAACATGATGATTTCCCTGTTTGTGGTGATCGGCGTATTTTTCTGTATTGTCATGGTTTTCAATATCGCGGGCAAGATACGCTCCAACGCGAAAAAGAAAGAGCTTGAGAACAAAGCCGATACGGATCTTTTGACAGGGCTGAGTAATAAACTGGCTACGGAGCGAAAGATTAAGGACTATATGAGAAGCAATCCCGAAACCCAGTCCATGATGTTTCTTTTCGATATAGATAATTTTAAGAAAATTAACGATACCATGGGACACGCCTTCGGAGACGAGGTGTTACGCTCCCTGGGAAGCCAGATCGGTTCGATTTTCCGGGCGAGCGATATTGTGGGACGGATAGGCGGCGATGAGTTTATGGTCTTTTTGAAGGATATTTCCAACGAAAGGGATATTCTGAAAGGAGCCGAAAAGGTGGAAACCTTTTTCAAGAGTTTTCAGGCGGGCGAGTATGTGAAGTACAAAGCGACGGCAAGTATCGGCGTGGCCATTTTCCCTCAGGAGGGGGGAGATTTCGAGTCGCTTTACAAAGCGGCGGATCAGGGCTTGTACAAGGCGAAGAAGCGGGGAAAGAATCAGTTGGCTTTTTACAAGGACAGAGCAGCGAAGAAGCTGCCTGCGCAAGAAGAATAAATGTGTAAGGTTTTGGGACGGTATTAAGCCGTCCCTTCTTTTGCATATATTTATATAGGTAATTGCGAAACTCCATTCTGTTAAAGTTGTACAAATAGTATAATCAACACAGACGCGCTTTCGCTCCAATCCAAACGTAGTGGTACTAAGGTTCGAAAGAACCTCACCAAGTACCAACAGTTTTAATCCGAAGGATTTAAACACTTTCTAAGGGTCTGCTTATGATTATACTATTTGCACAATGTAATGCAGCCTTGAGATGAGTTTCGCAATTACCTACATATATTTATAAAAGAAAGGTGCGGCGGCGAACATTCAAAATTTTACTTGACATATACCCCCAGGGGGTATTATTATAAACAAAGAACAGGAGACAGTATATTATATGAACACAAATAGAGAAGAACATACGGCAGAGGACATCTGCGCTTGCTGTCGGCATAAAAACACACCCCGCAGCGAGAAGGAGCAGAAAAACCTGCAAAGCCGCATCAATCGTATTATCGGACAGCTCGGGGGAATACAGGGGATGATTGCCGACAACCGTTACTGTGGCGATATTCTGATTCAGATCGGGGCGGCGCAGAGCGCGCTGCAAAGTCTTGGCTACGCGGTTTTGGAGAATCATATGCAGACCTGCGTGGTTCAGGGCGTGCAGCAGGGAAACACGCAGATTCTCGAAGAGGCGGTAGAGCTGATGAAAAAAATAAAATAATAGTGTGAGAAGAGTTTCTAAAGACGTCCCGCCATAGGACGGGACGTCTTTAGAAACTCTAGGAGTTGCCTTGCAACTCCGTCTCACACAGGAGAATGCCTGAAATACGGCATTCTCCGCACTGATTTGAGTCACAGCAAAGCTGTGACATGGAGGTTAGGATGAAAACGGAAAAATTTAATGTGACAGGTATGACGTGCGCCGCTTGCAGCGCGCATGTGGAGAAAGCGGTGCGCGGCGTTTCGGGCGTGGATACGGTTAGCGTCAACTTACTTATGAATAATATGGTGGTATCATATGAGGAGCCTGCTGCGGCCCAAGCCATTTTAAAGGCGGTGGAGGATGCGGGATACGGTGCTTTTGAGACGGGGGTGGAAAAGAGGGAGCAGAGGGAGGACGCCCTTGCGGACCATGAGACGCCAAAGCTTAAGAGGAGGCTGATCGGCTCCCTTTGTCTGTTGCTTCCGCTCATGTATGTGTCGATGGGACATTTGATGTGGGGCTGGCCGGTGCCGCGGGGATTTGCGGACAATCCCTGGGCCATCGCTTTATACCAGCTTTTGCTGACGGGGTTTGTGATGGTGATCAACCAGAAATTTTTTATTGGCGGGTTTGCGGGGCTTGTGCACCGCGCCCCCAACATGGATACGCTGGTGGCCCTTGGGAGTGCGGCGGCTTTTGTGTACAGTGCGGCGGTCATGTTCCGCATGGGAGGCGCTTACGGGGCGGGTGATCAGGAGATGGCCATGCATTGTCTCCACGACATGTATTTCGAGTCCGCGGCCATGATTCTTACTTTGATTACGGTCGGAAAGATGCTTGAGGCTTACAGCAAGGGAAAGACTACCAACGCCGTAAAAAGCCTGATGGATCTGGCGCCGAAGACGGCGCATGTCCTGCGGGACGGTATAGAGGTGACAATTCCTGCGGATGAAGTGGCGATTGGCGATATTTTTATTGTAAAACCGGGCGAGAGCATTCCCGTGGACGGCGAGGTGAGGGAAGGGGAGAGCGCGGTGGACGAGGCGGCGCTTACCGGTGAAAGCCTTCCCGTGGACAAGGGTGTGGGAGACACGGTCAGCGCGGCCACTTTAAACCAGAACGGCGCGCTGACTTGCCAGGCTACGCGCGTGGGTTCAGATACGACATTGCGGCAGATCATTGATATGGTGGAGAACGCGGTTGCAACCAAGGCGCCCATAGCCAAGATTGCGGACAGAGTGTCAGGGGTTTTTGTTCCGGTTGTGATCACGCTTGCCTTGATCACGGGAGCGGTATGGCTGCTTGCGGGGGCAGGCGTCGGCAAAGCGCTCTCCTACGCGATCAGCGTGCTTGTGATCAGTTGCCCCTGCTCGCTTGGCCTGGCCACTCCCGTGGCAATTATGGTAGGGAACGGCGTAGGCGCGGGAAGAGGTATTCTTTTCAAAAACGCTACGGCGCTGGAACAGGCAGGCCGGGTAAACTTTGTGGTTCTGGATAAGACAGGTACGGTGACTGAGGGGAAACCGCAGGTGACGGACATCTGCCCGGCAAAAGACAGCACGGAGGATGAGCTTTTACAGGCGGCGGCGTCTCTTGAGAAAAAAAGCGAGCATCCGCTTGCCAGGGCAATCTGCGAGCGCGCCGTCGAAGAAGGCATTTCGCCGGATGATGTGCCGGATTTTAAGGCGCTTCCCGGATGGGGCGTGGAGGGCACGCTGGGGAGTCATCCGGCAACGGGCGGAAAAGCGGCGCTGCTTAAAGAAAAGGGGCTGATGACGGAAGAGTTTACCAGGCTTGGGGAGAAGAAGGCGGAGGAGGGGAAAACACCGCTCTATTTTGCAAAAAGCGGAAAGCTTCTAGGCATGATCGCCGTGGCGGATGTGGTCAAGCCGGACAGCGCCCAGGCGGTGGAGGAGCTTAAGGGCATGGGAATCCGTGTGGTGATGCTCACCGGGGATAACCGACGCACGGCCGAAGCCATCCGCAACCAGGTGGGGATTGACGCAGCCGTGGCGGACGTTCTTCCGGGCGATAAGGAGGCGGTGATCCGCCGCCTCTCCGAGGAGGGAAAAGTGGCTATGGTGGGAGACGGCATCAACGACGCGCCTGCTCTCACAAGAGCGGACGTGGGGATCGCCATAGGCGCAGGGGCGGATGTGGCGTTGGACGCGGCGGATATCGTGCTGGTGAAATCGAAGCTGACCGACGTATCGGCGGCGGTCAGGCTTTCCAGACAAGTGCTAAAAAATATACATGAAAATCTGTTTTGGGCATTCTTTTATAATTGCATTGGGATTCCTGTCGCCGCCGGCGTCCTGGTTCCGCTGACGGGGCTTTCTTTAAATCCCATGTTTGCGGCGGCGGCTATGAGTCTTTCCAGTTTCTGCGTGGTCACAAACGCCCTGCGGCTCAACTTTTTCCGTGCGGGGAGTGCCGACAGGGACCGGAGAGTGAGGGAGCTTCCTATGCCGGAATGGATTGACGGCTTTACGGGGATAAAAGAAACAGAGAAAAAAGAAAAGGAAGGAAAGAGGAAGGAGAAAGAGAATATGGTAAAAGTATTGGATGTGGAAGGTATGATGTGCGCAAAATGCCAGGCGCATGTGCAGAAAGCGCTGGAGGCAATTGCGGGGGTCAGCGCGGTTTCCGTCAGTCTGGAGGATAAGCAGGCCAGTGTGACCATGGAAAACGAAGTGGCGGACGAGGTACTGTGCAATGCCGTGACAGAGGCGGGATATGATGTGAAGGGCTGTAAAACAGCATAAAAGTAAAAATGGGGATATAAACAGGCATTGTTTGGGCAATGTGTACATGTAATCGACACTTTATTAGGCACTTTGCCGTGAAGCCGAAAAAAACCAGGATAATGTAAGCATTTTTTACAATCGGGGACAAAATCTTTGTGGAATAGTGGTATAGCAAAGGCATCGGAATTTCGTTATACTAATCTACAGAATAAATCGTCAGGAACGGTGATTGTGCTGACGAAAAAAATAAAAATCAAATTAGGAGGCAGTCATGGCAAGTTTATCTTTAAAGAACGTGTGCAAGAAATATCCCAATGGATTCGAGGCAGTAAAGAATTTTAATCTTGAGATCGCAGATCGGGAGTTCATCATTTTCGTAGGCCCTTCGGGCTGTGGTAAGTCCACCACTCTCCGTATGATCGCGGGTCTGGAAGACATTTCCTCCGGTGAGTTAAAGATCGGTGACAGAGTAGTAAACGACGTGGAACCCAAGGACAGAGATATCGCGATGGTATTCCAGAACTACGCTCTGTATCCTCATATGTCCGTTTACGATAACATGGCATTCGGTCTGAAGCTGAGAAAGGTTCCGAAGGATGAGATTGACAAGATGGTGAAAGAGGCAGCTAAGATCCTTGATCTGACAGCTCTGCTTGAGCGTAAGCCGAAGGCTCTTTCCGGCGGTCAGAGACAGCGTGTGGCTATGGGCCGTGCAATCGTTCGTAACCCCAAGGTGTTCCTGATGGATGAGCCGCTGTCCAACTTGGATGCAAAGCTTCGTGTGCAGATGCGTGTCGAGATTTCCAAGCTGCATCAGAGACTGGGCACCACCATTATCTATGTAACACATGACCAGACAGAAGCTATGACCCTTGGTACGAGAATCGTCGTTATGAAGGACGGCGTGGTTCAGCAGGTTGATACGCCTCAGAACTTATATCAGAAACCTCAGAACCTGTTTGTAGCAGGATTCATGGGATCACCTCAGATGAACTTCCTTGACGCTGTAGTTGAGGTTAAGGGTTCCGAAGCAAGCCTGAAGGTTGCCGGCAAGAGCATACCGCTTCCGGCAGAGAAGGCAAAGAAGCTGATTGACGGCGGCTACGCTGGAAAGACCGTTACATTCGGTATCCGTCCTGAGGATGTGTATGATTCCGGTGAGTACGTTGAGAAAGCAAAATGCGTATTCGAGTCTACCATTAAGGTTTACGAGCTGCTCGGTGCAGAGGTTTACTTATACTTTGATCTTGCCGAGTTCCCGATTACCGCGAGAGTGGACTCCCGTACTTCGGCAAGACCTGGTGATACGGTTAAGTTTGCGTTTGATGTTGAGAAGATTCACGTATTTGACAAAGAGACAGAGCAGACAATCACCAACTAGTAGAAATGATTACAGGGAGGGGTGCATAGCATCCCTCCCGTTGTTCTCTTACAGAAAAATGTGACAGCGTGAAACATCAAGGGAGAATGCGAAGCATTCTTTGGATCGAGCGCGCGGGCGCCCGATTTTCAGTAACGGAGGGTTATATGATTTCAAGTCAGATTATTAAGACCAGCATCGAGGAGCTGAGCACGATTTCCAAGGTGGATCTCGCGATATGGGATCTGGAGGGAAAAGAGGTTGCTGCCACTTTTGAGACGAACGATATATCTCCTGCGGTACTCTCGGGTTTTGTGGAATCTCCTGCGGACAGCCAGGTGATTGGAGAACACCATCTGCTGAAAGTGTTGGATGAGGAGACGGTACTTTATATTCTGGACGCAAAGGGCAGAAGCGAGGACACCTACATGATCGGCCGGATTGCCGTCAGCCAGTTGCAGCAGTTGATTATCGCCTATAAGGAGCGGTATGACCGCAATAATTTTTTCCAGAATCTTTTGCTGGATAATATGCTTTTGGTGGATATTTATAACCGCGCGAAAAAGCTTCATATCGAGGCGGCTGTACCTCGGGCGGTGTTTTTGGTGGAGACAGACAAAGAGAAGGACAGTACGGCCAAAGAGCTTTTAAACGGTATGTTTTCTTCCCAGGTCGGCGATTATATTACCGCAGTGGATGAGAGCAACGTAATTTTGATCAAGGCGCTTGCCCCTGAGGACGACTATGAGAGATTGGAGCAGATTGCCAACACGGTCACGGATATGATGAATACGGAAGCCATGCTCAATGTGCGTGTGGCTTACGGCACGATCGTCGGGGAGCTCAGGGAAGTTTCAAAATCCTACAAGGAAGCCAAAATGGCTCTCGATGTGGGAAAGATTTTTTACGCGGAAAAGAAGGTGACAGCCTACAATACACTGGGCATCGGCCGGTTGATATACCAGTTGCCGATCAACCTTTGCAGACTTTTTATCGACGAGATTTTTGGGTCGAATGTGCCGGCGGAGCTGGATGAGGAAACATTGACGACCATAAATAAGTTTTTTGAGAATAATCTGAACGTGTCGGAGACATCCAGACAGCTTTTTGTGCACCGGAATACTCTCGTGTACCGCATTGAAAAGCTGCAGAGAAGCACGGGACTGGACATTCGTGTGTTTGACGATGCGCTGACTTTTAAGATTGCGCTGATGGTGGTGAGCTATATGCGCTATCTGGATTCCATTGATTTCTGATATGGCGATATAGAGCAGATATGAAAAACCGGGTAAATATTGCCCGGTTTTTTTGTTCTACCAAACCATCAATCCGCATATATATGTATGGGGGATCCGTCCGAACAAGTTCGGACACAAATTTGTGCAGGAGCATCACAAATTTGTTTGATTGTAGATGCAAATTTGAGATTTGCGTCGCACCGTCGCATAAATGCTCCGGAATGGAGAACTGTTATGTATCAAAAAGAGATTATATATATGGGATTGTATAAGGACGGAGATCGTCTTGGAAACGCGGGATTTTTAAGAGTGGAAAAACGGGACAGGAAAGGGAAGCTATCTTTGGCGGTAAAGAACGTGCCACATTCCATAGAGGGCAGGTTTCCCGTGCGCTACTACAGCGGGACGGACTGGAAAGAAGAGGACGGAATCACATTGCAGGGCGGCAGCGGCCAGTGGGAGAAGCAGGAACTGGATTTTGCACAGCAGGTGCGTCTGCAGATCACATTGCCGGGCGGTTATCTGGTGGAAGGGGAGAGCAAGACGGCTAAACCGGCAAAAAGCGTAGCTCCACAGGCGGAGAAACCGGCACAAAAAGCAGAAGAACAGACGCCGGCCGAAAAGCAGGATGCCTTCGGAAGAAAGCAGATTGCAGAGGAATCGGCACAAGCCGGGCACGCGGTTGCGACACAACTGCCTGAAAAGGCGGGAGCGGAATCGCCGGGGCAGGCAAGGGAAAAGGATAAACCGGAACGCCCCGTGGGAATAGAAACAGAGAGAAAGCGATCGGACGTCATAGAACATATCGCGGTGCGGAGGCAGGAAAAAACGCTTAGGACAGATATACTTGAGCCGGAACAGGCCAAACTGCCTCTCATGGCGGACGCGTTTGTTATGGAAGGGTTGAAGGAGGATAAGTGGGAGCAGATTCTGGATACTTACGAACAAATCCATCCTTACGGCGACGAGCGGATTTATGTGAAACTGACGCCGAAGGATTTTATCATTTTGTCCGCAAAGTATCAGCATTTGGTCAACAACAGCTTCCTGTTGCACGGTTTTTATAACTACCGCCATGTGATTTTGGGGAAGGAGAAGGAATACTACCTGGGTGTGCCGGGCGTCTATTATGAGAGAGAGAAAATGGTAGCGTTGATGTTCGGATTTGAGGCGTTCGAGTGCGCCGGAGGGGAATCGAGGGACGGTGAATTTGGCTATTACCTGAGAAAGGTGGAATTGTAATCTCAGATTCCTTCGCAGTCGAAAGCCGGAATAAAACTTTCGGATGCCGTTTCGCCCTCCTGGATGAAACCGTTTTCGATGCCGATGCGGATAGCGTAGTCCACAATCCGTTCATATTCTTTTTCGGATATACGACGGTTAAGTGACGGTATAGAAGAAACCTGCGCGAGAGGCGTATACTGGTTCATGATACTCACATATATGTCGTTTTTGTATGTGTCGTGGAGATAACGGAGAATGCGGCGGCTGTCTTTTTCACAGCCGGGCAAAAGCAGATGGCGGACAATCACGCCGTGCGTCATCAGAGAATCCTCTCCGTCCGTAAAGACGGGAGTTCCTACCTGTCGGACCATCTCCGCGACAGCACCGGAGGCAACTTCAAAATAGTCGGGCGCGTGGGAATACCGCTCGCTCAGGGCAGCGTCAAAATATTTGAAGTCCGGCAGATAAATGTCCACAAGACCCTCCAGGAAACGGAGTATTTCAGGTTTTTCATAGGCGGAAGTATTATAGACGACGGGGACAGTGAGGCCTCGTCTTTTTGCCGAGTCAAGAGCGGCTATGATCTGAGGGATAAAGTGCGTGGGTGTGACGAGATTGATATTGTGGGCTTGCTTTTCCTGTAATTCAAGAAAAATATCGGAAAGACGTGTCGGCGTGATTTCCCGGCCGGCCTGTCCATGTGCAATTTCGTGGTTTTGGCAGTAGACGCAGCGCAGATTACAGCCGCTGAAAAAAACGGCGCCGGAACCGTTTGTGCCTGACAGACAGGGTTCCTCCCAAAAATGGAGTGCCGCCCTCGCGGCTATGAGCCTTGCGGTCTGTCCGCAGTAACCGATTTTTCCGGCGTTTCTGTCAACGCGGCATTCCCGGGGACAGAGAGTACATTCCGAGAGTGCCCGCCACATTTGATTCCGAATTGTCTGATCTATTGTCATAATTGTCCTGTTCCCGCTCAAACCGTGCGCTTTATGTCGAACCCTAACCCATGTACGTTACCTTTACAGTTAACTCCGCCAGGCACCCTCACGGCACATGAAAGGTTCCACTTAGTGCTGCTGTGTTCCCACCCTGACACGGTTCATGGATTCCCATTGCGTAAGACCCAAACTTCATCGCCACTTATAAAGGGCAGCTACACAAACGCAGGCCCTCGATAAAGCATCACCCCCACTAGAGCGGATTGTGGGTACAGGACACCGCTAGCGCCCCGGCTGCACGGAACGGAGACGGAGGGATTCGAACCCTCGTGCCCCGAAAGGCTAACGCATTTCGAGTGCGCCCCGTTATGACCACTTCGATACGTCTCCATACGCTTAAGATTATATGTTGAAATGACAGCCTTGTCCACTGTTTTTTGAAAATTTTATTTAATTTTCAGTATAATTTCACGATAGCTGCCCGGCAGACGGCAGCGGGTGTGCTGACTGCGCTTGCCAAGTGCCGGAACGTGGGATAAAATGATGATATAAATTTTTTGTATTTATATCACGAATACATAGTGTGAGAAGAGTTTTTAAAGACGTCCCGCCATAGGACGGGACACCAGGAAACTCCAGGAGTTGCTTTGCAACTCCGTTTCACACAGGAGAATGCCTAAAATACGGCATTCTCCGCACTGATTTGGGATTCCGCAGAGCGGAATCATGGCGGTTAGCGTGGGATGGAGGCTGTTATGACGCGGGACGAAAAATATATGAGAGAGGCCATCAGGCAGGCGAAAAAGGCGTATGCGTTAGGGGAGGTGCCGATCGGCTGTGTGATCGTGTACCAGGATAAGATTATCGGCAGAGGGTACAACCGGCGCAATACGGACAAGAACACGCTGGCTCACGCGGAGATCACCGCCATCAATAAAGCCAGTAGAAAGCTTGGCGACTGGCGTCTGGAGGAGTGCACTCTCTACGTGACGTTGGAACCGTGCCAAATGTGCGCGGGAGCCATTGTGCAGGCGAGAGTGACGGAGACGGTCATTGGAGCCATGAATCCAAAGGCGGGTTGCGGCGGCTCCATCCTGAATGTTTTGGAGATGCCGGAATTTAACCATCAGGTGATCGTGCGGCGGGGGGTTCTGGAAGAGGAATGTCAGGATATCCTCAAAGTTTTTTTTAAGGAGCTGAGGGAGAGAAACCGGATCGAGAAGCAGCAGTTCAGGGAAATGCAGGCGAATATGAACGAAACAACTTGACCGGTTTTTCCGCATTTTATATAATCATTTTAAAGGCAGAATACCTGAGGTCCGAAAGGAGGAGTTAGAGTGGAGGGTGTGGATATAACAGAAAAAGAAAGAGCGGATACTAAGATGGCCACTTTATATGAGATCAGGCTAATTATTTCGACCGGGGATAAAAGAGAGTATACGGCGGATGAGATTGTAGAACTACTGGACAGGATAGCAATGGCAAAAGACCAAAAATAAAAGTGCAAAAAGGTAAGGAGGAATCGCAATGAAAAGAATCGGAATGTTGACCAGCGGCGGGGACTGTCAGGCGTTAAACGCGGCTATGCGAGGCGTAGTAAAGTGTCTCTCATGCAGCGGTGAGGACGTGGAAATCTACGGATTTCTGGATGGCTACAAGGGAATGATCTACGGAAATTTCCGCATATTGACCGGAAATGATTTCGCGGGGATATTGACCAAGGGCGGCACCATCCTTGGGAGTTCCAGAACTCCGTTTAAGCTGATGCGGGAGCCGGACGAGAACGGTCTGGACAAGGTGGAGGCGATGAAACAGAACTATCACAAGCTGAAACTTGACTGCATGGTAATTCTGGGCGGCAACGGAACGCACAAGACGGCCAACATGCTCCGGGAAGAGGGCCTGAATGTCATCACGCTTCCGAAGACGATAGACAATGATTTGTGGGGAACGGATATGACATTCGGTTTCCAGAGCGCGGTGAATATTGCGACAGACTGTATCGACTGCATCCACACAACGGCTTCCTCCCACGGCCGCGTCTTTATCGTGGAAGTTATGGGACACAAAGTGGGCTGGCTTACCCTGAATGCCGGTATTGCGGGCGGCGCGGACATTATTCTGATTCCCGAGATTCCCTATGACATCGACAGCGTGATTAAGGCGGTCAAAGCCCGCTCGGCGAGAGGCTCCCGATTCACCATCATGGCGGTGGCGGAGGGCGCGATTTCTAAGGAAGACGCGAAGCTTTCCAAGAAGGAGCTCAAGGAGAAAATGAAAAATTATCCTTATCCTTCCGTTTCCTACGAAATTGCGGACAAAATCATGAAGAAGACGGATATGGATGTGCGTGTCACGGTTCCGGGACATACGCAGCGCGGCGGAAGCCCCTGCCCTTATGACAGAGTATTTGCGACGAGACTCGGGGCGGAGGCAGGCAAGCTGATTCTCAAGGGCGAGTACGGTTTCATGGTTGGCTACAAGAACAGAGAGATCGTGAGGGTTCCGCTTGAGGAGGTAGCCGGGAAACTGAAAATGGTATCGCCGGACGCGACAATTGTGAAGGAAGCGAAGATGGTAGGTATCAGCTTCGGAGATTAATCTATGTCATACACAGCGCTGTACCGTAAATTTCGCCCCAGCCGTTTTGAGGATGTCAAAGGGCAGGAGCACATAGTTACCACTTTACAAAACCAAATCAAAGCTGACCGCATCGGCCACGCGTATTTATTCTGCGGGACAAGGGGAACGGGCAAGACTTCGATCGCAAAAATCTTTGCCCGGGCGGTCAACTGCGAACACGCCGTAGAGGGAAGCCCCTGCGGGGAATGCGCAAGCTGCAGGGCAATCGCGGCGGGCGCCAGCATGAATGTGATTGAGATCGACGCCGCTTCCAATAACGGCGTCGATAACATTCGAGAGATAGTGGATGAAGTATCCTATTCCCCGGCGGAGGGAAAGTTTAAGGTTTACATCATCGACGAGGTGCACATGCTCTCTGTCGGTGCTTTTAATGCGCTCTTAAAGACGCTGGAGGAGCCGCCGTCCTATGTGATCTTTATTTTGGCAACCACCGAAGTGCATAAGATACCGATCACAATCCTGTCCCGCTGTCAGCGGTACGATTTCCGCAGAATTTCCATCGACACGATCGCGGACAGACTGCGGGAACTGATGGACGCGGAGCAGGTGCAGGTGGAGGAGAAAGCGCTTCGCTATATCGCGAAGACGGCGGACGGCTCCATGCGTGACGCGCTAAGTCTGCTTGACCAGTGTATCGCCTTTCATTTCGGCAAAGAGCTTACTTACGACAAGGCGCTTGACGTGCTGGGGGCGGTGGACACGGAGGTGTTTAGCAGGCTGCTGCGGTGTGTGGTCGGGCAGAATGTGACAGGGTGCATCGGGCTTTTGGAGGAGATTGTCATGCAGGGCCGGGAGCTTGTACAGTTTGTGACTGATTTTACCTGGTATCTCAGAAATCTTCTTTTGCTGAAGTCTTCCGATGACATTGAAGATATAATAGACGTATCATCAGATAATCTTCTCCTGCTCAAGGAGGAGGCCGGGATGCTCGAGACAGGGACGCTCATGCGATACATTCGTGTTTTCTCGGAGCTTTCCGGTCAGATTAAGTATGCTCCACAGAAGAGAATTATTATAGAAATTGCGCTCATTAAACTTTGCCGTCCCGACATGGAGCAGGATCTTGGCTCCGTGACGGAGCGGGTCAGAGTGATAGAGGGAAAGCTTGAAAAAGGCATTCCGATGGCGGCTGTCGCTGAAGCGGGGGTGAGCCGGCCTGAAAGCGCTGCACAAAAGAAAGAGCGGCCGCCTCTGCCGAAAGCGATTCCGGAGGATGTGCAGGCGGTGGTGGACAGGTGGCCGGCGATTGTGGAGCAGATGTCCATGCCGATGAAACAGTATCTCCGTGAGGCGGGTTTAAGCCTGGGCGGAGATAATAAGCTGATGATTGTGGTGGAGGACGGTCTTGCCTCGGACTACTTTTTGAAGCAGGAGGGTCATAGAGAGCTGCTGGTGCAGACGTTGTCTGAAAGCGTCGGGAAAGAGATTGATCTGACGATACAAAGCGTGCCGGACAGGGATGTTTTTGTCCAAAATTATGTGGATTTGAGTCAGATTATTCATATGGACATCGAAGAGGAAGAAGAGACGAATCAGTAAATATTGCAGAGAAAGGAATATTTGATATGGCAAAGCGAGGCGGATTTCCGGGAGGCGGAATGCCCGGCAACATGAATAATCTGATGAAGCAGGCACAGCGGATGCAGCGTCAGATGGAGGAGAGTCAAAAGGAGCTGGAAACGAAGGAATTTACGGCAAAAGCAGGCGGCGGCGCGGTGGAAGTGACCGTGACGGGTAAACGCGAGGTGACGAAGGTGAAGCTGTCCGAAGAGGTGGTGGATCCCGAGGATATAGAGATGCTGGAGGATCTTGTGATGGCGGCGGCGAACGAGGCGCTTCGCATGGCGGAGGAGGCTAACTCTGAAGCTATGAACAAAATGACGGGAGGACTGGGCCTGGGCGGAGGGTTCCCTTTCTAAATGCTTATACGGATTGACTGTATTAACATAAACGGAAGTTTCGAAAGGCTGAGATTTTACCGATATGGAGCTTTATAGTGGACACATCAATAAACTAATAGAGGAATTGGCGGGTTTGCCGGGCATTGGACATAAGTCGGCCCAGCGTCTGGCGTTTCATCTGATCAATATGCCAAGAGCGCGCGTGGAGCGGCTTGCGGGAGCGATACTTGACGCGAAAGAAAATGTCCGCTATTGCCAGGAGTGCTTTACCTTAACGGACAAGGAGATCTGTCCGGTCTGTGGAAGCGAAAACAGAGATCACAGCACCATAATGGTGGTGGAGAATGCGAGAGATCTGGCGGCTTATGAAAAGACGGGAAAGTATACGGGCGTTTACCATGTGCTGCATGGCGCCATCTCTCCGATGATGGGAGTCGGGCCGGGAGACATTAAACTCAAGGAGCTGATGAAACGGCTGGAGGGCAACGTCACGGAGGTGATCGTTGCGACCAATTCCAGCCTGGAAGGCGAAACTACGGCGATGTATATCAGCAAGCTTATTAAGCCGACGGGCATTAAGGTGACGAGGATAGCCAGCGGCGTGCCGGTGGGGGGCGACCTGGAATACATCGATGAAGTGACGCTTCTGAGGGCATTGGAGGGACGGGTGGAACTCTGATTTCTTAATGGGGCAGGCACGAGAAGGAGGGTATGTGAAATGGGAATTGCAAAAGAAAAGTTTGGTAAGATGGAAACGGGTGAAGAAATATATTTGTTCACCTTGAGAAATAAAAACGGCGTGGAGGCGAGGATCACCAATTTTGGCGCGGCCATTGTGAACCTGTTTGTGCCGGATAAAGACGGGAAAGCGGAAGATATTGTTCTCGGTTTTGACAAGCTGGAGGATTATTTTAATAATCCCAGTTTTTTTGGCGCGGTTATAGGGCCAAACGCGAACCGTATTGGCGGAGCGGCTTTTGAACTGGAAGGAAAGGAATATCACCTGTCTGTCAACGACGGCCCCAATAATTTGCACAGCGATATAGACAACGGCTACCATAAGCGTCCGTGGACGGTGGAAGAGGAGGGCGAAAACAGCCTGACGCTCGCGCTTGAGGGTAAAGACGGCGATCTCGGTTTTCCGGGCAATAAAAAGGTGACGGTGACTTATGCGCTTACGGATGATAACGAGCTGAAACTGCATTACAAAGCGACGGGCGACAGGAATACCTTGATTAACCTGACTAACCATACGTATTTCAACCTGGCAGGACATGATTCAGGAAGTATAGAAGGACAGCTTCTTAAACTGAATGCAAGCTGTTACACACCGGTATTGCCGGGAGCGATTCCGACAGGAGAGATTGCGCCGGTTGCGGGAACCCCTCTGGACTTTACGCAAATGAAAGAAATCGGTAAAGAGATAGGAGCGGATTGGGAGCAGCTTAAGCTGGTACAAGGTTATGACCATAATCTTGTGCTTGACGAAGCGGATGGCTCGATGCGCGAGGTTGCGGAGGCCAGGGATCCAAAGAGCGGCCGCAGAATGAAAGTATTCAGCGATTTGCCGGGGATGCAGTTTTATGCCGGCAACTGTATTGTCAAGCAGGACGGAAAAGGCGGTGTAACATATATGCCCCGCACGGGATTTTGTCTGGAAACCCAGTATTTCCCGGACAATGTCCATCATCCCGAGTTTTCCCAGGCGGTGTTTGGGCCGGATCGGGTTTATGAGACGGAGACGATTTATCAGTTTGTTTAGCGTGAAAAGAGTTTCTAAAGATGTCCCGCCATAGGACGGGACGCCAAGAAACCGTCTCACACAGGAGAATGCCCAAAATACGGGCATTCTCCAGGACGAACTTGTTCGTCCGTGGATTTTGAGATTCCGTATAGCGGAATCATGGCGGTTAGCGTGTCATAGCACAATATAGAATCAATAGAGGAGCCGAGGCGTTTGCTTTGGCTTCTTTTCTTTTATGAATGTAAGCAAACCTTTGCCAGTTACCGCCTGATGCGCCATTTTTCGCAGGAAATCTGTGTTATGATCAGCGCAGAAACAGAAGAAACAGCATAGCGTTTGGCTGTGCCGGTTTGGGATCCGTGAGGCGGCATGACGGGAAGGTTGGAGAGAATGGGAACAGGATTAGCAGGTTTTTACAATGATATGAAAGAAAAGAAGCATGAAATTTATGTGGAGGAGTATGTTCTGTCGTATTTGAAGCGGGAGGCCGATTCCTTGCAGTTGTCGGAAATTTATTTTTACGGACAAAGAGAAAATGGCGGCAGAAAGATTTTGGTCTACGGTGCGGGGCGGGAAAAAGGCATTGCCGCATTTGCGGGGTATGAGCTTTTGACGGAGCTTGTATGCCGACTGACACAGGCCGGCCCGGTATTTATGCTGCGCGGTGCGGACGGATCCTGCAAGGCTGTAGGTTTTCAGGTCTTTTACGAGAACAACGAGGCGATGCAGAGCTTCCTGATTGAGTGGACAGGCAGTGCGGAAAAGGGCAGGACAAAGGAGGAAAGCGCCGGACGGGAAACGGCGGTATTTCCTGTGGTGTCGGAGGCAAAAATGAAAAAACAAGTGGTTCACGGCGCTATATCCGTGCAGCTTTGTCTTATTATGGTGGCATTGGTGGCAATTGTGATCAGTTCCACCGACAGCTATGACAAAATGGAACAGTTGGGGCGGTCGGCAAAAGAGGTGTTTTTTGCCATAGAAAATCAGGAGACAGAGGAGGTGGCAAAGAATCCGGGAGAGAAGAAGGAGATTTTGGTGGAGCGGAATGTGGCGGCGGAGAAAACCCTGGTGACGGAGATTGCAGAGGGGCAGCAGGAACCGGATTCTTCGGATAAGGAAACCGCGCAGACAGCCGTCGAACCGGATGCGGAGTCGCAGGAGAGTGTTCTGGAACCGATAGAGGACAAGCAGGAGGAATCTACTGATAAAGCCGGGGATGATGAAAAGGAGGAAGAGGATTCCACGGACTCCGGGGAGGAAGAGGAGAAAGAGAACCAAAGCGAGGAGGATACACAGGACGACGGGGTGCAGAGCGAGGAGGAAAACGAGGAGGCGCTCTCCAGAAGTATAACCAGGTATTATGAAGTGGAGAAAGGGGACACTCTTTACACGATTAGCCAGAAAATTTATGGGGACATTTCGCGGGTGGAAAAAATTTGTGAGGTTAACCAGATTTCGGATCCCGACAGTATTCGCTCCGGACAGAAAATCATTCTTCCGTAGAAAAACATAAAAGCTGGTGTGACAAATTGTCTTTGCGGTGACGCTTATCTTGTGTTACACTCTTTTCTATAGTGGACGGGTAAACTGAACGTTTTCTATGAAATAACATGGCAGAGGTACATCGGATGGCTAACATCAGAGACTATCTGAGGAAAAAGGAAAAACGGGATAAAGAAAACAAACCGCCGAGGGTTAGTTACAGGGAAAAGATAAAAAGTCACAAATTTACAATATTTTACCGTATTTCTCTTACCCTGATTTTGCTTACGGCATTGGGGGCCGTTCTTTTCATCCAGTGGCAAAATAAGGTCTATACGGAAGTTATGGAGCTTTCCAGCGTAGAAATTAAAATCACATCGGATGCACAGCTTATGCCTTTTGGTTCGCGGCTGCTCACCTACAGCAAGGACGGGATCAGTTGTATGGACACAAAAGGGAATGCGGTTTGGAATCAGACTTACGAGATGCAAAATCCCATGGTGGACATCAATCAGAACGTGGCGGCTGTCGGGGACTATAACGGCAGACAGATCTATGTGATGAGCACGGATTCTCTGCTCGGAAGCATTACGACAAACCGGCCGATGCGAAATTTTTGCGTATCCGCGGGTGGAGTGGTCGCGGTGGTGTTGGATGATAAGGATGTCACGCTCATATGTCTGTATGATGCGCAGGGAAAGGAGCTGGTGCGGTTTAGGACAACCATGAAGGAAAGCGGTTATCCCGTCGACGTGTCCATTTCGCCCAGCGGGGAACTTGTGTGCGTGTCCTATCTGTATGTGGACGGCGGGCATATGAAATCCAGCGTCGCTTTTTATAATTTTGGGGCGGTGGGACAGAACAGCACAGACAACTATGTGAGCGGCTACGATTACATAGATACAGTCGTCCCTCTGACACATTTTTTGGATAATCAGTCTTTGTTTGCGGTTTCCGATGACAGAATTATGTTTTTTGGCGGAGCGCAGAAGCCGGTCAGCGTGGCGGAGAGACTGCTGGATGACGAGGTGAGGGGCGTATATTACGGAGACGAATATGTGGGACTGGTGTTTAGCAGTAAGGAGAGTGGCAGCAGATACCGCCTGGATGTGTATCACAAGTCGGGAAATTTTGTGCATTCTATTGAATTTGACATAGAATGTAGAGATATATTGTTCCACAATAACCAGATTATTATTTATAACGAGTCCGACTGCCGGATCTACAACAGCAGAGGGATGCAGAAATATACCGGAAAATTCAACAAGACGGCTCTGATGCTGATACCGCAAAACGCGGCCTACAATTACATGGTGGTGACGCCGGAATCTGTTGATATGATAGAGCTGAGATAATGATACGATATACTGGAAAAAGAATTTAATGATGAAACAGGATATGTTTACATACGCTTTCGCGGCGGCAATGGTTTTACTTCTAATATGGAGAATAAAGGGTGGGTATGCCTGTGGGATGATGCAGGAGATTGTCAATATCCTGTCGGGTGCGTCCGCTCTGTTTTGTGCAGCATTGCTATTACTGGCGGTTAACAGCGCGATGACAAAATCCATGCACATTCTCACTGCGTGTATTGCGGCGCTGGTCATACTGGGAATAGCTTTCAGATTGTGCAGTCTGATTTTCAAGCCGCTTTTGGCGGTGGGTAATATTTCCTTGCTCAGCGGCATAAACAAATTGCTCGGTGCTTTATTGGGCGTTATGGAGGCGGTGCTGATCGCTTATATTGTTTACAGGGCGCTTGCTTACTTTGGAATTTGTGTGCTCTAAGACCCGTTATAATCGCTTATCGCAAACATATTTCAAAATTTTTCAAAAAATTTCAAAAAACCTGTTGACATCTATTTGCGCATCTGCTATTATACAAAAGTCGCTTGCGACGGTACAAATTTCCAAAACCGAATGAGAGTAAAGCGGCAGGCAATAAATACTTGAAAGAGCGACTCGAAGAGGAGCTCATGAACCTTGACAAATAAACAGTAATGCAACCCTGAAAAGATTCCAAAGAGACAAAGTGAATTTCTAAGGAAATTGACGAATTTTTTCAGAAGAGTATCGAACGATACAAACTAACAAACAGTATTAAGGGTACAAACGGAG
>CAJUMJ010000055.1 GCA_910587095.1 uncultured Lachnospiraceae bacterium
CTCCGTTTGTACCCTTAATACTGTTTGTTAGTTTGTATCGTTCGATACTCTTCTGAAAAAATTCGTCAATTTCCTTAGAAATTCACTTTGTCTCTTTGGAATCTTTTCAGGGTTGCATTACTGTTTATTTGTCAAGGTTCACTGTAGTATCGCTTTGCGAAACTACTGAAGAGTGTTTTGCACTCTCTTGCGTTCTCTAGGTATTTCATCGACGCAACGGATTTATATTACCACGTCCGTTCCTTATCGTCAAGCCCCTTTTTAAATTTTTTTACATTTTTTTCAAAATCATTTAAATCGGGAAAAAAAAGAAATCTTAATCGCTCAAGATTCTTTTTTAACGGAGAAAGAGGGATTTGAACCCTCGCGCCGCGTAAGCGACCTACACCCTTAGCAGGGGCGCCTCTTCAGCCTCTTGAGTATTTCTCCTCAGTCTGAACTATCCTCTACCAAATATATCGTTCGGCGTCTCCACAACGCATTGTCATTATACATAAGACAAATTTATTTGTCAATGCTTTTTTATTATAATTTACAATATTCTGTAACAGTTCAGCCTTGCTCATTCATAAGTTGTCGGATTATACATTCTGACAATTGGTTTTGGCTATTACCGACAACTTATTTCATGTTGGGCGTCCGCCCTATAAAATTGAATATACAAAATGCCTTATGTGAGCAAGCTCCCAGCAGCATTTTGTATATTCAATTTTGCATGACTGAACTGTTACAATATTCTTTTATTGCCGTCTCGTACAGGTTCTTTCCCTCTGAATCTATCACCACAATTACAGGAAAATTCTCAACCTCGAGTTTGCGAATCGCTTCCGTTCCCAAATCCGCATATGCAATAACCTCCGACGCTTTGACAGAGCCTGCCAGAAGTGCTCCCGCACCCCCCACTGCCGCAAAATATACTGCGCCGTTTCTGATAATCGCTTCCTTTACCGCCTCCGAGCGTTTCCCCTTTCCAATCATAGCAACCAAGCCAAGATCAAGAAGATCCGGTGCATACTTATCCATGCGGCTAGCCGTCGTAGGCCCCGCAGAGCCGATCGGCCTTCCTTCCCTGGCCGGGGAAGGCCCCATATAATAGATGACATTACCCTGCATTTCAAAAGGAAGTGGCTCTCCCTTTTTCAGCGCTTCATGCATTCGTTTATGTGCCGCATCGCGCGCTGTATAGATTGTACCGGTGATATAAACATAATCCCCTGCCCGCAGTTTCCCTGCCACATCCCTATCGATTGGCGCTGTTATATGCCGCTCCATGTCTCAAACCCTTTCTTTTCCAATCATATATACGTCTCCAAACACACCACGATAATGCCGCTTTACAATACCCTCACGACATGCCTGTTCACATGGCAGCAAATATTAACAGCCACGGGAAGTCCTGCAATATGAGTCGGATATGTTTCTATATTAACAGCCAACGCAGTTGTTGTACCTCCCAATCCTCCCGGTCCGATCCCCGTTTTGTTAATTTTTGAAAGCATCTCCTCCTCCAGTTCCCTGACATAAGGAATTTCTGAGCGCAGATCAATCGGCCTGGCAAGTGCGTGCTTCGCCATCAAGGCACATTTTTCAAAGGTGCCTCCAATTCCGACTCCCACTACCATAGGCGGACAGGCGTTCGGCCCCGCATCCTTTACCGCCGTCAGGATGGCATCCTTTACGCCTTCTATACCGTCCGCAGGCTTTAGCATAAATACTCTGCTCATGTTTTCGCTGCCAAAGCCTTTCGGCGCCACTGTAATTTTTAGCCGGTCCCCCGGAATAATTCCAAAATGAATGACCGCAGGCGTATTATCCTTTGTATTTTCCCGAAGCAGCGGATCCTTCACCACCGATTTGCGCAAATACCCGTGCATATAACCTTGCCGCACGCCCTCATTGACGGCATCCGTCAAATCTCCTCCTGTCACATGAACATCCTGGCCGATTTCCATAAATACCACCGTCATGCCCGTGTCCTGACAGATCGGAATCATATCTCTTTTCGCAATACAAAGATTATCCTGCAGTTGCTCCAAAATCTGCTTTCCGAGCGGCGACTCTTCCGTACGCACCGCCTCTTTCATCATCTGACTCATATCTGCCGAGAGGAAATGATTTGCTTCTATACACATTTCTTTAATATTTTCGGTAATTTCTCCCGCCCCTATTGTCCGCATTTTGCCTCCGCTTTCAAGCATCTATACATACTAACCGCCCTGATTCCGCTTTGCGGAATCTCAAAATCCACGGACGAACAAGTTCGTCCTGGAGAATGCCCGTATTTTGGGCATTCTCCTGTGTGAGACGGAGTTGCAACGCAACTCCTGGAGTTTCTTGGCGTCCCGTCCTATGGCGGGATGTCTTTAGAAACTCTTCTCACACTATTAATCCGTAATTTGCTTTCGCACTTCTTCCAGCTTTTCAGGTGTTACTTCCTGCGGCTGCCATCCGATCTTCTGTCCGTCCGCACTGTATCTGGGTATCAAGTGCAGATGAAAATGAAACACTGTCTGCCCGGCAAGCTCGCCGTTGTTCTGTACCAGATTAAAGCCTTCGCACCCAAGCTTTTCCCTCATCTTTTTCATCATCAGCTTCGCGAGCTTCATTACTTCACCCGCATTCTCTTCAGGCAATTCATAAAGATCCGCATAATGTTCCTTCGGCAGAATCAGCGCGTGTCCCTTCGTGGCAGGCCCCAAATCAAGAATCACACGGTATTTTTCATCTTCGTATATGGTTTTTGAGGGGATCTCTCCGTTGGCTATTTTACAAAAAATACAGTCATGCTCTTTCATATTACCATCCTCCATTCTGCCGTTTTCGGCAATGCTTATTTAACAATCTCAATCCGTCCCAAACCGCAGTACCAAATCTAATGAGCGGAGCACTTTAAAGTCTCCCTTCATCTTCATATCTCCAGCCATGAAGGAAGTCTGAAAGCTGGTCCTTCCGGAAACAATATCTGAAAAAGACGCGTGGTCAAGCTGTATCTCTACGTCTACACGTCCTTTCTCCCCATAATAACAGTCAAGAGCCGCCCCTCTGATCTCTATCATCAGAGGTGTCTTTTTTTCTTCAATCACCACTTTGAAACCTGCCTCAAATCCTGGTTGTGGAACAAAATGCTGCTTAATCTCCTCAATAAATTCAGTGGTATCTTCCTTCTCACTGCTTCCCATCATATTGCGAAACAGGCTGGCAAGCTCCTGGATGTCCGCTTTCTGCCGTTGCACATAAGTATCGTCCGACACATACTGGGAAAGCTGCTCCGACTCCTGCGGCGTAAAATTAACACTCTTTGTAATGGCAATTTTCTGCTTTACCGCCTGATTGCTTGCCGGAAGGCAGGGCATTTTTTGATTGATCGTCCGATATAGATTTTCCGCGTTTTTCTCAATAATACGAATATAATCCCCGTTTTCCTCCAGAAGCGAAGTGTCCGCAATATATCCGCACAAACCGCTGCAAGGAAGACCGCCTAAAATTTCCCAGGCTGTCGCAAGATTCAACTTCCCCTCCTGCTCCCCATAAGTTGTGGACATCACGATTGGGCACATATATATCCGGCCGATTCTTTCCTTGTCTCCGTAAAGCCAGCAGGCATCCAAAAACTGTTGCATATATCCGCCGATGCCATACCATTCTATCGTCGTTGCCAGAATAACGCCGTCCGCACTTTTCAATGTCTGAGGTAGCGTTGGAATACTGTTTTTCTGCTCATATAGCTGAAATACCTCCACTGTCACGCGCAGCTCCTCCAGTACCTCTTTCATCTTTTTTATTACAAACAGCGTAGGGTCATCCATAAGACCTCTTCCACCATAATAAATATTGATCTGCATAAGACTCTTCCCTTTCTTACCTGTGATCAAAACGAATCTTTATTCTTTTACATGCCATAATCACAGCCGCCGCCAAAAATCCCATTAAAACGCCGCCTACATGTGCCGCGTTATTTACTCCCGCGCTGGTAAAGCCACAATAGAGTGAGAAAGCAATCGCAAAAGCAACCCTGCCCGCCGTCATAGATGCAATCTTTCCCCTGTGCGCCATGACTAAAAACAGTAAAGCACCCTCTATACCAAAAACCGCTCCGCTGGCGCCGGCTGAGCTTCCATATGAACGGATGAGCATCTCGTACCCCATGGAAAAAATATTACCGGCAAAACCCGACAGCAAATATACCGCGGTATACGGAACATGTCCCAGCTCACGCTCCACAAGCGCTCCCACATAGTACAAAACTATCATATTGCTAAAAAGGTGTTCCACATCCCAGTGTAAAAACATACTTGTAATCAGACGGTAACCTCCGTTCTGCCACAACAGCGGTACACTGAACGCACCCTTATTATATAACAAATCTCCCGTCAATGTACATATCAGAAATACAATGACATTAACCGCCACCAAAAAGATGCTTACCCAAGGCCAGCATTGCAAGTCTTTTTTCTGCTCCGGTTCCCTGCCTGCATCCCCATTCTCCTGGCTCGCTTTTATAAGCCCAAACAAATACTCCTCTAAAAGCCCTTTCCATCCATAAAAATCCGCAGTCTGTGTCTCATGAATGAGCAGTCTCCATGTCTGCGCATCTAAAATCCAACAAAATTTTTCATGCTCACAGAGCTTTTTCGCCTTTTCCGTATCTACACACAAAACGAGCGTCATCACATGGATTTCCGTCTCGCCCTTAACATGAAAAAAATCCGCAATCCGGTCCTTCATATGCGCATACTGATCTTCCGAAATGTATAAGCCCTGCCGGTAATCAATCACATAAAGTACATTCAAGCCCTGCACTTCCCTGTGACAATAAAAATTAAACTCCGGCAAATTGGACGGTATCTTGCTATAGCCCTGCGCAAAGAATAAATTTTCCAGTCGTTCCAACGTTAAAATATCCATGAGTAGAGAGTAGCATTTTCAGTATAGGATGTCAAACCATTGTCAATCCGAAACCGTATTTAAGTGTCCTAGCCGCGCCAGCTCTTCCCGAAGTCGCTCTATTTCTGCGGCTTGTCTGAAAATAGTTTGATCCATCTCAGACACAGTCTGCTCATACTCTCTGCGATTCTGTTCTATTTTATTTTCGTAGCTCTTTTTATCCTCCTCGTACTCTCTGCGATCCTGCTCTATTTTCCTCTCATAACTTCTCATGTCCTGATAGTATTCCTCACGGTCACGACACCGTTTGCGAACTATTTCTTCCGCACTCAAGCGGAAAATAGTCTCAGATGCTTCTCTCAAATATTCATTTTTGGATGCCAACATTTTCATCTCCTCCCATGTGACAGCCTTAAATAACGCCGCCCACTCATGAATGTGATACTGCTTATCTTCATCGGATGCCAAATCAATCCGGGACAAATCTACCACATATAAAGTAAGGCCATCGCTGTATTTTATATGATTTTTCACATTAATCAATTTGTAGCAGGCATAAAATTCAGGGTTCTCCTCAAACAACGTGTAATCCAAAAAGCCAACATTTACAACGGGTCTGACCGCCAGATATTCCTTGTCCTTGACAGCCTCCCCCAAAATAACGGGATTGGTAATCTCCACAGACGTTACCTCCGATTCCGCGAGATGAAGCAAAGAGCAAATCTTGTTTTCCTTTCTGGAATAAATGACGGGCTATACCCATAGATAGTGCAAAGTCTATCGTTATTTTGCAAGTAACATGATAAAAGAAGTGAATGTCAGAATCGAAACAGTCGGCCGCCAAAAAACCGACAGCTCATTATGCCGCTAACAAACCGTAATGGTCTATGCAACAGATATATCATACAAATGCAACAAAAAGCAACCGCTTTCTCAAGATTGGTCTGTAGAAAAATTACAGGCGTAATAACGTTAATTTGACGAGGTTACAAAATATTGGCATACAGAAGCAAAAAAAGCTTACCATATACAAGATATAGTTTGTGCAATTTTTTCATAAAGCAATTCGCATAAGAGCAGATTCCTTATTCAAATATTTTGAAGTCCCTGGTATGCCAATCCAGGCTCACCGATAGCAGTAATTCAAATTTCCAAACCGGATTTCATCTCCGGGCTCAATTTCCACAGTCTCATGGGGCTGCAGACGCAGTCCGTTCTTATAAGTTCCATTGGTAGAATTCATATCCGTCATCTGAATAGTATCCCCCACTTTCTCAAATCTGGCATGAATTCTGCTGATCGAATCATCCATGAGTACACACTCCACACAACCCGCCATTTTCCCCACCGTAAAAGGAAACTTTGTTAGTTTGATATGGTTTTTATTTTTTTTGCCCAGTGCATACAGTTTATGCTCCGCCAACTTCGTGCTGTCAAAAAAAACGGTATTGCCGCACTCCTCCGTTTTCCCCAAAAAGTCTTCTCCCGTCTCTTTTCGAAACATGACAGGTTGAGGTTCTGCGTCTTTCTTAATCACCTGCTCTAATGAAACAATTTCCGCGGAAGAAGAAAAAATCTCTTCTTGCGGCAGGAAAGTTTCGCTTTCTTTTTTCGTTTTTCCTTTTTCTTTCCTTTTTCTTCCTCCACAAGTCCCCACAAGACCTGCCAGAAAGCAAATACCCATCAGAACGGCACATGAGAAAAGAATCATGATTTCTTCCTCGGACAATTCAAAGGAAACATATACATATCCTATTCCCAAAATACCCAGGACAGACAACAGCATCAGGAAGGGAGAGAAAGCGCTTTTCCTTTTTGCAGGCGCCTTTTCTCTTTCTTCCCACAAGTCAAAGTTTTCTCCCGGATTTTCAAAAGTCATTATTTTCTCTTCCTGGGAGACAGGTTTCTCAGACATGAAAGTCATCTCTCCCTCCCGCTCAATTAATAATTTTTCTTCTTTTCCGGCCTCCCGATCGGATTCCTCCGCTTTTCCCATAATCTGCAGCGCGTCCCAAATGGAAAATTCGCTGTCCTCCGCCAACTCATAAATCTGATACATGCATTCCGTCAGCCGCTCATCCTGTCCGTCAATATGTTCCAGAAGAAAATCCATAAGGGCCCCATAGGGTTTGTCCTCCTCGTAGTCAGGGTAATATAATCCGATATATTTTTTCCTGGAAAAATCATAAAAAATAAATTCGGGTAAAAGTACCAGCCTCGATTCTTCCATAAAATTGTTTCCAAGACTGCAATAGATGGCATAAAGCTGTCCAAACAATTCCCGCACTTGTGTAAAAGTTAACTTTCTGCTCCTGTAAAGACTTTCCAGAGTCGTACGGGAGCTGATATCGTAATAATAAAATGTCATACCGTTCACGTGTCGCAGAGAACAGCGCAAAACCTCTCCGATCCTGCCGGAGGTTAGCAGCCTCCCTTGATAGGTTTTGTTTGCGTCTTCCGTACATTGTAAAATCATATAACTGTGTTTATAATCTCTGAAATATTTTACTTCCAGCATTTGTACTCCCCTCTCTATTCCGAAATCATGTTTCCAACCCATCTGCATTTGCGAATTACTTTTGTGGGATTGATGATCTGTGCTTTTGCTCTGGTACGAATTATCCAGCCGGCGCTGCCCTGCATAGTAAAAAGCTGCCGGATTGGCACTTTTACCTGGCATTCTCCCGTCACGCTTGTGGTATGGCCGTTTTTCTCAACCTTCCCGACCACCTTTCCCACACCAAAATATTTCTTTCCGAACTGTTCCTGCATATGAGCGGTTATGTAAGGTATTACCTGCCTCTCATCCTTCTGAATACTCCCCTTAAAACAAACCGTATAGGCATCCTGAAAAAGGACGCATTTGTCATAGGAATAGAAGGACAGATATATGAGGAGTACAAATACAAACATTGTCCAGGTGATCAGAAAAGCAGCCTCCACCGTCATATACCCCTTTGCCGTCTTTTTCATAAGCACATTGTCACCCCCATTCCCAAAAGCAGAAACGGGGAAAACGGAATTTCTTTGTCCCGCCGTATCTTCTTTGCGACCAGCAAAACGACTGCCACAGCCGATTCCGCAACAAGACCAAGAATCATAATCAAAAAACAACGGTAAAAACCCACAAACAACCCTATCATCAAAAGTACCCAACCATCCCCATATCCGACCTTCTCGCCCGTAAGGAAACTGAGCAGGAAAAATCCCATGCCTGGTATCAGGGAAAATGCCGCGGTGGCAATACTTGTCCCCTCCGTATAACCGACTGCCTGAAAGCAAACTGCGATCAGCATCCCCAACCACACAACAGCCAGCGGAATCTGCTTGCGCAACCCGTCAGACAATGCGCAGACTGCCAGTAACAAAAACAATAACAGCTCTATCCACATTTTGAACACCTCCTTCTTCCATCAACCTCCGACAACGGTACCGTGTAGATTGTCCGTTTTAATCCCGGACAGTTAAGCAGCCCATGATAACTGCTTCCATAATTCGTAATATAAACCTCACTGCTGCCGACGCCTGGCCCGCAAGTACCACAAGGTGCGTATTTGGCGCCGGAGGCGTTACGTCTCTCTGACACTGTCCCCGCGGACACGGACTCCACTTTCGGATTCAGATAGGTACAGCCTCTGCTCCGATGATAAACCGACCCTGTCTTTGTGATGTATACCATCGGATCTTCCCCGCAAATATCACTGGTCTGCCCCGTTTTATCGTACCCTGTCCACGCCTTCCCATAGTAACGCTGGGACACGGGAAACCCGTCAAATCCCATCAGCTTCACAAAGGGCTGCACACAATAGGATATTTTCAAGTCTATGATATCCCCCTCCTCCATTACAGAAGATCCTGCAAAAGACAGCCCTCCCGCGCCTTTTTGCACACAGGAATGATCCAGATATGAACGCCCGACATATTCAATTACCTTCCCTCTGGCGTAGCCTTCCGAGAGCGCCACGCTTGCCAGGCTCTCCGGCAGAGCATCCCCTACCGTATGTTCATAGGCATATCCCGAAAAAGCCATCTGATTTCCAACCTGGTGAAGCGCCGCATTTATGCGGCTCTGCGCGCCTATGATATTTACCGCAAAAAGAATATTCAATATCGCAAAGAGAAAAAAGGGCAAGGCGAAAGCCGCTTCCAATGTCATGGAGCCTCTTTTTCGGGCGGTGATGAAAGATGCCCTCTTTAGCAATCGTAAAGTTGATAGAAAAGCTTGACTACCTTGATGTGCCTCAAGATATGCCTGGAGAGAATGTGCTGTCGATTTTGAATTTTTTAAGTTACGTGATCGCAAAAAGAGCATCTTTCATCACCTCCCAATTAATAGAATCCGTATTTCCTTGTCATCTCATAGGAATACCCAAACCGACTCGCTACCGTCAAACGCGCCTGATAGCAGTCAAAGCACCCGTCCAGACGAAACTCCGCATTTCCCGGCGTACGCCGGATATCCATCTCCATAATGTCCATGGCCCTCTCCGCCTGCAATTCCTTATTTTGCAAAAAGAACATGATTCCCATATATTCTTTATAATTCAGACCATTACCACCGGAATCCTCCGTAAGGCTCCCCCTCACATCTTTGATAGCGTTAATTCCCGTCTTCCAATCGGCGGCAGTCTTGACAAGGGGGACTCTTCCTCCGCCAAGCAGTGTTTTGACATCCTGTAAGCTTTCCACATATGCCCAGGCAAACAGAATCGTATATTTGACCGGCTCCATCAGCTCAGGTAAAAGTATAACCGCAGTGAGCGCCGCTGCCATGGCCTGTGCCTGTGCCATCTTCGACGAATCCGAAAACAGGTAGAGCACATTGGCCGCTTCCCGCCAGAGGAGAAGTTTCTTCGCCACCTGTTCTAAGTTTTTCCAGTCCGTATCTTGCCCTGCCAGAATATATTCGAGCTGGTATTTCATAAGTGATTTGTCCATCTCCTGCCCGTAGTTGCCACATTTTTCAAAAAGATATGCCTGAAATACGAGATCATCCGGCGTTCCTCCCACTTTTGCGGCTTCCTCGCAAAGCCCCGTACCCGCAAGTCGCCCGGTGCGGCAAGAGAGGTACTCCCCCAAATCCACCTTTACGGCCGATACCGCGGACGGATCCGGAAGCACCAGATTTAACACGCCGCTTCCTCTTGTGGCATTGGCGATGTCCGCCGGATTATTCAAGGGTACTTTCTCATACTTCCCCTCCTCCACTTCCTCCTCCGGCAGCCCGATGGCCTCAATCCTGGATTCGTATTTTTGCCTCTGCGCCCCCACATCTGCAGAGTCAATCCCAAATCCCTGCAAAAGCTCTACATTCTGTCCTATTTTGTCCAAAACCGCGCCGAGGGGATACTCCTTCATATATTCTGTGGCCTGTCTCCTCAATACCGCACCGCCGTCATCCGAGGCCACGGAGTATTCCTGGATTTCCACCGCCTCCATATCCATAGCCAGAAAGTCCCGGCTTCCAAAGATTCCCGTTCTCTCCCCCGGATACAGGTTTTTCTGCGCAAAGTTTCGAAGATGAACCTCCGTATTCGCGATTTCAGGATGTGAGCCGCAATAGGAAGTATCTACAAACAGCAAATCATACTGCTCCAAAAGCTCCCTGTGATATTCAGCTAATACGGAATTCATACCGATATCCGTCACACATTCGAACTTCATGCGGATGGCACTGATCCGTGCCCCTTCTATTACGGTGAATACAAGGGACAGGATCAATGTGAGGGACAAAGATAAGAATACCGTTATGTATCCCCGCCTCATTCCATTACCGTGTTGCTGTCTTTGGTAATCTTTTCAAAAACTTTCTCCACCAGTTCGCGAAGCTGCGTCTTGAAAATAATAACCAGTCCGATCAGCACTACGATGATCAAAATAATCTCCACGGTTCCCATGCCTTCCTCCTCCCGTAAAAAATCCCGGAATCCTTTCAATCTCCTGTTCTCTTTTCTTTTCATCATCTGTTTTCCTCCTTCGGTTTTGTTGTGTGTTTACCGGTAACATGTTTAATTTAGTGCAAACGAAAAATAGGCTGGGATCATGATGATCACCATAACGACGCAAAGCATCATCATCATCGGCAAAAGCAGCTTCGTACCTGCCTCCTCGCCCAGTTTCTTCGCAAGACTCTTTCTCTCCGAAAAAGCGCTGTCCGCCTCCTGCCTGAGCATCCGCAAAAGATCGTTGCTTCCCTTTCTGATATTTTGTGACAGCAGCGCGGAAAGCCTGATATAGGGCTGTAGCTGACAACGTTTGCCAAAATGATCGTAAGCCTCCGTCTCCGACCGGCCGCCCTGCAATTCGTAACAGGTCATCAGCACTTCCTCGTATACATATCTTTTTCTTCTTTCTTTCTGCTTTTTATAATCCTCCCCCATCTTCAAAAATGCGTTTCTAATTGTCATGCCTGCTCCCATATACAACGCAAGTTTGTTCACAAGCTCCGGATAATCCAAAAGAAGTTCCCGCTTCCTCTCCTCCAGCTTCTGGTCAAGTTCCCTGGCCTTTCCCCAATACAGCACGCCCGCCGCAAGAAGCACCAAAATCAGAAAATACCCGCTGCTGTCCTCTATGATTTCCTGCCAGATAACAGGCTCCGTTCCGATTTGCCCGGGAAGCGTCATCGTCCCCTCGCTTCTCGTGCTCTCCTCCCTCTCCCGCAACAACTCTTCCATCCGCGCCCGAAGCGCTTCCTGTGGAGAATAGATAATCGGATTGATCTTCGCATAAAGCTGCACCTCTCTCGACCAGTCCTCGTAGCGAAATTTTGCCGTCAGCGTGACAACCTTTCCTTGCGCAAGCTCCTCGTTATGTACTGTTCCATCCGTATTTACCAGGGAATATGCGTCGCTCTCCCAGGTAATCCCAAAAGGATATCCCTGTAACTCAGAAACAAGCGACAAATCCTGCCTCACGTCTTCCAGATCGGCGTTTCCCTTGAGAATCGCCCCGGGAAGCAAAGCTTCCGCTTCGGCAAAGCTCTCTTCCAGTTCCTCTTCCGTAAGCTTTCGCTCTTCCAGAAGATAATCAAAAATCTCTTCCTGAACCCCCGGAATCCTGGCCCGAAGCCCCACCTCCACGTCTCCCTCCCCGAAATCGCCTCTCAAAAGGCAGCTTCCATCGACCAGTTTCGTATTGCTGCGGGCGCTGAGCCAGGCCGCCAGACAAAGGAGGTTTCCCACAAATACGACAGTGAGCACGGTTCCATACAATGACAGATAGTGTTCTCTTATCTGTTTTTGTACCGCAATCTGTGGCTGCAGTATTTTCAGCTTATCCCCAAGCTGTCTCACATAGAGCGCCCTCCTCCAATTCCTTTTTTCACTTCCTCCCCCGTTTTGTCTCCCCTGCTGCCTTCTGTAAATATGGGCCGCCATTTTCCTGAACGGATTCCCGGATTCCCTCAGGGACAACAAAAACAAAACAAGGTATAATCCCAAAATACCGATATAAATATATACCATAAAATCCCCTTTCTCGGCCGGCCACACAGGCCGTTTTGTTCCCGGTCAGACTTCGATCTCCACAATCCGCTTGGACAAAAGGTAAGCCGCCCCGTAGAAACCAAGACAGACTGTCATCACCACAATTCCGATCAGGTTGTGATAGAGCACATCGAAAAATCCCCTTGAGGTCGTTCCGATATAAAAAATGATCAAAAAAGGCACCAAATTCATAATTTTCTGTTCCATTTTTTTCGCGCTGATCATCAGTTGTATTTCCTTGTCCACCTCGATTTTCTGTTCAATCACCGCCGCTGTCTTTTCGAGAATTTCCGTCAGATTGCCGCCGCTTCTTTTGGCGATCAGAAAGACATCCGCAAACTGTCTGATATCAGGCTGATGGCTTCTCATCCCCAAATCATACAAAAGCTTTTCCAAAACCACATTGTTTCCAATACCCCGCAGCATATGTCTCACTTCCAGGCATATGGGACTGTCCGTACCGTAAAGAAGCTCCATATCCCGGCAGGACTCCCGCAGCGCATTCTCGACAGAATATCCCGCTTTCGTATTGGCCGAGAGCGCCAAAACGAGATCCTTAAACTCTAAACTAAGCTCCTGCCTGTGCTTTTTTGCCATATCCTTTTTCTTTTCCCTGATAAACAGCACAAATACCGGAATCAAAGCGACACAGGCAATCCATGAATGGTAGAAAAAATAACCGATCATCGCCACCAGAACCGCCCCCTCCAGACAGACAAGCAGCCCCTCCTTCAGTGAAAAGTGATATTCAGCATAATCCGGCAGACTGTAGTTTTTCGACATAGGTAAGCTCTCCCTTCTTTTTCAGCGCTCCGAGAATTTTTCCCCCTCCCGTCTCCCCCTCTTCCTCGAAACGATATAACGGATTAAGAACTATTTTTCCGTTTTCATATCCCTGTACTTCCACGATTTCCAGCACCTTTCTCGACTTGTCCCGCAGACGTCCAAGGTGAACAATGATGTCGATTCCCGAAGCAATCTGCTGGCGGATGGCTTCCAGGGGGATTTCGATTCCCATGAGAATCATATTTTCCAGACGGCTTAACATGTCCTGGGAGCTGTTTGCATGTCCTGTGGACATGGAGCCGTCATGTCCCGTATTCAGACATTGCATCATGTCAAAGGCTTCCCCTGCGCGCACCTCGCCGACGATAACCCGACTGGGCCTCATACGGAGACTCGTTTTTATCAAATCCCTTATGGTAATCTCCCGGCATCCGTCCACATTCGCGTTCCTGGTTTCCAGTGAAACAATATTCCGCAGATTTCTAATTTGCAGTTCTGCGCTGTCCTCAATTGTTACAATCCGTTCCTCCTCCGGAATATAGTTTGATAAAGCGTTTAAAAACGTGGTCTTACCGGAGCCCGTGCCGCCGCTGATAAATATGTTGTACTTTGCCTGCACAAGCTTGTGCAGCCATCTGCACGCTTCTTCGGTGATCGAGCCGAAGCACACCAGATCTTCCATCGTAATTGGCTTGTCGGGAAACCTTCTGATCGTCACGATGGGACCGTTTAGCGCGACGGGATTCAAAACCACATTGACGCGCACGCCGTTTGACAGCCTGGCGTCCACAATGGGAGACGCCTCGTTGACCACCCGGTTGCACTCAGACACAATCTGCTGGATCACGTTTTGCAGTTTTTCCTCACTCTCGAAATGAAGCTCGCTCTCAAAAAGCCTGCCGTTTTTCTCGATAAAGATTCTGTCCGGGCCGTTTATCATAATCTCCGTCACCTGCGGATTGTCCACTAACTCCTGCAGGACATCCAGCTTGCGGACGGCATGAAAGAGCTCTTTGCGAAGTCTCCTTCTCTCCGACAAGGAGAACGGTCGCTCCCGCCCCTCTCTCACAAGCATCTCGTCTATCAGTTCACAAATTTCCTCGTCACTGCTCTCCCTGGAATAGTCGATGCTCTCCAAAAGCCTTTCTTTTAAATTCCGCCGCCTTTCCTCCGCGTTACTCATAAAGATCCTCCTTGATAATCGACTTTACATAGCCCGCCAGCTCGCCGTGCGTCATCATATCCAGGCTCGACGGCAGCTCCTTGAAAATCGGAAAACGGCATTTCACGGTTTTTTCCGTTATCTCCTGAAGCTCCCCGAGCTGCAGCATCCGTTCATACTGCCTGAGTTTTGCGGCCGCAAAAGCGTCCTCTCTCGTGATGGTATAGATCTTCCGGCAGCTTTTCAAAAGCTCGAACAACCCGTCTATCCCATCGTCCAAATCCAAAATAATATACTCATACTCACCGATTGCGGCAATATCCTTACAAAGGGAAAGCCACTGCTCTCCCGGAATCTCCTTAAGTCCTGTCGCGTACTGCACAGGCGGTATGTAATCCAGTCCCCCCGCATTTTGAATAATTGTGGGAAGCCGCAGTGCAAGCTTTTCCCTGGCGCTTTGAAAGTAATACATGACATCCAGCATATCCGCCTCATATTGCCGCCGCAAAAGCTCGCCAAGCCCGGAATACATCTCAAAATTCATATAAAGGGTTTTGTGTTCTTTGGCGAGAAGCTGCCCCAACGACAATGCGAAAGAGGTCTGCAGGCATCTCTTCACAGGCGAATAAATTCCTATCATCTGAACCGACGACTGAGGGGCCTCCGGCATCTCCTTCCATCCGCTTCCTTCCGCTATGGAATCCAGCATTTTCTGTACCACCTGTTCCGGTGACTGATATTTGCTGATGCATTGCATTCCTTCCTGCTCCACGCTCTCGCTCTCCTGCAGGAGAAACATCTGCGTTACCTGCTGTTTTATGTACGCCTCTCTCAACATGCGCCACGCGTTTTCCGCAATGAGAAGAATCTCAATCTCCTCTCTTTTGGCAAATTTTTCGAGCTCTTCCACTGCCGTGAACAAATGTAATGTGTACGGCAGTTTCACTTTATCCAGAAGATATTCCGCCATGCGGAAAGCATAGCCCTCCTCCGCATCACAGATCGCCATTATTCTTTTTTTCAAAATATGCCTCCTATTCTGCACACCGTACTGAGTAAAATCGGCACCGCAAAATGTATCTTGTTTTTGCGGTAGGTGTGATAATCCTGTCTCAAATTCTCGCCGTAAATTTTCCAATGCCCCGTCCGCACAATATCGGCCAGATAAGAAAAAAAGTACCGAAATCTTTCCCTGCCGTTTCTCTCCGCGACAAGTTTAACAATCGAAAATCCCGCCCCGATTACAAAAGCTCCCGCCAATACAACTATAAATTCCCCCGCCTCGCGAAAACTTCCAATTAGAATAAACAGCTTCACATCACCCGCACCGAGCACGCCTATCATATACAGTGGATACATGAGCAGAAAAGCTAAGAACATAGATGTCAGGGTGTCCGCTAATCCCCGACCGGATAGGAAGCTGGCCGAGATTCCGGTCGCTATGCCCAAAAGAACAAAGCCGTTAGGAATCCGGTCCGTTGCAAGATCCGACAATGCGGAAAGCAAAAGCAGAAGAAGTAAAACATTTTCACAAACATTCAGTCCAATTAGACCACCCCCATTTTTAATTAATTGACTCAACGAAATAATTGGGAGATTTTCCCGACGCCAAATGGCTTGAAACGTGATTCCCGCAGATTGGGATTTCACATAGAATTTCTTGAGTTGTGACTTGAATTATAGCACACTTTCCGGTCTTGTCTATAGTTATTTTTAAAAAAACTTATTTTTGTGAAATTCTCACAATATTTTAAAAAAATGAATGCCGTAAAGTACGGCAACCCCAGGAAATCCGAGGATTCCGGTTGTCAAAACCGTAAGCGGATTGATCCCGACCGCCACCGTCATTTCCCTTGCCGCAAGCATATAATTAAGCACATAAATGCCAACCGTTCCCATCACCGCACGGAGAATAAAGTTGATCAGCCACTCCACCTTACGGCCCATTGCCCCGATACCTAAAACGATCATACATACGATTAAGATTGCCGCCATACCACCCATATTTCCCATAAATCTTTTGCCTCCTGCCCTTGTCTCTTTAAAGCTTATGTGCAGGCTGTCCGCAATATTACATGAATATTTCTGGAAATTCTTACCTAAACTGGTAATAAATAGAAAGGATGGCCCAATATGAAAATCATTTTCAGACAAAGACCCTGTATTCCCAAAGAAAGTGATGTGATCGTGGACAGGCAAAAGCTAACGCTAAGAGACGAACTTCTACTGGCAAGGAACGCACTGGAAAACGCTTATTCCGGATTTGACAATGCAACGGATCCGGATCTGATCGACTGCTATATTTTCGAGCTGAACGCTGTAATGAAACGCTATAAATACCTTTTGCAAAAGGCAGCGGAAATTGATCCGCTGCCAGAGGAGGAACGCGCTAAGGATCTCCGCCCCTTAACGCTGATGTGAATATTATGTAACGTTCCAAATGAAACGGTTACACGCAAAAACCCCTGTTGCTGGCAGGATCCGCGGTATTTTCCACAAGCGTATCCCGGCCGTAGGTCAGTCCCGCATACACAGTCTGGGTATTCCCCATAACGGGACCCGTAACGTCCTGCGCCTCAATCTGCCTATAGGCCGCTGCCAGCTTTTCAACAATGGGACGAACATGTCCCAGGTTCTCCGGATTATAGTGCAGCGCCGCAGACGCTACTTCTCTGTTAATATAAAGATAAAGCTGTAAAAGATTTTGAGCGATCTCGTATTCCAGATTAAGAGAATCCATGAGTTCGCACATACATCCCTGTATCCTGCGGATTGCGTTCTTGAAACCATCCCTGTTACCCGACGAGAAAGCCGCCCTGGCTTCGTCGACATAGAGCAGCGTCATCTCATACAAAATCGTAATAAGCTGGGTTTTATTGGCCTGCGTAATCCGCAGGGTATATTCCTGTTTTAATTCCTTAGTCATAGCATAACCTCACCAATCCTGATTTTTTAAAAGCCCGGGGCTATCCTCCCCGGTAAAATATTTACTGGAGTAGCTGCAATACCTGGGAAGGTCTCTCGTTAGCCTGGGCGAGCATGGAAACCGCCGCCTGGGAAATCACCTGCTCCGTTGTATAGTTGGTCATCTCCTCCGCCATATCCACATCCATGATACGGGAGTATGACCCTGTCATATTCTCCTTGGAAACATCCAGGTTATTGATTGTATGCTCTAAGCGGTTCTGATATGCGCCGAGCCTGCTTCGCGCATCCGATACATATAGGATCGCACCCTTAATCGACTTGTTCGCCTCCGCGCACTCTTCCGACGTCGTCATTCTCGTATTTTCCAGACCCATCCTGTTCAGGGAGATCGTGGGAATACGGATAGCAAGCTGCTGCCCCTCATTCGCACCGGTCTGAGTGTCCATAGCGCCAATACCGGTAATATCAAGCGCCAACCCTATCGTCGGCTGTACCGTAGCGCCCGGCACAGCGGCATTGACAGCCGTCCCCGGAGCTGTACCCGCAGGCAGCGTCGGCCTGTTAAGCGCGGGAAGCTCTAATCTAAAGCCACTGTCATTTGTAATAATCAACGTATCGGCGCCTGTCGCATCGTCTTTGATCACAGAAGAAATCGTCGCGTCCTGCGGAATGGTAGTGGAACCCTGTATCGCGGTCGCGAAATTATTTTGGGTAGCTGCCAGATCCAATACAGGCGCCGGCGGCGTTCCGGTAGCGGTATATACCGCATTAAATGTGGGAACCGTAACATTCGTCGCATTCGGCGCACTCTGCATCAAATCTACCGTACCCGGAAGAGTGGTAGGTTTTTCAACTTCCAAAGTCATTTTAAAATCCAACGGTCCCTTAAGTGTAATTTTGCAATCTTTTACCTCAGATACCTCCACTCCTGCCGGAAACGCATATGCGCCGGAAGATCTAAGAGCTATTTTAACCGAGTTCTCATCAATCTTTCCCTCCGCGTCGAAATCAACCGTCAACGCATCGATCATATATTCCTTCGGGATCACTTCATCCGAATAGTAATCCACCCGAACCTGGTTATTATTTTTGCTGTAGCCCCGCAGGTCAAACGTCCCGTCCAGAAGTGTCTGGCCGTTGAACTGCGTGTCCGTGGAAATTCTTGTAATCTCCGCCTTTAACCCCTTTACTTCCTGATCGATCATCATCCGGTCACTGGTCGTAAGCGTTCCCGTCTCGCCCTTCACAGCCAGCTCGTTCATTCTCTGTAACATCTCGTGTACTTCGGTGAGAGCGCCGTCCGCCGTCTCAATTACCGAAATACCGTTCTGCGAACTCTGCCTTGCCGTATCCAATCCCACAATCTGAGTATTCATTCTTCTGCCGATGGCATAGCCTGACGGGTTATCTTTTGATGCCGTTACCTTAAGTCCGGAAGAAAGGCGCCGTAATGACAGGGACACCTTGCTGTCCGATGCGTTTAATGCGTTGCTCGCGCGCATTGCCGCCGCGTTATAACTGATCTTCATCTCTGTTTCCTCCATTCCGAAGCGTTTCGCACTTCCTTTATGCCGTTAACGCCGTAATAAATGTCTTTGCTATCCGATACAGCTCCGCTGTCTGTCCCCCCGCGCTGCCGTCCGTATCTTCCCTCGTATAATCATCGCCGTTTATTCCTTTGCTGTACATAACGGCTATATTTCCGGTCTTTCTCTCCTGCCCGTTTTCCCCGGCAGCCGCAAGGGCATTTTTCATGTCTTCCTCTCTGCCCTGAAGCCACTCAACGCCTTCTTTCGTGTCGCACGCTATATAGCCGGAAATCGACTGTTCTTTCAATGAAAATTTCGCCGTAATCTGTCCGTACTGCTCTGTCTGCACCGTGATACTCACTTTGCCGGCGTCGCCGCCGTGAAGAACCTTTAAGTTGATGGCCGTCAGTTCGCCGTTTATCTCCACGGGAAGTTGGTAATTTTCCTCTCTCGCAAGGCTCCCCGCAAGGGCAAGCTGCTTTTTACAACTCTGCAAGGTGCGAAGATCCAGATAATCCTTTGGCGCATCCATCGCCTCCTCCAAAAGCTCCGAGTAAGCCCCGGCAGCCTCTTCGTACGCTTCCTGCGCGCTCTCCTTGTCAGTCAGACTTTCAATCAGATGCTCCGCTTTCCCCACATCTTTCGAAGGCCCCGCATTGTCCTCAAGGTCCCGGAGCTTTCGATACAAGGCGCCCGGTTTTTTCCGAAGCGCCCAGGCAGCCTCGAGATTGTTTGCCGTTACGGGCTGCTTATAGGCCACAAGCTCCTGTACAACGGCCTCTTCCATGTTTTCGAGTCCGCGGTACGACTGTAACTGCTCCTGCATGAAAGCCTGATCCAGCGAAGCGTCCGCCGCCTGCTGCCTCACCATATCCGCAAAGGCTTCCATCGTCGTCTCCGCCGTTAGATTCGTCTCCGCTAATAACTCCGGTTCCATGGAATCGGCGATCTGCCCCGCAAGCATACGGTAATAGCTTTCCGACTGCTCCGCACTCTGTTCTCCCTGCTGCCCGAAACCGCCCGACTGCGCGCTCTCCTGTCCAAGCTCCGGGAAACCGCTCAATATCTGATCCGTGATGGATTTGTTTTTGGCAACGGCATCCACACCGTCAAACCCGTCATCCACCCGGTAATCCATCCCCTGTCTTTTCGTACTGCGCATAGCTGTCAGGAGATTGCCGAAAGAAATCTGCGCTCCCTCTTTCAAGAGGCTTCCTACCGCCGCGTCGTCCGTCTTTTCAAGCTGGCGGAACATGCGGTAAATGCCTATGTACGCCTCTCTCTCCTGCTCGCTCACCGCGTGGCTCTTTTCCAGTTTATATAAATATTTGCTGAACTTCTCCTCTTTCGCCGCATCGGCCACGCCGTTTTCATCCAAGTACTGATTCAGCTCGGACATCGTCATGGTCAACGGATTCTTGCCGTCCCTGATGGCCTGTAAGGAAGCCGCCGGCGTCATTCTGCGGATGGTCTGCTGCAACTCCATGTCGTACTTTTTCACGGCGTCCATATTTTCATCCGTGATATCCATACTGTTGTAGCCTAATATCCGCACGGCTTTGCGGTTTTCCTCGTTGGTTTCAAGACCCATATCTCTCAGAATATCATCCACATTCCGAAATGCCTTGCGGATGGAATCGCCCATGTCCGCCCTCGGCGCAGTCATCAAAGTCTCGTAGGACTCTCTGGCTGCCTCGTAAGCATTTTTGAGCGCCGTACCGTTCCCGTGTACACTGTCCAGCGTGAAAGCTTCCGTGCCGTCCACATATCGCACGAGCACCGCCGCAGGTAAATAGGGAATCTCCGAAACCTTTGACTGCACTTCATCGTAAAGCGCCGCCTTTTCTGCAGCCGCAGCAGCGTTTGTATCCCCAAAAAGTTTTTGGTTCTGTTCCTGCTCCAGCTTCTTCAAGGCTTCCACCAACGCTTCCAGCTCTACGGTATCTATCGAATAACCGCTCGCAATCAGCTTCCGGTTCGCCTCAATCGTCATCATCAGCCGCACTTCCTCCAGCTGACGTCTCTGGGTAACCGCTGCAGGTACATCCTCTCTCACGTTTCCCTGCTCGATCTTCTCCTGCGCCTTCGCCAGATTGCGCAGGTTCAATTCCTGATTTTCGGACACGGCCAAATCCACAGCCTCATCGCTGATTTGTCCATATGCCGCCGCATAGTCCGCCGCGCGCTCCAAATTGCTTCTGCCGTCAGCCAGATTGGCATCCCCCGCCTTTTTCCCGTCGGAGATCGCCGCCGCCACCGCGGAGAGAATCTGTTCCCTGCTCTTTGGCCCTCCTGCCTGCTCTATCTCGTGAAAGGTTTCCATCACCTGCGCTGTAAGCGGCACTCCCACGCCGATCAGCCATTGCGCGCTTTGCACATTCTCCTCGCTCGTCTCAAGCCCGGCCTCCTCAAGTATGCGCTCGATCTGTGGACGAAGCTGTTCCCAGTTGTAATCTTCCGCCTTTTTCGCGTAATAACCTGTATTATCTGCGGCATAGTAACCGTGGCCCTGCCTGTGACTGTCCGTAGCGGCGCTATGCCCCGCCATGTAAAAGTTGTCGATGGTAGGCTCCATCCCGTTCTCTACCATATATTTCACGGCGCCTTCACCGGGCTGCCCTGTCTGCATGGCTCTCTCAAACGCCTGCTTTGCCGCCCTGACATTCTCTGCGGTGAGAGGAATATCATGCGCCCTAAACTGCTCTGCAAGCTCCCGCGCAAATGCTTCGCTTCCCGTAATCTGCCTGAGCGTATCCGCATCCAGATTATCCGTATAACCGGCTACTTCCGTGCCGCCTTTTAAAAGCTCCGCCTTGATTTTGTCGACAATGGTGACAACTTCCTCGATCTCCATATCTCCGGGACAGTACCCTTCCTGCTGTAAGCGGGAAAAATCTTCCTCGGACATAGTATTAGACATCACTGTCATATAGTCTGTCTGCGTGGCCACGTCGATAGCCCCCGCATCCTGCATAACCTCTTCTGCGGTCTTTCCGTGACCTCCATAAGCGTTGTTATCCATAACTGTGCCAGAAATGTCTAATGCGTAATCACCCGTGCGCTCCGTCTTCGTCGCCCGGGTGTCCCGATATGAAGTTGTCGCCCTGTCTACATTTTGATTTACAATACTGTGGTCAAACGTAATTTTCATAGGTGATCCTCATACAAAATGTAGTGGTTTTATAAATTTTAAACACATGAAAGGGCGAATGTTTTTACATTCACCCTTTATTTCGGCATAGTTTGGCGGTTTCTTAACCTTTTTTCATCGTTTATCCATTTGATTTGTATATCTTATCCATTCTGCATCCTGATTTGCTCTTCCTTAACCGCCTCATAGATCACGAGTTTATCCCCATCCAGATTTTCTTTGTGCATATCGACGCCCGTAATCTGGTGATTGCCGTAGGAAGTATAATAATAAATCCCTTTGTCCGCGTTACAACAGGACGTGTAGATGGTATATTCGCACTTGCCATTATCCAGCTCACAACATCCGCGCTGCTGGTCTACGGAACCCAAAATATGAAAAAACTGGCCTACGCTTTCCGCCTCGCTCTCGCCACAGACGGAATTCATCTTAGTAAACGCCGCCCTGACAAATCTGGACTGCGACGACAAGTCCCCCGGAAGCCCGATCGCTCCCATTCCCTGGCTGTAAGTTTCGAGGAGAAGTCCCGGCGCAAAAGTATTCTTCGGCTGCCTTACAGACAAGGCCATATAATTTCGCAAAGCCGCCATCTGCATATCGAAGGGCGGATTATTCGTGAGTACGCCTACGGAATTATCATAAATCTTAAGTCCCGCTTCCACCGACTCAATCACTATGGACTCCTCTTTATCCGAGAGAAGCCAGTGTAGCTGCGCCGCCGGAAGATCGTCGCTGAAAGAAATATTTGTCAGATTCATCCGGGACAGAAGCTCCCGCGCTTCCTTCACCGTAGCGCACTGGCCAAGAATCCAGGGTATCAGCTCAAACTGCGCGATGTTATCCTTACCGTTCTCTCTTCTCCGGTAAACCGCGCTCCCGGGGAAGTTTAACCCGGCCATCCCCAGCCCTTTCTCATTCACCGCATCATAATACAGGGGATAGTCTTCCTTCACACATGCCATGCCTATCATGGCATAGTGGGTATTCCACGTCCCTTCTTCCAAAAAACGGAACGGATAATTTCTTGGCGTAATCGTGACCAGATCCCCGTAGGTAAATTCGTAGTCCAAGGTACGTCCAAAATAGAAATCCTTTGTTTTAAATGCCGTTGCTGTACACATAACATTTCTCCTTCACTGTTTCACGAAACAACGCTTCCGTTTTCGGCCTGCTCGTATAAAGCAAAACCACACACCCATATCCGCATGAATGTGTGGTTCTTAATATCATATGTCTCAAAAAAAAATTTAATACTTATTACGCGAAATTAAAATACAAATATAGCAGCCGTATAGGGAGGCAAATCAAAAGTAATGCTGTAATCTTTAAAATTGCACGGTTCCTTCACTGCGGCGATCTCCGGGGGAATCTCATGTCCCTGTCCGCCGAAACGCTTCTCGTCACTGTTCAACAAAAGCTTATACTTTTTCTTTTTAGGCACGCCGACTTTATAATTCTCCCACATCATGGGCGTCATATTGAGCACGAACATAATGTTGTTTTTCCCCGTCTTATCTTTGCGGTAGAAACTGTAAGTACTGCGTTCCGCGTCATCGGCGTTAAGCCACTCAAAGCCGGCCCAATCGTTATCGATGGTATACAAAACCGGATATTTCTGATACATGGCAAGCAGTTCCTTCACATACTCCTGCATACCTTTGTTCTGCTCTTCGCCAAGCAAATTCCAATCCAGCTCTCTCGCTTCGCTCCATTCCCTCTCCTGGCCGAAATCCTGTCCCATGAAGAGAAGTTTTTTACCGGAATGTCCCATCATATAACTGTAGCCCACCCGCAGGTTCGCGTACTTATCCACAGGATATCCGGGCATCTTGTTGACCATTGAACATTTTAAGTGTACCACCTCGTCGTGGGAGAGAGGCAAGATATAATTCTCGCTGTTGTTATAGCTCATGGCAAATGTCATGGCATAATGATTGTTCTTGCGGAAATACGGATCAAGCTTCATGTACTCGCAAAAATCATGCATCCAGCCCATATTCCACTTAAAGCTGAATCCCAGACCGTCCTCTTCCACTTTTCCCGTCACCTTAGGCCACGCTGTGGACTCCTCCGCGATCGTGAGAAAACCGGGATAAGCGCCATGTACCACGGAATTTAAGTGCTTAAAGAACTCAATCGCGTCCAGATTCTCTCTGCCGCCATATTTATTCGGCACCCACTGTCCTTCCTGCTTGCTGTAATCCAGATACAGCATGGACGCCACGGCGTCGATTCTGATACCGTCAATATGATACTCCCTGATCCAATAGAGAACATTCGCAATCAGGAAATTTCTGACCTCATTTTTCGCGTAATTGAAAATCTTTGTGCCCCAGTCAGGATGCTCCCCGATTCTCGGATCGGGATGCTCGAAAATACATTGCCCGTCAAACCGGCCAAGTCCATGCGCGTCCGTCGCAAAATGGGCCGGCACCCAGTCTAAAATAACGCCGATTTTATGTTTATGGAGCTTATTGATCAAATACATGAAGTCTGAGGGATCACCATGTCTGGAGGTGGGTGCATAATATCCCGTCACCTGATATCCCCAGGAGCCGTCAAAGGGATACTCAGCAATCCCCATCAGCTCTATATGAGTATAATGCATTTCGGTCAGATAGTCCACAACCCGATCCGCAAACTCACGGTAATTGTAAAACCCTTCCTCGGTTCCGTCCGGATGCTTCATCCAGGAACCGATATGGCACTCGTAGATCGCCATGGGCTCCTGATTGTAATCCTTGCCCTCTCTGGCTGTCATCCATGCGCCGTCCGTCCACTTAAACTTACTGATATCAAAGGTTTTAGAAGCATTGCCCGGACGCATCTCCGCATAGTTCGCAAACGGATCCGCCTTGTAAAGCTTTTCTCCCGCAGGCGTTCGGATCAGGAATTTGTAAAGCTCGTTCTCCCCCACTTCCGGAATAAAAAGCTTATAGATACCGCCGGGCCCCAGCTTTTCCATCTCATCCTTCTCTTCATCCCATCCGTTAAAGGTGCCTATCACATGAACGCTGGCCGCATTGGGCGCCCAAACACCAAAAAACATACCCTTTACACCGTTTTCCACGGAAGGATGTGCACCCAGCTTTTTATAAATGTCGTAGTGTGAACCCTGCGCAAACACATACTGATCTGCCTCGGAGATGAATACCTCCTCAAGCGTCTCCTTCTCCGCTTTCTTTGCCTTTGTCGTCGCCTTTTCCTGCGTTTTCTGCACTTCCGACGACTTGGCCCCTCTCTTTACTGCCATAACTTACCCCCTGTTTTATTAAAAATAATATAAGACCGTTTTAGTGCTCCATTTTCCAATTGCATACATTTTTTGCGAAGTCCAGAATTTCCTTATACAAGGCGTTTGAGGGAGGCGATGCGGTGGCACGCCCGCCGAAAACAACGCAGTAGAAAGGAATACTGGCAAGCAAAAAAAGTGTAGCTAATTGGAAAATGGCGCACTAGTAATGCATAAAGTCTTTTTCTCGCAATATGATCATGTCCTCTTCATCATACCTCTTCGCAAGCAAAATATCCATAAAATGTTTCGGCGTTTTTTTGTTTGCATACCCGATGGCCTCATCCACCAAATCCCTCACCTCGGCTAAAGTCACCTCATGGTCGCTTGTCTGTCTGTCCGCAATCCTCGTGTGAAGCGCCAATATGCCAAACTCGTCGATAGAATACTCCATATCCTCCGCATACTGCTTCGCGTAAGAAACCAGAGATTCGTTATCTAACGGCTCGATATCGATCCGGAGGTTAAAATTGTTTGCAAGCGCATCGTTTTTCGCAAATACTCCGTCTATTTCCTCCTTTGTTCCCACCATAAGAGCCAGCAGGCCCATATTCTCTTTCTCCAGCACTTTGATCATGGAAGCCACCGTATTATGTTTCAGCTTTTCCGCCTCCACAATAATAAGCGCGCCGTTATCCAGTTTTCCAAAAGTCGCCTCCACGTCCTTCTTATTCAGGACATGCCCTTCGATCTTGGCCACTTTCCCGGAAAAATTGCTGTCATTGTACTGCATATCACGTACAAGCGCTTTCGCAAGCGACAACGCCGTTGTCTCCTCCTCACCGGTGATAACAACATTGCCCGTGCAGGAGGCAAGACTCATATTATCCAAGACATGAATCAGTTGTCTTCTTGATTTTTTCTGGTGGACAAATTTGCCGAAAAGTTCCTGCTCCTCCGGGCTCAGCTCTCTGCCCTTCACCGTATCCTCCTCGGATTCCGCCTGTACCGCTCCCGCAGCCGGCTTCTCTTTCGGCTCGGTCCTGCCTTTCTCCGCAGATTTTTTCCCCGGCTTTTGCCCTTCCTTTGCAGGTTTCTTTTCCGGCTCAGCTTCCGGCTCTACCTCTTCCTTTACAGGCTCTCTCTCCGGCTCGGGTACAGGAATTTCTCTCTTCGGCGCTGCCTGCTTCGGCGCAGGCTTCACCTTGAGATTTTTGCCGGACTCTTTCATAATCGCCGCCATAAAAGCTCTCTCGAGCTCCTCTAAAAGACCGTTTTTTGTGGCCTCGTCAAAGTTTGCAAACAAACTGCCCGTCTGCGCAAGGATGTGCTGACGGACATCCTCCATCCGCTTTTCTTCGTTGCTCCTTTTTGTCTGTTCCCACTCAGCCATAATGTCATCAATGCTGAGCTGTCCGGTGATCTGTTTCTCCACCATCTCACTTTCGGGCACAACGAGGCTGATCTGTCCGTCATACTCCTGAGAGAGATATTTCTCCATCTCCGAAGACTTGGAAGCCGCTCTGGCCTGTTCGCGAAGCGCTTTCGCCTGCAGCCTCTCCGCCTCCTTCGTCATCTCGGCGATAATCTTCTGTGTATCAAAAAGTTTCTTACCCTCCCGCACCATCTCTGCGCTGGTTTTCTGCTTCTTCTCCTGTACAAGCGCTTTTTCGACGGGAAGCTTGGCAGTCTCCTCCAAAAGAGGCGCGATAAGCGTCTCCGCGATAGACTTTTCTGTGCTGCCCTGACTCTCCTCCGGCTCCTTTGCCGGCTCCGAAACCTCTTCCGGCTCCGGCGCGTGTTGCCGGAGCCTCACATATTGCCCGGCTTCCTCCGGTTCCTCAGGCTCCTGTACGTAAAGCTTAGCCTCCTCGACTTCCTCAGACACTTCCGGTTCGTCCGGCGTCTCTCCCTCATCCTCCGGCTCGTCCATCAACTCCGGTTCGTCCGTGTTTACCGACAAAACCTCTTTCATGCTCTCCGCCAGAGCCATCTGCAAATTGATCGTATTGTACTGCCCCACATCCACCGGTTTGACTTCCGGCAGTTCCGTGGTAGGCGCAGTTGCAATCTCTTCTTCCTCTTCCTCGTCGTCATCCTGCCCGGAATAAGCTTCATCCGCCTCCTGCAAGTCTCCCGAAATATCGTCGTCCTCGGGTTCTTCCTCCATGGCGGGCTCTTCGTCCATATCTACCCCGGCGCTTCTTCCCTCGATAAAAGCATCGTATTTCTCCTGCTGCTCCGGGCTAAGAGGCTGATGCAGCGCTTTTAATTCCAGCGCCTTTATCACGTATCTGCCCTCCCCGAACCAGAGGAACATCTCATCGCACTCCTCCACGCACTTAGTCGTAAAGCCGATTCGATGATACAGATAAGCCAGCTCATACACCCACTTTTCTCTTGGCTCCCGCTTTTTAAACTCCTCAAGGATCGCAATCCGCTCTTCTATACTGACGTCCAGTGCCTCATAGAGTCTGTATTGCAAAACATACCGCCCCGTATCTCTCGGCGCGATCTGCACAAACTCCTTATAGTATTCGCTGGCCTGGTCATACTCGCCCATTTTGATACAAAGCTCACACAGGGAATAAATAATCAGTCTGCCCGTAGGATGTTTTTCATACGCCATCAGAAGAATATCCTTACTCTCCTGAAAACGTCTGTTAATTTTATATAAATCGCTGATGGTGCACAGCATCATCACACTTCTGACCCTGCGCCAGTCGATTTTATCCGCAATCTTTACCGCTTCCGCATATTCTCCTTCTGCAATCAGCGCTTTGATTTCATCCGCACTGGCCTTGTATTCAAATTTATCCAAGGTGCTCACCTCATCAACGTACTTTACTCTTTTATCTGTCTACATAATGCTCCCAATATCTGTTTCAGTTTACCATAGTCACCAATCAATGTAAACAAATTCCGTCGAAAAAAAGCGGCTCCTCTCCCAATATATGGCCTTGATCTGCCAAAAAATCACCTTATCTTGTATTCACTTGCAAAATCCGTTCAGTTCCCCGTCTGCAAAAGAAAATTCGACAACACCGCAAACTGTTCTAAAGTAAACGTCTCACCGCGCACTGTCAAGGGCAGACCCATCTTTTCCAAAACCGTCTCCACCTGTTTCCTCGTCACCCCAAGACCCCCCGCGTTAGCCAGTCCGTTGGCCAGTGTCTTTCTCCGCTGGTTAAAGGAGGCTCTGATCAGAGCAAAAAGAAAAGCCTCGTCCTGTGCGGCAACGGGAGGCTTCTCATACCTTGTCAGACGCACTACGGTACTGTCCACATTCGGACGCGGCAAAAAACAGGAGGCAGGCACCCTGGCCACAATCTCCGGTTTCGCATAGTACTGTACCGCCAGCGAGAGCGCGCCGTAATCCTTTGTTCCCGGCCCTGTCTGCATACGCTCCGCCACCTCGCTCTGCACCATTACGGTGATGCTTGTAAGCGGCATACGGCTCTCAAAAAGCGCCATAATAATGGGAGTCGTAATATAATAGGGGAGATTCGCCACCACCTTGAAAGGACAACCGCCGTTTTCCTTTGCAAGCGCGGAAAAATCCGTCTTCAAAATATCCTCACACAGTATCGTGACGTTGTCATAGGAAGACATTGTGTCTTCCAATATCGGAATCAGCCCCCTGTCAATTTCCACCGCCGTCACCCGCTTTGCCGCTTCCGCAAGATACTGCGTCATGGTGCCAATACCCGGGCCGATCTCCAAAACGCTATCCTCCTTCGTAACCTGCGCAGCCTCCACGATCTTATTGAGAATATTGGCATCAATCAGAAAGTTCTGTCCATATTTTTTCTGCATACGGAACTGGTATTTCCTGAGTATCTCCGATGTGTTAGTAAAATTTCCCAAATCAGCCATATAAACCGCCTCTTTCTCCTTTGGCTCTCCCGTTTCCTTTTGCTCAAATGCATGACCGCCTGTCCGCTATGCTTCTCCTCAAATCCCAAATAGCTTTCTCGCGTTTTGCTCCGTAATCTCAATCACATCCTCTTGGGAAATCCCCTTAAGCTCCGCAATGGCCTCAGCTACATAGGGAAGATTCAGCGAAGAATTGCGCTCCCCCCTGTGCGGCTGGGGCGCAAGGTAAGGACTGTCAGTCTCCAATAGAATCCGATCCATCGGAATATACTGTACCGCCTCCTTTAGCTTCTTCGCATTATGGAAAGTAATCACGCCGCCGATTCCGAAATAATAATTCATCTCCAGATATTCTCTCGCCGTCTCCTTTGCGTAGGAAAAGCAATGCACCACGCCGCCGATCTCTCCCGCATGATTGGCCCGCATAATATCGAGCGTATCCTTTGCCGCCTCCCTGGAATGGATGATGACAGGAAGCTTTACCTCTCCCGCAAGCGCAAGCTGTCTCTCAAACCATTCCTTCTGCACGGCTTTTGCCGGTTCGGGGTAATGATAGTCCAATCCCATTTCCCCCACCGCCACTACTTTTTCGTGACCGCAAAGAACGCGCAGACGTTCCATTTTCTCCTCGTTCAGCTCCTCCACCTCGCTCGGATGCACGCCAACCGCTCCATATATAAACGAATATTGCCCGGCCAGCTTTACCGTAGCCTCGCTTCCGGCCATACTGGCTCCAATATTGATTACCGTTCCGATCCCGTTTGCCGCAAGACAACCAAGCAGTTCCTCCCTGTCCGCATCAAAGACCTCATCATCATAATGCGCGTGACTTTCAAAAATCATAGCTCCCGCCCTCTCTCCTGTCTTATCCTTAAAAGCCAATCAATAGCTACGAATAATGTATCATTTTGGCCCGTCAAATGCAAATCCTAAAAAAAATTGTAATTTTCTTAAATTTTCTTTAAAAAATACTTGCATTATGGAAAACATTATACTATAATGAGTCTTGCGTTGAGCGAGTAAGCACAATCCTCGGTCAAGCTGATACAAAAGAGATATGCACCGCTAGCTCAGTTGGTAGAGCACCTGACTCTTAATCAGGGTGTCCAGGGTTCGAGCCCCTGGCGGTGCACGCGGAAGAACTGTTTTTGGAGACGCAAGAGCTCTGGGGACGGTTCTTTTTTTGTATATTCAGCTCAGCCATGCCCCCGTCTGTTCGTGGAAATTCATGCAAGCATGATTTCCACGAACAGACGGGGGCATGAGATTAGCGCCTTCTTATGAGCAAAGTTAGCTGCGCAGCAGCGGGAAAGCAGCGAAGCTGCGGCTTTGCGAATGGCGCGGGCTGAGCTGCTCACAACCTATAGGGGTACATAAACATACCTGCATGAATTTCCACAATTCTAAAAAACCACGCCCAACACCTCAACCAGCGCTCCCGCGGCAACGCCAAACCCATACAGAAGCGCAAAAATCCGCAAATTATCTTTCCTGTCATCATTCACTCCAAGAAGCACCAGAAAGCCCACTCCCGATCCCGATAAAAGGCCAGCCATCAACGCTCCTGCACCCAGCACGTTTTCCAGATAAAGCTGTGTAAGAATCACGGAGGAAGCGCAGTTCGGGATCATTCCCACCAAGGCCGCGACAAACAAACCAAGAAACGGCTTATCAAGAATTACTGCCGCCAAAGCCTCCTCACCAATCAGCGCGATGACAAAATTCAAAGCAAAGGAAACCACCAATATATATAAGAAAATTCTCCATGTATGGTTTACCGCAGAAGCTAAGATTCCCTTCTCGCAATGGCAGTGATGCCGTTCACAGAAATGCTCAATCTGCGGCTCTTCCTTCTTACGAAAAGCAAAATCCACTAAAAATCCCGCTGCCAAAGCAAAACAGACTTTTAAAAACAGAATCTTTGCAATCATGGATGCTCCAACATTTTCGGACAGCATAACAGGCAGCATCTCGTCGGAAGTCGATAAAAAAACGGCAATCAGCGTTCCGGTAGTAATAATTCTTCCGGCATAGAGATTAGCCGCTGCCGCAGAAAACCCGCACTGCGGAAAAATACCCAGGAAGCTGCCAATGGCGGGACCCGCTTTGCCGGATCTCCCGATCACCTTCCGCATCTTTTCTCCTGTCCAGTGCTCCATGCATTCCATTGCCAGATAAGTCAAAAAAAGAAAAGGCAAGAGCCTTATACCGTCAATACATGTATCATATAGCACATCAATAACCATATCAATATCCCTTCATATTTAAAATAGCTGCAAATTACGGACGCAACGCGAGTTTCCGACTCTATGATACCATTCTTTTGAAAAAAAGCAAGTGCGGGTAATATTGTACAAATGCGTAAATTATTCCTCTTTTTTCCCCTTTTTATAAGCAATAGCAATTGATTCTTTGGAAAAAATGTACTATGATAGAATTATCAGTAGATGGGGGAGGGAGTTTGGAATGGAAGGCTTAAAAAATATCATGGAGGATGCCGTGGAATACCAGCTCAAGAAACTGTTGCCCACAATGCCCGAGGTTTGTTCCTGCGAAAATTGCAGGTTAGACATGATGTCCTACGCGCTCAACAGACTTTCACCTCAATATGTGCGTACAGATACAGGCGCTCTTTTTCAGAAATTGAGTAATTATCAGCCACAGGCTGAAATAGAGATTCTTACCACCGTTATGAACGCTATCAATAAGATCGGTTCACATCCACAACACGAATAGCGGATACGATAAAATCGGGTGCCTCGCACTCGGTTTTTTAATTCGTATAAAAATAATATAAAGGCAGGAAACTCTCTTTCCTGCCCTGTTGCTCTTTTGTCTATACCACTATACCAACGCTTTCTGTTTCTTAACGGCCTCGGTAATATACGCCTCCACCCTCTCCTTAGGAATGGAGAGCGCAAGAGACATCTCGCTATACAAAAGCTCCTCCGCCTTGTGCAAATACAGCTCGTCCGAGGAAAGAACCTTCTTTCCCTCGTTAATGCGGCTCTTTTTTCGCTGATACAAAGTCTTGATGATCTGCACCAGGCTTCTGGAATCATAGGTGCGGATCGCCTCTTTATAAGTCTGCTCCCTGCGCTTTTCCTCCTGAATCCACACGGTCTCAATTTCCGAAATATGAGAAATCAGTTTTTCCGCTTCTTCTTTATTCATAATTCGGCGCATAACAATCTTTTCATTATCTACAGGCGTGTAAATTGTACTGGCTTTCTCAAAAACAGGCTCCAGCACATAGTACTTCCTTTTCAGATCCGACCGGTCGATTGGATTTCCCGTGATGTCGTTAACTCGACAGACACCGTGTCCGCCACACATAATCAATTCGCCTTTTTCAAACATAATGCCCTCCAATTTCCTGACTTTTGCCAATAGCTCCGCCAACGACAGCTTTGTCACATGCACCGAATACCATGTGCCAAGCCGCAGTACCCTCTTACCTACCATGCTAACACTTTAATACTTACCTTGTAAGTACTTTCTGAAATGGAAAGACTATTTTCGGCACATTTTATAGCAAATGCCGTCTCTTTAGTTATAAAAATTTACTAAATATGTCTGAAAATGCGATTCCTGAAAAATACTCCTTTTTAACGTGTTTTGAAATTATCACAGATAAATCTTGTCTCTTCCATCGGGAAAATGCGAATCATAATTCCCTTTAACAGTCTTTCCGCATCAAAGCGGGATAGAATGATAACCATCCTGTCTCCCGGAAAAGGAAGATAATCAATCGAATCTACGTCCTCCTTCACGTTAACCAATGTCGCTTTCGGCGGATTGATATCCACTGTCTTACCGATCATCTCCGTGAGGGAAATCGCGGAAGCTCCCATCATCTGATTCATCACTTCAGACACACAGGACAGATGCATTTCATTCAGCTCTCCGGGAGAAGCTACACCCGCTCCGCCCATCATTAAATCCATGATTACTTTGACATCGTTTTCTTTAAGCATCAGAAGATTGTTCCCATGAAAATCGTCCTTATAGTCTATCTGAACCGTCACGCTGCCCATGCCAAATGCTGTCAAGATATTCTTAATATCCGCGCTGTTGACAACCTTCACCGAGGGCGGACTGACGCTAACCGTTTTTCTAGTCAATGTATTTAAGGAAATGGCGGAATGCGACATACAAATATGCGCTACCTCTGCCATTTTATCCTGATCCAATGGTGATAATTGTCCCATACGTCTGCTACATCCTTCTTAAAAATAATAACACTTTTCCTATTTTAGGCCTTTTATACTACTATACCCCATTTTGGTCCTTTCGTGCAACCTCTTTATTTGAAAATAAGGATTAAAATTGTATCTGTTTTATTCAATTTCTAAAAAAAGACACTTTCGGCTGTTTTTAAACCGAAAGCGCCTTTCTCCGCTCTTTTAATTATTGTAATAAGCTCAAAATACCCTGTCTGTTTTGATTGCATTGCGCCAGCATAGACTGTCCCGACTGCGATAAAATCTGATCTCTTACAAAATCAACCATCAGTCTCGCTATGTCAGCATCGCGTATCTTGGATTCGGATGACTGCAAATTTTCCACCACGTTATCCAAATTGTTGATGGTATGCTCCAGGCGGTTTTGATAGGAACCCATCCGGCTTCTCTCGTCACTCACATACGCGATCGCATTTTTAAATGCCTCAATTCCCGCGTCGGCTCCGTCCTGTGTTCTTACATCCACCTGATTAATTCCCATAACAGGAGTCCAGATAAATGGAAGATCTATATTCAGATGCTGTCCCGACTCGGCTCCCACCTGTATAAACACCTTCTGTTTTCTGATAAAGTCGTTCATTTCATCGATAGAGTGGGCGACACCCGGGCCAAAACGTCCGTATATGTCATGTGCCGTAATATAAAACTGAGCGTTATCCCATCCGTCCCAGGTTCCAAAAGCAGACGGCAAGTTTGGTCTTGCCGAATTGGCCCTGTCATCATAGACAACCAATTTGCCGTTATCCTCCACCATCTTCGTAAAATGACCGCGGGGATTGCCGTTGTCCGTTCCCTGCAAAATACGCTGGATAAGCTCGCTGGCATTCTTCGTTCCTTCTATTCCGATATTATAAATAAAATGAGTGCCGCTGGTTTCCAGACTGCTGGAAGTCCCGCCTGTGAACCTGATGCTGTAATGTCTGGTACAGGTACAGCAAGTACTGTAAAAACCATTTCCGATCAATTCGTTAATCTGGCTTTGGGATCCGTTAAACCGGCTGAAATCTATCGTCGCGGCCTCATGGGTAATACCAACCGTCTGTGTTGTCAGTTGACCGTTGGCATCCACGTATTTAAATGTTTCCTGCGTGGTATACTCTTCATTCAAATTATTTTTTGAACCTACCGGAACCCACTTTGGCAGGCCGCCGACCGCAATAATCGTCGGATCGCCGTCTACAAGCTGAGGCGCATAGCCTTGAAGAATCGGTATCTCATTGTAGGTCGTTCTCAGTCCGATATTGTCAATTTCCTGTAGTAACTGACTGATTTCCATCTGAATATCGTTCCGGTCGTCATCGGTTAAGGTTCCCGTTGCCGCCTTGACACACAGCTCATTGCCGCGCTGAAGCATACCATGAACTTCCTCCATAGCGCCGTCCGCAATCTGTACCAGAGAAATACCCTCCTGAGAATTGGCCGATGCCTGCGAAAGTCCTCTGATCTGCCGTCTCATCTTCTCGGATATGGAAAGCCCTGCCGCGTCGTCTGCGGCCCGGTTGATCCTGTAGCCTGACGCAAGCTTCTCCATATTTTTTGATTTTGATTTCATCGTCTGGCCCAGCATACGGTTTGCGTTGTGCGCAGACAAATTATGTTTTATGACCATAAGCCCCCCTTGAATGTGAAGCCCGCGTCCTTGCCCCTTTTAACTATACTGTATATATTATATACGATCAGAGCAAATAAATAAACATATCTTTTCTACATTAATCAAGCGGGAAGTGAATTGCGCGACATTTTTATGAATTTTTATTCATTTTTTTATAAAATATCACAAGCAAAATGAAAATCAGCTCCTAAATGGCGAAAAAATCATCTAATATGCATAAATATACTTATAGAAATAATATTTTCTGTCACTCCGCCTCCCTGAGTCTCTCCACCACGGACCGTTTTGCCACATAATGATAGGAAAATAAGGGAATCACCGCTCCGATCGCGAGGAACACAGGCGCTACCACAAGGATCGGCATCACAGTCAGATGATAGCTGAAAAACCAGAACATCCCCTCCAGCACATCGCTGGCCAGCGGTCCCAGGACAAGCGTCAAAATCAGCGTAATCACCACGGAGCTTCCCGCGAACACCATGCCCTCCGTAATCAGCATCCGGTTGAGCTGTTTTCCTGTCATGCCGACGGACTGCAGCACCGCAAACTCCCGCTTTCTCGCCATAATACCCGTGAGAATTGCGTTCAGGAAATTTAAGATGCCCACCATGCCTACGATCAGCGCCGCGCCGCTGCCCACCATCACAAACATATTGCGGAAACCATAAAACTCTTCCTCCTCACTCTTCCTGCTCTCATAGTCGTACATGGAGTCGTCCCCGCCCGCAAAGTCCTGCATCCACTGTTCCACCTGCGCCACCTTGTCGTCCTCGCAGTCAAAGGCGTAATAGAGAATATCCGATGTGCCGGAATCCCGTTTAAAAGTGTCCGCGCCCATCACGAACTCATCCGCCCCATAATAGCGGTAAGAAATCTTTCCCGGCACAGTCACCAGAGCCGCTACCTCATATGCCTTATCCTCATATATCTTGGCTCTCGTCCGATACGGCTTATTGCTTTCGCTTAGGTCCTCGTCCTCCCCGTAAATCTCTCCGGTTTCCGGGTTAAAATACTCATACTCCTTCACATAGCGGATGGTTATTTTGTCCCCCAGCTTCGCCCAGTGGGAATCCTCATGGAGATTGCCGTAGTCATCGTCACTGTAAACAGCAGCCACATAATTGCCGCCCTCTTTTAACTTACTGAGGTCGCCTTCAATCACAGGAAGCTTATCCAGCACAAAGTCTTCCATCCCGTAAAGCTGCACCCGGTCGGCGCGCATGTCGCCTACCTTTTCCAGCATCTCCACATAGCCGTCCACCTGCTCCGGGCTTCCATATTTTCCATTCTGCTTCCGTACCCACTCCTCTGAGACAAACTCCTGCGCATCAAATGTTTTCTGATAAGTCCTGCCGCCTTTCACCCCGTCAAGCGCCTCAATCTGCGAAACAACTTCCTCCGGCAAAATTCCTGTCTTGTCAAAGGTAGACGCCTGAAAATAAGGCGCTTGTGCAATGATAAAATCTGCTACCACCCGGTTTAAGTATTTATCCATATCAAAGCCGTTTGCCAGAATAAAAGTAATATTCAGAATCACCACCGCAAAGGACATGGAAATGACCGTAATCACGGTCTTACTCTTATTTCTGCCAAGGTTCGCCATCGCCATGCGCAGGATGGACGCGCCCTTCTCCCCTTTCCTGCTCTTCTTTTTCGTCCCGGCTCCTTCCGTGTAGCGCACCGCCTCCACAGGGGAAATCTTCGCCGCCATCCTACGGGGCTTCCGGCAGGACAGCCAGACCGTCACAAATGAAAAAGCCGCCGCACCCAAAAAGATAACAGGGCTGACCGAATAAATCAATTCTATGCCATCCAGCCGGGACACCACAATTCCCGTCATCAGCACGCCCACACCATAACCAAGGACAAGGCCGATGGGAATCCCAAGCGCCGACAGCAGAAACGCCTGTAAAGAAATGATCCTCTTGATCTGCCGACCCGTGGTACCGATGGTCTTTAACAGTCCGTAAAACCGCACGTCGTTTGACACCGATATCTGAAAAATATTGTAGATAATCAGATAGCCCGTAAAAATAATCAGCAGCATCACCGCAGCCAGAGCAAGCACCGTAGAAATATCAAGGGAATCCTCAAACTGTGCCGACATATAACCCCAGTTGACGCCAGTTCGGATATAGTTATCCCCCTGTTCCAAACCTTCCGACTGATAGCCATGTCGCTCCAGAATGGTGTTCATATTTTCCTCTATGTTGGAGGCGTTTTTGAACATCACATTCAAATTTCGGAAACTGGTCATGCCATCCTCACCCTGCGTACCCAGCTTCTCAAAAATCTCCTGCGTCCGGCTTTCGGGAATGAGTACATGGTTTGCCACAGTTATTTCATCATAATCCCAATAGCCGCACAGGGTAAAGGTTTCCGTCGTCTCCTCCCCATCCACCAGAAACGTCATGGTGAACTCATTGCCGATGACAGGCTCCACCCCCAACAGGGAGAGGACTCTCAAATCCGTAGCCGCCTCGTTGGTACCCTCTTTGGGGAGCCGCCCTTCGATTGGTTCCAAAAACATCCATTTTGCCGTGTTTTCGTCGCAGTAACTGACCTCCACATGGCTTTTATGGAAAGGCTCCTTCTCCGGCATGCCACAGAATATCCGATTTCCGTATTCCTTAATCAGCGGATCATCTTTTAATTCATCAAACTGCTCCTGCGTCAGATACTTAAACCCGCCGTGGCTGTACCCGCCCACCTGCCGGAAATTCGACTGCTCAAAGCCGTGCTTCATGGACATGCCCACCGTAAAAAGTACCGTAAACAGTATCGTGGTCAGCGCAATCGCCGCCACCGTGATGATATTTCTGATCTTCGCCGCCTTGAAGCTGGCAATACTGAGACGACGGATGACTTTTCGATTTGAAACGTTCATATTTTTCTCCATTTCTGCGCCGCTTTTTGCGCATCAACGAGTTTGTGGCAAGCAACGCGCAGACACAAATCTCGCGATTGAAAATTTTAATTTTCAATCTTTTACTCTCCTCTCTGTGCGAAACATAGAAATTCTTTGCGAAGCAGCCTCTGCTGCACGCATTAAAATTTCTTTTCACACGCTTCACACCATGATCTTCCCATCCTCAATACGGATCACCCGATCCGCCATCTGCGCAATCGCCTCATTGTGCGTGATCATAACAATCGTCTGCGAGAATTTCTGTCCCGTCACCTTCAAAAGGCTCAGCACATCCTGACTGGTTTTGGAATCCAGATTTCCTGTCGGCTCATCCGCCAGAATAATGGCCGGTTTGGAAGCCAGCGCGCGTGCGATCGCCACCCTCTGCTGCTGTCCGCCGGAGAGATTGTTCGGCAGATTGCCCAGTTTTGACGAAAGTCCCAGCGTGTTAATAATATCTTTGATGTAAGTCTGATCCGGGCTTTCCCCGTCAAGCTGCACCGGAAGAAGAATATTCTCATAGACATTCAGCACCGGCACCAGATTATAGTTCTGGAATACAAATCCGATCTTCCTGCGGCGAAAGATCGTCAGCTCCTCATCCTTCAACGTAAAAATCTCCTTGCCGTCCACCGTGACGCCGCCCGAAGTCGGACGGTCGAGGCCTCCAAGCATGTGGAGAAGCGTGCTCTTCCCGCTGCCGGACGTACCCACAATGGCCACAAATTCCCCTTTTTCCACCTGAAAGTTTACCCCGGCCAGCGCGTGCACCTCATTCTCCCCCGAACCGTATACCTTCTTTAAGTCTTTCGTTGACAAAATCGCCATACTTTCCTCCATTCCGAAGCGTTTTACGCTGAGTACGCGAGCAGAATTTCAGATTCTGCTCTGCGATCAATAGAATTTGTGACGCTTCTGCACAAATTCTTGGTTGAATAAATTGCTCATCAGAGAATTTATTCAACCTCTCTTTCTAAGATAAAAACAAAATCTGTACCGTGAAGATTTTCTTACATCGTTCTCCACAATACAGATTATCTCATAGCATTCTTTCCACATTCTTTCCGGAATCCAATCAATTCTGTCAGTTTTGTAAGATTCATGCTCGCAAACTGACAAGGCCGGTCATGCACTCACTATCCTTTTTTCACATCACCCCGGGTTGCCGCTTCATTCCACAGGAAGATACAGGGAGAATACCGTCCCCCTTCCCACCTCGGAATCCAGCTTTATATAACCCGACTGCTGTCTCAAAATCTCTCTGGCCAGATACAAACCGATTCCCACGCCCTGCTCATCAGAAACTGCCATCGAACGGTAAAAACGGCCGAAGATTTTGGCATGTTCTTCCTCCGCAATCCCGATCCCCGTGTCCGCCACCTCTATACAGGCAAAAAGTTCATAGGGCTTTACGCTCACGGTGATACCTCCTGTCTGCGTGTATTTTATGGCATTATCAATCAGATTCCCCAGCGCTTCCAATGTCCACTTCGGGTCAAAGCAGGCTGTGACTCCTCCCGCCTCCCCGGTAAGCACATGCAGATACAGGCCTTTTTCCCGCGCGCGGACCACATACTGTTTTTCCGCTTCCTCTAAAAGTGATGACACTGCATTTTTGTGCGGATAGAGCACAAGGACTCCCGTCTCCAGTCTGGAAAGCTTTACAAGCGACTGTATCAAAAAATCAAGCTTTTTCACCTGACTTTCCAACAGCGCAACAGTTTCGCTGCCTTTAACCCCTTCTTCCTCCTTCAGCAGTTCTGTGTAAAGGAGAAGATTTGCAATCGGCGTTTTCGTCTGGTGGGAAATATCCGCAATCAGCGTTTTCGTTGTCTCCTGTTCTGCTGCCGCTTTCCCCGCCCTGGTTTCCGATACAGACAGATACTCCGCCAGCTTATTCTCAACAGCCGCATGCAGAGACTCATCAAAAACGTCCGCCCGGAAGGTGCCGTCTATAGCTGACTGTATCATGTCATACATGCGGCGCAGGCTCCGTCTTCTGAAATAGAAATCTGTAATCATAACCAAAATGGCCGCCAGTAAACAAAACAGGCCGGCCGCAAACAGGATAACTACTGTTTTATTTTCCATGATGTATAACCCATTTTCCTTTTTTGGTAGGGCCGATATGTTCGAGAACGCCGGTGCGCTTCAGCATTTCGATGGAATATCTTGCTGTCCCGTTTGTCACTTGCAGTCTTTTCGCAATCTTTTCAATAGATAATTCTGGTTCGGCCTGTAAAATGTCTATAATTTTGCCGTTTATCTCATTGCTGTTTTCTTTGCTGTTTTCTTTGCTGTTTTCTTTGCTGTTTTCTTTGCTGTTTTCTTTGCTGTTTTCTTTGCTGTTTTCTTCTAATATTTTCTCCGGGCCAGTCTGCAATCCCGCAACATGTCCCATTGGAATCAGAATCTCAAACACTTCGCCTTCCACGAAAACAGGAGATTCTCCCGAATAAAGTTTTGTATATTTATAAGTATTTCTCATACCTGAACCCAATTCATCCGCATAGCCAATCTCCCGAAACACTTTTGAAATAGGCGGATTCTTTGGAAATGGTTCAAATTTATTGAGCTGCAACTCTCCATGTCCGTGCGGCAGGTTGCTGTTCTTCGTAAATACCCTTTCCTTTTCAATAACAAACTGTGCCGTATATGCGTTTGCGTAATCTCTGTGCGCCAAAATATTAGAAATAACTTCCCGCAAAATTTTATCTCTTGCACTGACACTCTGGTCGCCATCAAGCACAAAAGTATCATTTAAGTGTTTCTTACCAAAATCCATCAGTCTGCGGTAACTGTCAATCAAATTCGTGATAATCACTTCTCTGTCGTCATAGCGGTCCATATTTTTCACTCGATATATGGCATCAGTTTTATACTGTGGCAGCACTGACATAATGGTGCTGTCTTTGCCAAACAGCAGTATAGCCGCAAGCGTAATGCCTTCCCGGCCCGTATCGGGATCCGTCAATATAAGGCCAGAACTTCTGAGAATTTCTTCCTCATTCATATTTTCCCATGCATGGCTGTCTACTCGCGATACCGCCATTTTCTTTGCCCTTCGGATCACATCATAATCCAAAAACTCCATTCCAAGTTTGGAATACACTTTATTTACAAAATATGTGCTCTGCTTTCTGGCATACATTTTGTACACCAGCTCCGCATTATCTGTGATATCAATATCCCCCTCATACGTTCTATCTAAAATACGCCCGTTCAGACGCCTGACCTGCATACCTTCCGGAACCCATATATAAATAATTTTTTTCCCATCAATTTCATAAACTTCCGGCACAAGATACATAGAAGGGTTAATCTTATTCGCGTTATTTACGGATGTGGTAAAATCTTTCAGTATTTTATCCACCTTCTGTGGGTTAACCCCGACAATTTCCTTTGTCGTGTCTGCAATCCCCAAAATCAAATGCCCTCTGTTTCTATTGTTGAAAGAACAAACCGATTCATAAATATCCTTATTTAGTCCATTCTCTGATTTTTTAAATTCAACATCCGTTTTCTCCCCCGAATGAATCAATTCTCTCAGTTCATCTACTGTCACGAAAGCACCCCCTTGCATCTACTCCCACCGATACCCAATCCCGTACACTGTCCTGATTCGGTCCTGCGCACCCAGCTTGTCCCGCAGACGTTTCACCGTAACCGAGAGCGTATTCTCATCCACAAACTCTGCATCCACAGACCAGATATGCTCAAAAAGCTGTTCCCTCGTCAGGGTAATGCCCCGGTTTTCCACAAGAATACGAAGAAGTTTCTGTTCGCTCTTACTGAGCTCTATCTGCTCCTGCCCGTGATAAAACAGCATTTTCATAAAATGAAACCGATAGTCGCCATCTGTAATCCAGCCCTCTCCGTGTGAAAGTGCGTCTGCACCCGATATAAAACCTTGCACCAGGTCGTCCGCCGTCATACCGTTCTCTGCATTGTGCGCCGCCATATGTCCGGCGTCTGTCCCCGCTATGCTCTCTACGACTGCCGGCGAACCGTTTCTTTCCCGAGCCTCCACCCGGCGAAGCTGAGTCGCCACCCGCGCCCGAAGAACTGCCAGGCTGAAAGGTTTGGTGATATAGTCGTCCGCGCCCAGCTCAAGCCCCGCCACAATGTCTGTCTCCATATCGTTTGCCGTCAGCATAACAATGCATATGTCATATTTTCTCTTCATTTTCTGCAGGAAGTCAAACCCGTTTCCATCCGGCAGGTTCACATCCAGCACCACAAGGTCGAAGTCCGGCCGTGTATCCGGCTCTGTTTTTCCGCCCCGTCCTCCCGGCTCTGCATCCGGCCTGATTCCGCCCAAAAGCTTCTCCGCCTCCTGCAAGGTATGGCAACTCACCGTCTCCGTCTTTTCGTTTTGCAGGGCGCGGCACAGACCAGCAGCCAGAGGACGATCATCTTCCACAATCAAAACCCGTTGTTTTTCCATGTTGTCCGCGTCCATGCTGTCCTCCCTTATTTCAACTCATTCGCCGTCACATAAAAGTGGTGGTAAATGCCGTTTTGCTTAAGCAGGCTCTCGTGGGTTCCCTCTTCCACAATGCCCTCCTCCGTCAGCACCAGAATCCTGTCGGAATTACGGATGCTGGACAGCCTGTGCGCGATGGTGATAGTCGTCCGCCCTCTGGCAAGCGCTTCCAGTGACTTTGCCACTTGAAATTCACTCTCGTTATCCAGCGCAGAAGTGGCTTCATCCATAATCAAAATTGGCGGATTTTTCAAAAATACTCTGGCAATACTGATGCGCTGTTTCTGTCCGCCGGAAAGCTTCACGCCCCGCTCTCCCACATAAGTGTCATATCCATCCTTTAAGGCCGTGATAAACTCATGCGCTCCGGCCCGCTTTGCCGCCTCCACGACCTCCTCTCTCGAAGCATTCTCTCTGCCGTAGGCAATATTCTCATAGACCGTGCCCGAGAAAAGATAAACGTCCTGCTGTACCATACCAATATTCTGCCGCAGGCTCTTGATCGTATACTTATGGATGTTTTTCCCGTCTAACAGAATTTCACCCTGATCAATATCATAAAATCGGGGAATCAAGTTGCACAGCGTGGTCTTTCCGCCGCCGGAGGGCCCGACAATGGCAATCTTTTCCCCCTGGTGAATCTCCAAAGTTAAGTCGCGGAACACCACATTGTGATCATCGGGATACTCGAAGCTGACGTTTCGGAATGAAATGTTACCCTTCGGATTGACACAGGCCTCCGCGTCCGGCTCGTCAAAAATCTCGATGTCGCTGTCCATGATCTGCACAAACCGTTCAATTCCCGTCATGCCCCTCTGGAACTGCTCCGCAAACTCAATAATCCTTCGGATGGTAGCAATCAAAGTCGTCACATACATCACATAAGCCACCAGATCACCCGGTGCAATCTTCCCTTCCACCATAAAAATGCCGCCCGCCACAAGGAGCACCAGATACATCAGACCATCGAAGGCCCTCGTGGTAGTATGGAACGCCGCCATAAATTTGTATGTTTCCTTTTTAATGCGAAGAAAGTTTTGATTATCCTGTTCGAACTTCTCCTTTTCTTTCTCCTCGTTTGTGAACGCCTTCACCACCTTCTGCCCGAGAAGGCTGTCCTCAATGCGGGCATTCAGTTCGCCAATCTGCACACGCTGCTTCCGAAACGCCTCCCGCATCCGCAGATTGATCGCCGTACATGTCACCACCATAATCGGCACCACAATGAAAATAATCAGCGTCAACGCCAGGCTGATCCTCGAAAGAATGATAAAGGAAATCACAGCTTTAATCCCCGCAATAAAAAATTCCTCCGGGCAGTGATGCGAAAATTCTGTCACATCAAAAAGATCGTTGGTGATACGCCCCATGATCTGGCCGACCTTGGTATTATTATAGTAAGTGTCCGACAGCCTTTGCAGATGCGCATAGGCGTCCCTGCGCATATCCGTCTCAATGCGCGTCCCCATCACATGCCCCGTGTAAGCCATATAAAAATTCGCCACCAGATCTACGATCCTCAGACAAAGGTATAATGCGCCTAGACGAAGAATAACCGATACAGACAAAGACGCCAGATCGTTCATACCCGCGTTGGTGATAAAGCGGATAATCATTGGCAGCACCAACTCGCAGATCGTCGTAAGACCCGCACAGAGCAGGTCGATTACAACAATCTTCCAATACTTTTTATAATAGGGAAGAAATCTTTTCATTAATTCTCCCGATTTGTAGTTTCTTGTGTTTTCCTGTGTGTCCATGCAACGCTCCTTAAATCAATGTTAAAAGTCTACCTGTGTCTGTCATTTTCGAACGTATTTCAAATTCCAAAACATACCTGCCCATACTTATTCCGTAATTATATACTGAGAGCAAAATAATTGTCAAAGAAAAAGGGCCGTCCTTTTCGGACAACCCTTTAACCACAGCCAATCTCCCTTTATTTCCTTTTCCCATTATACTCGACGACCCGGTAAAAGTCCTGCTCGCCAAAATAACCCTCAATTTCGCGAAGCTCCTCATCCGAAAGCACATTTCCCAAGTCGATATAATGGCAGACGCACGTCACGGCTTCGTCCTGCTTCTGCACAAAGGGCAGCACATGTTCTATCAGTCCCTCAAAGGACAATTGATCCTTGTCTAAGGCAGTCACAATATCCGTCAGGGATTTCGTGGACACCTGATAGTCGATCTGATCCAAAACTTGATCGCTGAAGTTGTCTGCGTCTCCTCTGCGAAGCGCCTTCGCCAGATACTGTGCGGACTTCTCAGAATCGGAATACGCAAAGATATCCTCCCAATCCGACCTTGACATATCGCCGCGCTCCAAAAGACATCCGAAACACTCACTCACAGTCTCGGCCTTCATATGGGGAGCTATAACGCGCAAAACCCGGCCGTCAAATTCCCTGATTCTTCCGGCCTGCAACTCCTCCAGCAGATACTTCGATGTCAGGCTTTCATCCGAATATATCCACAAATCTTCCCAATCTTCCTCCGATAAAGCAATCTCTCTCTGCCAGGCAATCCGAAATAATCTGCTTACCTCCTCCGCCTGTAAATGAGGAAGCGCATCTTTCAGTCTGGATAAATCGAGTGGCTGGCTTCCATTCAAAACCTGATAAGCATACTCCGCATCCTCTTCCGTATAAATACTCTCAATGTCTCTCTTTTTGACCGCCCCGTATGTTATCTCGAGCTCCTCCAGCTTCGCCTTCTGCCCGACCATCTTAATCACATTTCTTCCTTGGGGAAGCGTGACTTTCACGGTATTCTCCTCTCCGCTCTCATTGAGTGTCTGCACCGTCTGATCCGGTCTGACACAGACAATCTTAAAACGGCCGTCGTAAAGGCTAAACGCGGATGAAACTTCCATCGTCGTCTCCTTGTTGGTATACAAAATCCATAAAGTATCGGAACCGTTAAGCATAAACTTATTCACATTTACGCTGCTGTCACCGCCCATGTATGACCACGCGCGCCAACAGTCGCTTTCACTGCCTTCTGCAATCAGAGCGTCGTCATCATACATCCGATAAGCCTTTCCGCTGCTCTTCACCAGAATCGGCTGAGCCAGATCAAAGGAGTCTCCCCACATCTGTGACCACGCGCTTTTTTCCCATAAATGCTCCGTAAGCCCCATGAAACTCTTCTTATAACCCTCGGCAAAAGTTTCCCCGAAACCGCGACCGTTGTCCGCCGCGCCACAGACGACAGACAACGCGAAAAACAGAATAAGCGCCACCGCCGAGCAGAGTCCGACCGCTATTCCCGTCCTATGGTAGCGCGCGATTCCGCGCAGTCTCTCCTTCAGCGTGCTCTTTTCCTCCAAAAGGGTCATAGCCGGCACATTGTCGTACATCCTTCCGCCTTTTCCGGAAATCACATCCTTGGACCAATGTTTCTGCGCCACATCCAGCAGCACATTGCCGTATGCTCTGCGCCCTTCCTCCGACAGAAGCTTTAACACCGTTTCGTCACAGGCAAGCTCACAGTCCACGTTAAACCTGTGGCTAAATACATACGCAAACGGATTGAACCAATGCACGCAGAGCGCGGCCTGAAACAGCCATTTATACAGAATGTCCTTTCTTTTATAGTGAACAAGCTCGTGATGCAGAATCAGACAAATATCGTTCTCCCGCCGGGTCATCTCCGCGAGCATTGCCTGTGGCAGATAAATGCGCGGCTGCCAGAACCCGATCAGCATCGGGCTGTTAATCGCCGTGCTTTCATAGAGCGGAACCCTTTTCCCGATTCCAAGTCCCATCTGAATTTCCGCACTTTTATGAAGGACTCCCACGTCAATGACAGGCCCGCTTGCCGCATAAACCTCTTTGGCAAAACGCCGATAAGCATAAAATTTCCTCAGCACTGCAAAAAGGACACCGCAAACCCACAACATGCTCACAATACGAAAAATCTGTGCCCATCTCACACTCGCCGTTTTGTCGTCAATGCCACTGCCAACTGTCCCGACCATTTCCCCGCTCGACGCCTGTTGCACTGTCTCTGTATTGTCAGCCCCCGTACCGGCTGTTTCCCCGTTCGATGCCTGTTGCACTGCCTCTATATTGCCAGTCCCCGTCCCGGCAGACTTTTCCGCCTTACTGTCAGCGCTTCTCTGCTCATTTTGCAGAACATCAGACGACGTTCCCTCGTGTACACTCTCTCCTGCCGCTCCGTCCGCATCGGTCTGCCCAGCCACCGCCGCCGTCAACTCTGCCGACAAATATTCCATCAAATTAATGTCCGCATGTACCGGCAAAAGCAGCCTCGCAATCACCAAAATCCACAAATAATATGTCCATTTTTTTGTAAAAAACCGACCGGTTAGCGGGCGAAACAACAAGATCAATAGTCCCACCAGCGCACCGGATAACGATAATGATAAAACTACAGAAAATAATTGCGCCATAATTTCCTCCACTAAAAACACAATACACTTCTCTCACACACTTCACTCGTCAAAGCGTCTGCGCGATCTTCTGATCGCCGTCTGTCAATCCGCAATCCTCTTTACCTGAAATTATCCTGAAAGTAATTTCTCAGCTCCTCCACATCTTCCCTGCTCAAATTCTCATCCTCGATGAGAGCCGCCGCCAGATTTTTCGCATTGCCCTTAAAAAATTTGTTAAGGAAGCTCTTCGTCTCCTCTTTCACATAATCACCCCGCGCCACAAGAGGCCAATAATAATAAACCCCCTGTTTCTCCTGCGCGATTACGCCCTTATCCAGCAATCTGCGGATCAGCGTCAGTACCGTGGTACGCTCCCAGTCTTTTTTCTCATTCAGACGCGCACGGATTTCATTGGCATTCAACGCTTCCCCCGCGGCCCATAGCGTTTCCAGAATCTCCAGCTCCGCGTCGGATATTTTCGTGTCTTTCATAAGCATCTCCCTTAGCTTCTTAGTGTTTACACACGTAGACTTTCTATATATAGTCTACGTGTGTAAACACACTTTGTCAACACAAACTTTTTAAATCTCCACGCTGTCAAACGGAAAGTACTGTTGCCTCTCTCCTTTCATCCAACCGGCGCGACCGCCACGCGGCAGGTTCATCACGCCAGAATCTGCCTTTAAAAAAGGCGGCCATGCCATAAAATGCACAGCCGCCTCAGCGTCCGATTAAAACACAACGATCTAATACGGGAATTATGTCTGTTACATGTTTTCCGTAATTTTCTGTATTGCTTCCTCTTTTGTCTCTACAAAGAAAAAGTCTTTCCCTTTGTTGCTCTCAAAGATAAAATCCTTGAGCGGCTTGCTCGTATAATGGGAATAGTCCCCATATATAGCAAGTTTTCCACCATAATTGATATATTTCTGGAGAATTTCTCCCGCCAAACCGCTGCTTAAAATAAAGAAATCCTCAGTGACTGCCTTCTTATCCACGACGAGATACTCCGTGCCTGCTTCGTATTTGGCAGACATAAGCAGATCAAGCGCAGAATCGACATCTGTAATCACCACATTGTCGCTTGAAACAACAGCAATGCTTCCATTGCCACAATCCATTTTTTCAAGTCTCATGTCTGTACCTCCTTCCATAACTTGCAGACAAAATCCCGCAATACCGCCGCCGGTAACGCTTCCGTGTATTGTAGCACAGCCAGTTTTCCAGTACAAGATAAATTTGGAAAGACATGAAAAAATGATAATGGAAATTTGCTTATAAATCTGTTATATTGAGTATCTTCTGCACTTTTCCAAATTCCTGTATCAACTGTTCTCCCGCCACGAATATCTCTTTTTTCCACGGATGGCCATACAAACCGATTGACCAATCAAATGATACAAAAAAATGATAATCGCCATCTGGATAATAACTTGGAAAATATACATTACAATTTCGCTCTGCATCATAAAACCAATAATCTAATGGTATTTCTTCGCATGGATTATAAATGAAACAATCATGTCGCCAGTCCAAGGCATACATATTTGTGGCATTTACTCTGCAAAAAATAGAATTGATAATTTTTTCTTGCTCTTCCGTGAAAACCCCGTTCAAATGATATTTCTTATACTTCATTGACAATGACAACCATGGTTTTGAATTGGTTTCGCAAGAAGGATAAAACTGGAAATCATAATATATTTTATCCCAAATGGCGTTGTATTTGTTATAATCCGAAATTATTTCCATTTTCCATTCTTCTAAAGGTTAATCAATTTTTCAGTTATTATAATCCCGATTTGTTTAACTGTACTGGAAAAACTATACTATATCCCATTATATAAAGCAATCTGTATCTTATGTCCGTTCCGCCTATCCACAAAAACGGCTTCTAACCATCCGCAGGCACTTTTTTTGCATATACCGGAAAAAATAACAACAAAAACCGGATATATGATAAAATCAGACGAAAGAGGTGCAGAACAACCTTGCGCAAACAGGAACAGGACTTTCCTTCCGCAATCTTATACAATGATCTCACACAAGGAGAGTAGATTGAAAAATCATGCTGATGCACTGATTTTTCAATCGGCAATTTAAGTCAGAGACGGGGATTGCCCTGATCGCAGATGAGAAATCGCCTGCGCGAATTTCTCATCGCGTGTCATCGCAGTAAACTGCTCTGACATGGA
>CAJUMJ010000056.1 GCA_910587095.1 uncultured Lachnospiraceae bacterium
AACTCTCTAAAAACGATTTTGACTCCGTCAAAATCCGAGTACTGCTCCGCAGGCTCGGCCTCGACTCTGTCTGTTTTGATCCGGGTCAAAACAAGCACTTGGCTCGGAGCAAATCCCTTCAGGATTAGCTCCGTTTGTACCCTTAAATACTGTTTGTTAGTTTGTATCGTTCGATACTTTTCTGAAAAAAATTCAAATCCCTTTCGGAATCTGGAAGCTCATTTCCTTGGAAATTTGCTTCTTCTCTTTGGAATCTTTTCAGGGTTGCATTACTGTTTATTTGTCAAGGTTCACTGTAGTATCGCTTTGCGAAACTACTGAAGAACGCTCCGCATTCTTCGCTTTGTGCCGCCATGTTTCAGCTTAAGGCACAACGGAGATGGAGGGATTTGAACCCTCGCGCCGCTATTAACGACCTGCACCCTTTCCAGGGGTGTCCCTTCAGCCATCTTGGGTACATCTCCAGATATAGCTAAATACATTTCCATATATTGCCGAGTCAAAAGGATTCGGTCGGAGAGGGATCTCCAGCGGAGAGGGTGGGATTCGAACCCACGCGCCCTTGCGGACAAACGGTTTTCAAGACCGCCTCGTTATGACCACTTCGATACCTCTCCGTGTTCGCATCGCACAACCGTTTCGGTCGAGCGCAAGGATTATTCTAGCAAAAACATTTTCCAATGTCAACTAAAATTTTTCATTTTTTTCAATTTTTTTATTCCGCTCAAAAATCACGTCACAAACGCCTCCGCAACCGCCATATCCTCCGGCGTGGTGATTTTGATATTCTCATAGGAGCCTTGCACCAGTTTCACTTTATATCCGGTATACCGCTCTACCACCATGGCGTCGTCCGTGATCGAAATTCCGTTTCGCGCGAGATTTTCCCGCTCCCGCATCAGTTCCCTGTAGGCGGAAAGGATCAATTGCGTGTCAAACACTTGCGGCGTCTGAATCTGCCAGAGAAGCGACCGATCCGGCGTCTGTGCCGCGTAACCTTCGCTGTCCGCGATTTTGATGGTATCCTTCACGGGCATACCCGCTACACAAGCATGGTATTTCTCCACCGTCTCGTAGCAGCGCCTCAAAATCTCTTCCGTCAAAAAGGGTCTTACCCCGTCGTGGATAAAAATATAACCGTCTCTATTGGGCACCGCCATGTCCCCGTCGTCGATGACCTGAAGCGCCTGATAGACGGAATCATACCTCTCCCTGCCGCCCGCGATAACGGTGTCCACTTTGCGAAACCCGTAACGCGCGACAATTTCATCCCGCACATAAACGATATCGTCCGCGCCGCTTCCCGTAACCAGTATGCAGTCGTCTATCACAGCAGACTCCTCAATCGCATGCAGCGCATACCAGATCAGCGGCTTTCCCCGCAAAAGCATATACTGTTTCGGCACTTCGCTGTGCATCCTGCTGCCGGTTCCCGCCGCAAGCACAACTGCCGTGCATCTTTGTTTTCCCATATCTTATTCCCCTGTCCGCTGCCGCGCCAAAGAATCTCCCAGCTTCAATCCGGGAATCGCGTTCAGATCGTATCCGTGCCGCACACCTTTCCGATACTCATAATAACCTGCCGCTCCGATCATTGCCGCGTTATCCGTACACAAAACAGGAGACGGGTAGTAGAAAGCAACGCCCTGTCTGTCACAAGCTTCCATTAACGCGCTTCGAAGCGCCGTATTGGAGGCCACACCTCCGGCAATGGCGAATTTCTTCATACCGCACTCCGAAACAGCGTGCATGGAATGTTCCACAAGCACATCCACCACCGCCTTCTGGAAAGAAGCCGCCACATCCGCCTGACAAATCTTCTCCCCCTTCATCTCGCAGGAATTGAGATAATTCAACACGGCAGACTTTAAGCCGCTGAAGCTGAAATCATAGTCGGAATCTCCCACTTTCGCCCTCGGAAACGCAATGGCTCCGGGATTGCCTTCCCTTGCAACCCTGTCTATCTTCGGCCCGCCCGGATAACCCAAGCCGATGGCTCTGGCCACCTTGTCAAAAGCCTCTCCCGCCGCGTCATCCCTCGTACGACCCAAAATCCTGTATTCTCCATAGTCTTCCACCACTACCAAATGGGAATGCCCGCCCGAAACGACAAGGCATACGAACGGAGGTTCCAAATCTTTATGCTCTATGTAATTGGCGCTGATATGCCCCTCTATATGATGCACCCCGATCAGGGGAATGCCCGAAGCAAAGCTGACCGCCTTAGCGGCGGACACGCCCACCAAAAGCGCCCCCACAAGCCCCGGCCCATAGGTAACCGCTATCGCATCCATATCGCTCAGATTTTTACCCGCCGACTTAAGAGACTCCCCCATCACCTGATTTATTTTCTCAATATGTTTGCGGGAGGCAATCTCCGGGACCACGCCTCCGTAAAGGGTGTGGAGGTCAATCTGCGATGATATCACATTGGACAAAACTTCCCTGCCGTTTACGACCACCGCCGCCGCCGTCTCGTCACAGGAAGTTTCTATAGCCAAAATTGTCACTGTCTCACCGGTGTTGTTCATCGTCTACTCCTCCACCAGTTCCCAGCCGAGAATTTTCCAGTGCTTATCCTCGTCCTGTCTGAGTACAAACTGCTCCAGAGAAGCCACGCGGCCGCCGTTGCCCGGCTGCCTGATGCTGAAAGTGCAGTACAGTCTTGCACAGTAACGTCCGTCCTTCTCAAACTCCTCCACATCCGTGCTGGCGGAAACCTCATAGCCGGCAATAGAGTACTGTTTGGCTTTCATTTCCACAATATCTTCCCGCAAATCCGTCATATACTGCTCCTGGGTCTTGTTCGCCACCAGCTCTGCGTCATAGAGCTGCTGGATTTTATTCGCCAGCAGCGCAAGCTCCTCGTCGCTGTAAGTCTCGTTGTAAAAACACTCCGTGATCTCGGCATAATACTTGACCACTTCCTTCGGTGTAGGCGGATAATTGTGCTCCAGATCCCGCATCAGTACGCTCTGCACCTCCGATGCGGCCACCGCCTGCTCAACTTCCTGCCGTTTCTCCCGGTGCCCCAGATAATAATAATAAACCAGAACAATAGCCGCGAGAACTACCACTATGATTACTGTCTTAGCAACCTTTGAACCTCTCATGTCTCCTCCCCTATCCGCTCTGTTTGCCTTTTACCCATATACCGGCTTCTCGCCTCCGTTTACGCTAACCTTCATGCCAAAGCTCTGCTGCAACCCAAATCGGCCTATGGCGGGACGTCTTTAGAAACGCTTCGCACGCTAACTACCATGATTCCGCTGTGCAAAATCTCAAAATCCACGGACGCACAAGTTCGTCCTGAAAAACGCCCGCTTTCGGCGTTTTTCGGCGTGAAAGTGATTTGCGAAGCAAATCTAGTACTTCTCCGCGAAATGCCCTCTGGCATGAGCGGCTTGAAGTACTTTTCACGCTACTCACCCTGAAACATGAGCTCCACACTCCTGCCGTCCCTGGCAGCTACCGCGTTCGGGAAAATTTTCTGTACATCCCGCATATAATCCTCCGGGCGGATCAGCGAAGGACTGTAGTGCGTCAGCCAAAGCTCCGTCACCCCGGCTCTTTTTGCCATCTCCGCCGCCTCATAAAAAGTCATATGCTTGTATTCTCTGGCCTTCTGCGCCTTGTCGGGCTCTCCGTACATCCCTTCACAGATAAAAAGATCCGCTTCGACAGCATGATTCACGATGCTCTCCGTCGGTCTTGTGTCCGTACAGTAGGTGACCTTAAGCCCTTTTCTAGGCGCGCCAAGCACCATATCCGGCGTATAGCGGCGTCCGTCTATCTCTATTATCTCACCTTTTTGCAGGCGATTCCAGCAGTTTTTTGGAATATTTAAAGCCTTGGCACACTCCACATCGAATTTGCCGATACGATCCACTACAATACTGTATCCATAGCAGATGACATTGTGATTGACGCGATAGGCTTCTATCCGGAAGCCGTCAAAAGAAAACGACTGTTCCGCCTCCGCAATTTCCAGACATTTGATCTCAAAAGGCAGCTCCGGCGCAATCACCCGAAGAGAATTGACTATTTTGGTCAGCCCTTTCGGGCCAATCAAAAGAAGCGGCTCCGTGCGCTCCGCATTTCCCATTGTGAGCAGCATCCCCGGAAGACCGCTGATATGATCCGCATGAAAGTGGGTAAAGCAGATCACGTCGATAGGTTTGGGGCTCCAGCCCTTCTCCTTCATGGCGATCTGCGTTCCCTCCCCACAATCAATTAATATGCTTGTACCGTTGTATCTCGCCATAAGCGAGGTAAGCCATCTGTGGGGCAAGGGCATCATTCCTCCCGTCCCCAGCAAACAAATATCCAACATATCGTTCCTACCTTCTTTTCGCAAAAGGCAGTCTACAAAAGCTCCTTCCGTTCCCACTTTGAGACAGGCACCAAAAATCCGGCCGTCAGTTTCTCATAGCACGCTTCACACAGATCAAAGCTGTGGCTCTCCCCGTCTTTTGAACCGAAGAATCCGAAATCGTGCTCCACATGAACGCACTCTTCCTTCAAAATGCCATTTTCCACCAACAATTCTTTGCCGCAGGCATTGCAGACTACCTTTGCTAATTCTATCCTTTTTTCAAATTTTTGCATGACAATCCTCCTGTCTCTGATCATCGCCCCGAGCCATGATCAAAAGAATGCGCCGCACTCTCCTCCAATGATTTACACTGTCTTCATTTTAGCAGACAAAAGGCTTTATAGCAGTGGTAATTGTTCCATCCACTGCCTATCTCTTCCACATAATCAGGGCATCCTCCTCGGGCTTTTCGTAAAAACGCGGCCGGATTCCCTCAGACACAAACCCCAGCTTTTCGTACAGGGCGATCGCCGCCTTATTGCTCACACGCACTTCCAGCGTGTAAGCGGCAAGGCCGGCCCGTTCGCCCGCCTCCATCAAAAAGTGCAAAAGCCCCGTAGCCACTCCCCGCCTTCTTGCTTCCGGCGCCACCACCACGTTGGTGATATTTCCCTCCCCCGCAATCAAAAGCAGGCCGCAGCCTCCGAGAAGCCGCCCTTCCTCCTCGGCCACAAAGTACGCGGTATCCTCCTTCTCGATCATCTGTAAAAAGGAGGCTGCCGACCAGGGCATGGAAAAAGTTTCCTCCTCCAAACGACTGATAAAAGGCACATCCTCCGGCAGCATCTTGCGATATACAATCATTGGGATTTTTCACGCTCCTTCCCGGCCCGTTCCCGCTCGGCCTGGGAAAGCCGCAGATACTCCGGCGCATGAGCCGCCGCGTCCACCGCCCTGCCCTGCTCATAATACAGCCTTCCAAGCGACGCAACGGCCGCTGCCGATTGTCTGGCGCGATGCAGAGGCGCAATCGTATAGGGCGCTTTCACAAGCTCCTCCATCCGCTCCCGAAATACCGGAACTCCGTCCCCCAAAAATATGACATCCCTGTCAAGCCGGTTCAATTCCTCGCAAATTTCGTCAAAAGAAACCGCGCACTGTTCTTTTATGACTCGCATGTCATATTTATGACTGTCCGACGCAACGGATATAAATTCATAAATACCCGTGTATACCTGATTCCTTCTGGCATCCATAAGGGGACATACCAGAGCGTCCGCACCGTACATCTGATAAGCCAGCCCATCCACGGTAGGTACGGGTACAATGGGTTTTTCAAGGGCAAACGCCAGCCCCTTGGCTGTCGCCGAGCCGATCCTCAGCCCCGTAAAGGAGCCGGGCCCCGCCGCAACCGCAATGGCATCCACTGTGGAAAGATCAAGCTCCACCATTTTTGCGATCTCCTCCAGCATTGGCAGAAGCGTCTGTGAGTGGGTCTTTTTATACTGCACGGTGTACTCCGCGATTAAATTGTCATCCTCAGCCAAGGCCACAGAAGCTACCAGCCCCGAGCTGTCAAGCGCCAGTATTTTCAAGTTCTCTACCCTGTTTTCCTTCCCCGGAGAAAGCTCTCCGCGCTCCGCTTTCATACCGTCAGACGCGCCGCTCACCTGCGCAGCGTGATTTTACGGTAATCAAATCCCTTGGACAAATCCTTTTCAACGGTGATACGAATGCAGTCTTTTGGTAAAATTTCAAAAATCAACTCCGCCCACTCGATCAGACAGACCCCGTCTCCGTAAAAGCACTCCTCGTATCCGATCTCCTCCATCTCCTCCACGTCACCGATGCGGTACACATCGAAGTGATAGAGCGGAAGTCTGCCCTCTTCATAGCTTTGCAAAATCGTAAAGGTGGGACTGTTCACCGGCTCTGCGATGCCAAGCCCCGCCGCAAATCCCTGCGTAAACACAGTTTTGCCCACGCCAAGATCTCCGACCAGCGTGTAAATCTCCCCGGGACCGGCTTTCTCGCCAAGGGACTTCCCATATGCAAATGTGTCCGCCGCACTGCGGCTCTCCCACATCTCAGTCATATTATGTTCTCCGTACAAGAGATGCCTTGCCTTGACATCCTCTTACGAGGCTTGTGCCTTCCAAGGTTCTTCGGCCCCTTTTTGAGGCGTTCCCTGCTGTGCATCCGCTCTTCTTCCCCCGTTTTCATCCGCGGATTTTCACCTTCCCCGGCGGCATATGGGTGGAAATGATCTCGATCGCTTTCATTTTCCCGTCACCCAAATCCCTCTTCGGAAAAATGCAGGCGTTCACCGCCGTGGTGTAAACCACAATGCTCTTCGGCGTGGAAATGGCCTTGACCATGCCATCCCATGCCATCTGTTCCATGACACCGTCCTGTGATACCTGTATGCCCTCCTCCGTCAGCTTATAGTGGAGAGGCTTCCGAAAAGCCGGATTGGCCTTTGCCTGTGAAGCCGCCCGCAAAAAAAGCGTCCATGGCAGATAGAGCAGAATCACCAGAGCAATTATCAAAATGAGCGGTTGCCTGTTTGCCGCAAACAGAAACAGCATAAGCACACCCACAAGCGTCCCCATCAACCCGGGCAGCCGCGAATAGGTGTGCTGCAGCATATAGTCATATAAAATATTAGGTGTTATTTTAACGTCAAATTCGATTTCCATACTGAAATCTATTATACTAAAAATCCACGAAAGTGCAAGCGAAATATAAATTGACTATTTTGCCCTCCTACAAAATGTTTTTCCAATAGCTTCTAGCATTCATAGCACCTGCTATCTATTTTATTCATCCAACATTTTTAAATTATTAGTTCATTCACATAGTTGCTATCTTAATCCCTTAAACCCATATCATTTGTAAATTTTCTTCCCTTCAACTTTCCACTAAAGTGCCCTCACTATCATGCCATTTTATTTTGTACCTGCATAACTGTATGATTGGCATAGGTATCCCATGTTGGTTCATAGTCAGCTGATGCTTGATTTCCCCACATATCCCACCCTTCACGTATACCTCTTGCAAATAGTTCTATCCTTGGCCCCTGACTACATGCTTCAATTATAGGTATAATTTCATCTGGTTTACGACTATGTTCTCTTTTAATAGCTCTTATCAAATTCACTTGGGATCTTGCTGGTGACAGTGTTCTATTTGGCGCACTCTTCTTTTTAATGCCAAACAAGAGAAGCTCTGTCACATTTCTAAAATAGAAGCCAACGCCTCGACCATCTGGTCCGCCATCCTTCCTTACTTTTTCCCAAACAATATTTCCTTTGTATTCAAATCCCCAAGCGTCCATAACAGCTAACCCGTCCGGAAGCAACGCATTAGGCACCCACAAATACAAATGTGCTTTATCCCCAGCAATTTCCTCGATTGGGAGTCCTTTGATTTCCTCAAGTGTCATAGTTGCATATCTGTTAAGGCGTTTGTGTTCCGGCGCAACTTTACCCGTTCTATTTTGAAATTGCCACGGTGGATCTGCATAAATTGTATTATAATTTTTACCTTCAGTAAATTTCCGCAGTTCTTCTATAGTATTCATTAAGTCTGCCATATCCTTCCACACATTCCTTTCTTATCCCTATCGCCAAAATTGGACAGCCCCCATTTCGACGTGAATCAAGCCTATAAGTCAATTTCCCAATCCAAGTTGTACTGGCACCATATTTTTTTATTAAGGGCTTACCATTATTATCTTTTTCTCTTTTAAAAATTTCATTAAGTTCTTCACTTCTTGTTACAATAACGCCCACATCTATTAACCCACAGTCAAAATATGTTCGCATTGCCAACAAATCTCGGTCAAATGTTTGATCCTTACTATTCCACTCCAAATCAAAAGCCACTCTATTTTTTAGGAAATCAATGTTATGTCCATCAACATAGCCCTCTATCGTCTCCTCTTCATATGGAGCATCCGCAAATCTTCCTCTCCTCTGAGCACTTTGCCTAGTGTACTGTATCATTCACATTTCACCAAATAACTTGCTTGAATTTTCATCTGCCGTGTTGTCGTCGGTCAACGATGTCACCGCATCGACTCCCTCCTCCGCCTTGCAGAATGAAAATTCATTCTGCGTCATTTGGCT
>CAJUMJ010000057.1 GCA_910587095.1 uncultured Lachnospiraceae bacterium
ACACCAATCGCTTGCCTGCTTTCCCGATTGTACAGGTAAAAAATCCTCAGCGTAGCCCGCTACGCCTACGTTTTTTTACCTGTACACTCAGAAAAGCATTCTGCGTGATTGATCCAGTTATTTGTCGAACGATGTACTAGAAATAACACGTACTATTATTTCTGCCAGGTCATCCGTTCCGCTAGCCGAACCAGCTCCCGTACACCACCCTGTCAAGACCGGCAAAGTCTTTTACAACGTTGATCTCCCGAAAGCCCGTCTTTTCCAAAATATCTCTCACGCTTTCAGCCTGCTCACAGCCGATCTCAAAAAACAGCATACCTCCGCCGTTTAAGTAACCGCCCGCCTCTTTCGCAATTCTTACGTAAAAGGAAAGTCCGTCAACGCCACCGTCGAGAGCGGTAATCGGCTCATGCCCGCGCACTTCCGGCATCAATGTGTCAATAACGCCCGTTTCTATATATGGCGGATTTGACACAATGATATCAAACCGCTCCGCGCAGTTGTCATCCGTACCGCTTTCAAACGCTTTAAAGAGATCGCCCTCAAGAAACCGCGCCGTCATTTCCGGCCGCCTGTCAAGCAATCTCTTATAGTTTTCTTTTGCCACTGCGAGCGCATCCTTTGATAAATCCGTCCCCACGCCCTCACAATTATTGGAATACCGCAAGAGACTCAGCAAAATGCAGCCGGACCCGGTACACAAATCCAAAATCCGCATGCCGTCATGAAGATTTTTCATGACCTCCTCCACCAGTATCTCCGTATCCTGCCTTGGAATGAGCACATTTTTGTTGACTCTAAAAGTCAATCCCATAAAACTCTGCTCGCCTGTCAAATGCTGCAACGGAACATGATCCGCCCTCTTTCCGATCAGTTCACGATATCTGCCATACTCCTCCTCCGAAATTACCCGTTCCCCATGGGCAAGCAGCGTATTTTGGTCCGTCCCACAGACAAACTCCAGAAGAAGTCTTGCATCCAGCGCAGCCTCCGCTATTTTCGCCTGCGCAAGGTGCTCTGCGCCTTCCTTGTATATTTTACTATATATCCGTTCCTTCATCGCTCACGTTTCCATCCAGCTATCGTCCACCTCATACCCGAAAGTTTCTTTCAGATATCCCTTCCAGTCAAAGACGGCCTCCACAGCCGCGATGGCCACCTCCACCATACTCTCGTCGGGTTCCTTCGTGGTCAGCCTCTGCAGCCACATCCCCGGCGCCGAGATGATCCTGACCAATATATTATTACTCTTTCCCGCAAGACGGATGATTTCATAAGAAATACCCGCTATCACCGGAATCAACGCTATCCGCACCAAGATCCTGTAAACCGGATTCTCCACCCTGATAAAAAAGAACAGGATCACACTGACAAACATGACAAACAACAAAAAACTGGTGCCACATCGTCTGTGTTGTTTGGAGCTGCGCATAACCTCCCTTACCGTAAGAGGCGCACCCTTTTCGATGCAATTGATACATTTATGCTCCGCGCCGTGATACATATAAACCCGCCTGATGTCCTTCATCAGGGAAATTGCCAGCACATACCCTACAAAAATCACAATCCTCAGCACACCCTCCAGAATTGCCATAAAGGAAGCGCTTCTGATGTATTCCTCAAACAAAGATGTGATAAAATAGGGTAGTATCATAAAAATTCCTATGGCAAGCGCCAGGGAAAAGAGCATCACTATTCCGTTGAACACCTTCTCCGCCTTGTCTTTAAATATCCTGTCAAACGCTTTATCGGCCGCCGTTTCCTTCGCATCCTCATCCTCGTAGAATGAAGCCGAAAAGTTCAGACATCTCATTCCCAAAACCAGAGAATCAATAAACTGGAACACTCCTCTGACAAAAGGCACATCAAGAAGTTTGCTACCGTGGATGACACTGTGATAGTGCTCCACCTCCACCTCGATCTCACCGTCCGGCTTGCGCACCGCCACCGCATATTGTTCCTTGTTTTTCATCATAATTCCTTCCAAAACCGCCTGTCCGCCGATTCCGGAATATTTCAACTTTCTATTTGCCATTTCCGTTTCCCTCAAATGCCTATATATGCGTATATATTAGAAAAGGTTGAGATCGCCTCAACCTTTTTCGTTCCCTGTATTTATTTGTTTTCCGCACCCACACCGTATTTACGATTAAACTTATCAATACGGCCGCGAGCCTGTGCCGTCTTCTGCTGTCCTGTATAGAACGAATGGCACTTGGAACAAACCTCCACATGGATCTCGGGCTTGGTGGAACCTGTCACAAAAGTGTTGCCACAGTTACATGTTACCGTCGCCTGATAATATTCAGGATGGATTCCCTCTCTCATCGCTATATCTACTCCTTTCTCAGCCTGCGAATTTACGCCCTTCGCGTAAATCTGCCGTTAAAAGAACATGCTTCTTTCAACTGTTACACAGCTTTTACATTTTAGCATAGGATTTTCGCGTATGCAAGCCTTTTTTCCTATTATTTAGATGATTTTAGATGAATTTCATCTTTTTTACCATATTCACAAATTCCTGGTTATTTCTGGTCTTTGTAAACATATCGACAACCCGTTCGGCCGCCTCGTCGGCTTTCATACCGTTCAACGCCTTGCGAATAATGTTGATCGCCTCCATCTCGTCAGAATTTAGGAGCAAATCTTCCCTTCTGGTACTGGATTTGGGAATATCAATCGCCGGGAACACTCTCTTTTCGGAGAGTTTTCTGTCGAGCACCATTTCCATATTACCTGTGCCTTTAAATTCCTCATAGATCACGTCGTCCATCTTGCTGCCAGTCTCCACAAGAGCCGTAGCCAGAATCGTCAGGCTCCCGCCTTCCCTCATGTTGCGGGCCGCGCCGAAGAAACGCTTCGGCATATGTAAAGCCGCCGGATCAAGACCGCCCGACAATGTACGTCCGCTGGGTGGAACCACCAGATTGTAAGCCCTCGTCAGACGGGTAATGCTATCCAAAAGAATCACCACATCCTTCTTGTGCTCCACCAGACGTTTTGCACGCTCAATCACCATCTCCGACACTCTTTTATGATGCTCGGGCAGCTCGTCGAAAGTGGAATAGATGACCTCCACGTTTGGACCTTCAATGGCTTCCTTTATGTCTGTCACTTCCTCAGGCCTTTCGTCAATCAGCAGAATAATCAGATGCGCGTCAGGCGCGGTTCTGGTGATGGACTTCGCCACCTCCTTGAGCAAAGTGGTCTTGCCGGCCTTAGGAGGCGACACAATCATTCCCCTCTGTCCTTTGCCGACAGGACTTATCAAATCCATAATCCGCATGGCTACGGTAGCGCCCGGCGTCTCGAGACTCAGACGCTCATTCGGGAAAATCGGGGTCATATTTTCGAAATTCACACGTTTCGTAGCGATTTCCGGCGGATAACCGTTTATGGATTTCACATACAAAAGAGCGCTGAACTTCTCGTTCTGCGTCTTGATTCTCGTATTGCCCTCCAAAATATCACCTGTTTTTAAACCAAAGCGGCGAATCTGGCTGGGCGCCACATAGACGTCGTTCTCTCCGGGCAAATAGTTCTCACAGCGAATAAACCCGAAACCGTCGCTCATCACCTCCAAAATACCTCTCGCAGTGATGCCGCTGTCAAGCTCCGCCGGAAACTTCTCCTCCTCCGAAGACTCCGTTTTCCTTGCGGGCGCTCCCTGTGGCGCCGCCGGTTTAGCCGCCGCGTCCCTGCCCGCCGCCTTGTCCTTCTCGTCCTCCTTAAGCATCGCCTCCACAATCTGCGCTTTTTTCATAGTTGAGGTACCTTTGATTCCCCTCGTCTTCGCGATCTCCTTGAGGTCGGTAAGCGCCAGCGATTCATACTTTTCTCTCATAAATTCCTCCCGCGTTCTGCCATATTTTTATTGTGCAAGCTCATTACTTCTCCGCATCCACATCATTCTTATCCGCATTATCAATACTGATTTATATTGCTCTTTCGTCTAGGGATTTCGTGCCTGATACGACTTAGAAAATAATAACAGCTCAGCCTCCCGCTTCACTGCCGCGCTGATGCACATAAAATGTTCTCTGTGCCTGTATTGGTTTATTATACACTATCTTTTTTGAAATAGGAAGCTTTTTTTAAGATATGCTTGGACAAAAAATAAATTTGCGGGTATAGTATACTATGAACATATTATCAAACCATAACTGCAGTGCATCAATGCACACATATGTTATTATTCAATATTTTCAGGAAGAAAGGAACCGACGTAAAATGACAACGAATGAAAAGGCGCTTAAGTTACATGAGGAATGGCACGGAAAGCTGGAAACAGTCTCCAAAACTCCCGTCAAGACAAGAGAAGCCCTCTCCCTCGCCTACACCCCCGGCGTAGCGGAACCATGCAAGGTGATTGCAAAGGACAAGGAAGCGGCTTTCACCTACACCTGGAAATCCAACACCGTAGCCGTGGTGTCGGACGGCAGCGCGGTGTTGGGGCTTGGCAACATCGGCCCCCATGCCGCCATGCCGGTCATGGAAGGCAAGGCCGTGCTGTTTAAGGAATTTGGGGGTGTAAACGCCGTGCCCATCTGTCTGGATACGCAGGACACGGAAGAGATCATCAAGGCCGTGACTTATCTTGCACCGGGTTTTGGCGGCATCAATTTGGAAGACATCAGCGCGCCCCGCTGCTTCGAAATTGAGGAGCGCCTGAAAGAGATCCTGGATATTCCGGTCTTTCACGATGACCAGCACGGTACTGCCATCGTTGTGTTGGCCGGTATCATCAACGGCTTGAAGGTTGTCAACAAGAAGAAAGAGAACTGTAAGGTCGTTGTAAACGGCGCCGGCAGCGCGGGTGTGGCCATCACCAGGCTTTTGCTGACCTACGGCTTCTCAAACGTCATTATGTGCGACAAAGTGGGGATTGTCGGCAAAAACACCGAAGGTCTTAACTGGATGCAGCAAAAAATGGCGGAAGTGACAAATCCCGGAGGAGAAATCGGCTCGCTCGCAGACGCCCTAAAAGGCGCGGACATTTTTGTAGGCGTCTCCGCCCCCAATATCGTAACGCCCGATATGGTGTCTTCCATGAACCCCGACTCCATCCTTTTCGCCATGGCAAATCCCGTTCCCGAAATCATGCCTGACGTAGCGAAAGCCGCAGGGGCGCGGGTGGTCGGCACAGGCCGCTCGGATTTCCCGAATCAGGTCAACAATGTTGTTGCTTTCCCCGGCATTTTTAAAGGCGCGCTGGAAGGCAGAGCCGTACAGATCACGGAAGAGATGAAATTAGCCGCCGCACAGGCCATCGCCGCTCTCGTCCCTGAAGATCAGCTAAGCGAAGACAATATTATGCCCGAAGCTTTCGATCCTCAGGTCGCAAAGGTAGTGGCCGAGGCAGTCAAATCCCATATCAGGAAATAAATATGTTACGCTTGTTATTTATTTAACTTAGCAATGAAGGAGACGTTATGACACAGGATCCCCTGACACTTTACAAACTGATCATCCTCTATATGCTCGACCGCGTCACTTTTCCTCTCACCAAGGCGCAGATCGGCGACTTCATTTTAGGACATGACTATACAAATTTTCTGACCCTGCAGCAGGTGATCGCGGAGCTCATCGACACGGAGCTCATTCAGGCAAAATCCCTGCGCAACCGGACTTATCTGGAGATCACTGAGGAGGGGAAAAATACGCTCTCCTATTTTGGAAACCGTATAAACGATTCCATCAGGGAGGACATTTCCTCCTTCTTCTCCGACCACGAAATGGAGATGCGAAGCGAATCGGCCATCCGGGGAGACTACTATAAGTCTACCTCCGGTGAGTACGAAGCCCGCCTTCTTGTAAAAGAAAAGGACGTGACAGTGGTGGATATCACCCTGTCCGTCCCCGATGAAAATACGGCTGCCGCAATCTGCGCCAACTGGCAGACCAAAAGCCAGACTATTTATCAATACCTGATTTCCCAATTATTCTGATCTATCGTTTCTTTATCACTTCACTCCAGCTTGAAATACCGATGACCCGCAACGCAAAGTCCGTGTATTTGGCTGATTCAGCGGAATCCACATATTTGTACGCTTCGTAGATGGATTTCCTGCCTCCGCCGAGCGTACAAAGGCCGAGATCCAACCCCTGCGCCACCTCCGAGGGCGCATCCGTCTCCCTGGAAAAAAGCATACTGTCCACGTACTGATTCGCCTCGATCATTTTATAAGCGTATACAAAAGAAGCCGCCTGCAATTCCTGACCCTGTGAGGAGGTATAGCCCATCTCGCTCAAAATCAGATGCCTCACCTCGCCGTCCTCCGTCAGCATCTCCGGCTTTTGCAGGTAATCCGTCAGTACATGCAGATTTTTGATCGTGATCACCGGCGTATTCTCATTGTCCTGCACATACTTTCCGTTACTCTGCCACGCCTTCGCGCTGGTCAGAGGGTAATTGTAGGGATGCTGCGCCAGCCCCCAGTCAATATTTCCCTCCGCCTTCAAATTTCTGTTAAACTCATCCAGAATCTCCTTCGAACCGTACCCGTTCTTAGAATAGAGGCTCTTTCCCCACTGCTGATCCAGTGATATGTATACCCGGGCGTTGCCGTTGACGCTTAAAAGAGCATTGTAGAAGATGCGGAAAGCTCTCGCATATTCGTCCACATAGTCCGGCGTACTCATATGCTCGATATGATTCCACTCACTTCTGGCATTGATCTCATTGCCAATCACCCAGTTCATCACCTTGCCGTGCCCGGTGCCCGAATAACGGCTCGCAAGAAAGGAGGCAATCGCCGCGATCGTCTCCGTGCCGCTCTCGTCCGCGGCGTTAAAAGCATAGTAAGGCGCATGCCCGCCGGAACGCGCCTTCGGGTGAATCAGCTCCGGGTGCGAAGAAATATCATTTAAAATAATCGCTGTCGTGGTGATCCCTCTGTTGGTAAGCGAGGTAAAAATATAGTCATACTCCGCGATAATCTGCCCGTTAAAGGCATAGTTTCTTCCATTATAAGTGTAGTAAACCGTAGGATAATTGGCATTGCTTGTCTGCCCGAGAATCCGGCTTAAAGGAATGTTGTAGGCAGCATGTTTTACACCCAAATCATCCAGTTCCGAAGTCTTTAACTTCTCCGGATCCACCAAAAGACCTTTCTTGGAAGACGTTGCCCCAAAAGAAGGACTATATTTTGCTATGGCTTCAGGATTTGTAATATAGCGGGGCTTCGTGATCGCAAGAAAACTCCCGTTCTTCTTCACCGCCACCACAAATTTTGAAAAAAGTCTGGAACTGGTCGTATTATAGTTAAGATTGACCGAAAAAGTCAAATCTACATCCTTCTGATCCTCAATCAGGTATTCACTGTCCTGCAAAGATGTCTGATACGCCTTTTCCTCGAAGAGATAATAGAAGCCGTCATCGCTGAGCGCCAGATCCTTCGCCTTCATCGTGATGTCAATCTTGCCCGTCTCCGTATTAATCAGACAACTCTCGATAGTAGCGAAATCAGTCGCGTTGTCCGCAGTCACTTCCACTTCCCTCGGTCTGTTTTTGATCCCTTCTATCATATAGCGGGCGGCATCCACCAAAGCGCGGGTCGTGTCCTTTCCCGCATTTTGCCTGACGCTGTCCTTTCTGTGCTGAGTCTTGCTGTACTCGGTGAGCGCCACGGCCTTTGTGTGCACCATGGCCTCCACCGCCTCTCTCTCGGCCGCGAGCGTGTCCAGGTGCTGCTGCACGAAAAAGCCTGCGGCCCCGCCTGCCGCCGCCAGGACTATCACAAGCAAAACCATGAGCGCCAACCGCTTCTTCCATCGCCCAGGTTCCTTTTCCTGCATCCGCTTTCCTTTTTTTCTTGTCCTTTTCTCTTTGGCTTTCTTTTTGTTCTCAGCCACCTTCGCTTTGTCTATCGTGCGTTTCCTTCGCTTTTTCTTTTCGGTTTTCTGTGCGGAATCTTTCACGCTATCCGTTCTGTCAGTCGTTTCCATATGTGAATATTACCTTTTTCCTTTATCCCCGCGAGCAACAAGCCAGGTACATCCTGTCCCTGATACAGTCTGCGTCTTTCTGTGGACAGCGCGTGAAATATACAAGCCGCACTGCACATTACGCCCATTTTACTATATTATCGGGAAAAAGTCCAACCCATTTCCACATATTACATGCGCCCCGCGCACTAATCAAAAAGCAGCTCCTCAACTGTCACAAACTCATACCCCTGTTTTTGCAATATATCCACAATTTCCAGCGCCGCCTCCACGCTTGACTTATACTCGTCATGCATTAATATGACGGCATTTTCCTCCGCTTTCTCCGTAACTCTCCTGACAATGCCGGCCACATCGTCGCTACACCAGTCCATAGGATCGATCGTCCAGAGCACCGGGATCATCGTGAGCTCCGTCTCAAAACTTTTATCCCAGCTCCCGTAAGGAGGGCGTACATATTCGGTTTCCTGTCCGGTAATCCGAAAAATCATCTCGTTCGTTTTCTTCAGCTCCGCCTTAAAATCGTCACGATTGTTATTTTTTAGTTGCACATGGTTGTACGTGTGATTTCCGATCAGATGACCTTCTTTTTGCATGCGCAAAATCAGTTCCGGGTAGGCTTCCGCCTGTTTCCCCATAACAAAAAAACTTGCCTTAGCCCCTCGTTTTTTCAACCCGTCCAACAGTTGCTCCGTGTATAAAGGATCCGGCCCGTCATCAAATGTCAAGGCGATCTTCGGTCCTTCCACCGCCTCTTCCTCACTATGCGTAACACATGCTATATATTCTGCATCCTCCACAGACTTCCCCTGGCGCATCGAAAGGCACACGCAGCCCGCCAAAACCACATCCGCAAGCAGCATAATCGCCATCACCATTTTCGCTCTCACCTTCATTGACGAAAAGCTCCCGCACTCCGTTCTTTCTAAACATATATATGCCGGATACCGCCCGCCGATTCCGTTTCAGGAAGGATCCGGGAACCGGATCCTGAACGCTTTCCCATATCCGTCCCCAAAGTTTTGGTCTAAAACGAGCTTCCCCCCATGCATCTTAACGATTCTCCTGGAAATACTAAGCCCCAATCCGCTTCCGCCCATGGAGGAGCGCGCCTTATCCCCTCTGCTGAAAGGTTCAAAAATATGCGTCGCCAGCTCAGGATCCACAGGCTCTCCCTCATCCGCCACCGTTAGTTCATAATCCGACAACCTCACCAGCACCCGGCCCCCTTCTTTTCCGTAACGCAACGCATTTGTAAGCAGATTGGTGACAGCCCTGCCAATCTGCACTCTGTCCATCTCAAAGGGTATTTTCTCCTCCGGAATCTCCAACACGAGCTCCATCTCCCGTTCCTCAAAATCCGCATAGAGCAGCGCCGTCATCTCCCTCAGAAGCTCCGCCAGATCCCCCGGCTCCCTGTGCAAGGTAAATCCCTCGCTCTCCAGTTTCACATACTCAAAAAGAAGGGTGATCAGCTCGTCCATCCGCATCGCCTTCCGATAAATAGCGTCCAGATATGCCTGCCTGTTCTTTTCCTCAACAACTCCCTCCAAAAGTGCCTTGCTGTAGCCGCAGACAGTGGTCAACGGCGTCTTGATATCATGGGCAATATCCGACAATACCAGATTCCTCCTCTGATCTCTGGCAAGTTTCTGTGCCTCTTCCTGCGCAAGCAGATCGTTAAACTGTCTGACCACTATTCTGGAATAGCATAGCGCGCCCAGCAGGTAAGGCAACAGTTTGATCAGCAAAAGCCCCAAAATTCCGCCTATAATCATAAGCCACAAAATCCAGCTTCTTGCGCCTGTGTACAGCGGAGAGGAAACGTCAATATACAAGCTGTTTCCCATTACCTTGTCAATCTGCCACCGCACCCATTCCCTGACTCCAGACGGCATAAATCCTGTCAGAAAATAAAGTAACAACTGCAATAGCCATCCGACAACATCACTGTTCCCCGTTATCTCAATTTGCTGGATTTCCAGAAACGCCCGCACTGCCGGGGCGGCGCCCAGCCGATAGAGAAGATCGATCCCCTCGCCTCCCCAGTATATGCAGAACAAAATAACCAGGAATCGCTGTACCAGAAACCATTTTACATTCTTTTTCATTTCCCGCTGCGCCTCACTCTTTTTCCATGCGGTACCCCAGCCCCCTGATTGTCCGAATGTATTCCATGCCGTCACAGGCCAGCTTTGCCCGAAGTTTCGAGATACACACCATCACATTATTGTCGGATACCATGTACGCCTCCTCCCAACCCGCCTCAAAAATCTGCTGCTTGGTAAAAACTCTTCCTGGGTTCTCCATAAAAAGTTTCATGATCCGAAACTCCACTGAAGTCAGCTCTATCCGCTCCTCTCCTCTGTAAAGGAGACAGGAATCCGGCTCCAGCCGCAAATCTCCCACTTGAAGCGACGTACTTTGTTCGCCCCTACATCCTCCTGTCCCCAACGCAAAAAACCGCCTCAAGTTGGATTTCACCCTGGCCACTGCTTCCAGCGGAACAAAAGGCTTCGTGATATAGTCATCCGCCCCCAAATCAAGTCCAAGGATTTTGTCTGAATCGCTGCTCTTAGCCGAGATCATGATCACAGGAAGATTATTTTCTTCCCGGATATTCCGTAACACTCGATATCCATCTATGCCCGGCATCATAATGTCCAGAAGCGCCAGGTCTATCGTTTCTTCCTTTACCAGTCTGAGAGCCTCCGTGCCGTCGACCGCCTCCACAACTTCATATCCTTCCTTTTCCAGATACAGGCGCAGCACATCCCTGATCTCCGCTTCGTCATCCGCCACCAATATTCTGTAAGCCATCTCATTCCCCGTTATTATTTTTTGTTCCGCAAGTTACCACTGCTGTCCGTTTCCGTTTGGGTTGTATTGTCCGTTTACACCGTACTGTCCATTCACACCGTATTGTCCGTTTACGCCATACTGTCCATTCACACCGTATTGTCCGTTTACACCATATTGTCCATTCACGCCATATTGACCGTTTCCGGGGATTTCCGCATGATTCATAACACGCATATTTCGGAGCTGGCAGTACAATGCGGCAAAGGTCAGACTCCGATATGGCTGCACATAAAAAATCTCCACAATCCCCAGTGTGAGCGCTCCCAAAATATCCCATAAAATAAACGATAATCCCAAAACGAAAGTCTTCCACTTATTTCCTTCCATCATTTCCCGGCTCATCTGCAGCGCAGCCTTGTACTCTATGTCAGGATATTCTGTCAGAATATAGGGAACCATATAGTACTCATACATCTTTATAATCCCCGGTATGATAAGCAGCAGCGTCCACAAGAAAATGCGCAGATCCATTTGGAACATCACCTTAACGATGTTCTTGTAAGAATGGTCGAAACCGTAGGCGATCTCCTTCACCTTCGCCACATCCTCCACGCTTTTTATCATGAAGCGTTTGCCACCCACACTGAGCGGATTTAGCAGTAACAAGTCAACGGCCAGAATCACCGCGAGAACCGCCAAAAAGGTCACAATAAAAATGGCAATCGCCGTGAATCCTATCATCATCGCTTTCCCGAAGCCGATCTCTACGTCCTCGGCCTCAAACTCCCCGCCGCCTATCGTCTTTACCGTGACCTTATCCGAACCGAAACGTCTCCTTACCGAGACAATGCTTTTACTTCCGTCTGCTCCGTCTCCGTTCTCCCGCGATTCCTCTAAATTTGCTCCCGCAGTGTTTTTATAGACGGTTTTGTGAAAGGTGATCCCTCCCGTCTCGCAGCCAAGCAGCACAAGCAGCATAGATACCAACACAATCTTCCAATAATTTCTGTGCAAAGCCGATTTTGCCACTTCCTTTAACTTACCTCTCGTCCACATATCTTATTTCCTCCTTATATCCGGTATCTCTCGTACATGATTGTCATCCCGTTTACGATATCAGCATAACACACTTATCTTAAAGCAAAAGAGGCGCAGCCTTAACCAAACCTTAAACCGCGCCTCCCTGCTAATTCTCTCCCAGATTCATATATTTCAGATAAAGTTCATTAAACCGCTTCGTTTCCGCCAAATTAATACTTGTTACAAATTCTGTCGCCTCTTCCAACCTGGCTGCATCCATTCTGTTCATGCACAGGTCACACCCCAATTCATATGCCCCGGCAAGCGACGTATTCCCCACGGCCCGCACCTTCCCACGCATATATGCGGGTAAAAGCCCAATATCGACTGCCGCGTCCACATCCAGATAGTATCCGAAGCCGCCGGCCAGACAGATTTTTTCTATTTCGGGGCATCCAATCTCTTCCCATAAAATTTCCACCCCTGCCCGCACAGCGGCCTTCGCCATCTGTAAATCGCGAATATCCTTCTGCCTGAAATAACGCGCGTTCTCATTTTGTTTCTCCGCCACTGCTTCCTCTCTGCTCTCAATCCGCACTCCTTCCGTAAAATATGGTTCCGCCATAAGTCCTGTCTCGTCTATTATCCCGTTTCGCAAAAGCCGCGCGATAAGAGCGATCCTGTCCGTGCCGATCATCGTACCGTCTCCCTCAAAAGCCGGCCCTGCCGCCGTGGCCGTCACAATCATGCGCCGCCCGTCGGTAATTGCCATCTCCCCGTTAGTGCCCAAGTCAATAAACAATGTGACCGCCGAAGGCACATCCAAAAACAGTCCCAGCGCGTAAAGCCCCGCCACAATGTCTCCCCCCACAAAAGCGCTGATGCATGGCACGATATAAACCGGAAAGTCGAGAAACGGCTCTTTGTCCGCTATACGCAAATTTTTTGTCCGATTCTCCATTCCCGCAAGTAAGCGAACAAGTGCTATTTTTTGTAATCCCTTCTCCGCCGGTATGAATGGCGCTTTCCCCATAGACGACACATCCGTTCCAAGCAGCAGAAGTTCCATGGCCGTATTCCCTGCAATACACATGCCGAGAATCTTGCCTGTGTCTTCCGCATCGTTTCTTCCTTTCCTGTCTGTTTTCCCACGCAGGCATTTTACAAAGCACTCAAGTCCCCTTAAGATCGTTTCACAGACAAGTCTTCTCAACCCTTCTCCGTTTCCCTCGACGGCTGCCTGTATCCGCGCCAACACATCCGTACCATATCTTCGCTGGGGATTCCTCTCGCAATATGTTTCCTCTGTTTCCCCCGTGTCCAAATTTTTAAGCTGCATGGCTATCGTGGTTGTCCCCAAATCAACCGCAATTATATAACGCCCTCTATTTTTTTTGCCGGTATCACAGCCAGAATCCAGGCTTTCAATATCTCCCGTTTCTTTATTACAAATAACAGAAGATCTTTTTATCGCTCTTACCGTCGCATTTTTCCCTTTTTCTGTCGATTCCATAGCAGTTGATTTGTGATTTTCAGACAAGTTATTTTGTTGACTATCACAGTCACCTCTTGCTGACAGAAGGTTCACCTCCGTCACAATCCTAATTTTACTTTCTTCCGTTTCAGGTATTTCGATTACACAGTCCTTCTTCGGCCTGGTCACACAGGCCAACCTGCACCCCCGCCGCAATTCTTCCGGCTCTAACCGGCTTCTTTCAAGTCCTGTGGGAAACGGCGCTCCCTCCAAAAACCGGACGATACACCGCCCGCAGTCTCCTCTCCCTCCACAAAAACTACCGTCCATCAATCCGTTTTGTAATAAAATCGGCATCAATGTCATAGCTGACTCCTGTGTCAGTCTTATCTTTTCGAAGTCTCCTCTCGCATCCGCTCCATTCGATTTTCCGTCATGCGTAACTATTGTAATTTTTATTTTCTCAGACAAATTGATTTTTCTCCTCGTCGTAATGATAATCAATTTTCGCCAATTTTTCGACTATCTCACTGCGGTCTGCATCAAGATCTTCGCAGAGCTGATCCAGACCGGAATAAAAGTCTCTCAGCTTTAAGTTTACATAACTCAACAACATCGCCGGATCTTTTGGTATCATATCCCTTCCACCTTTCTGCCCTTTCTAGCCTCCTTATTTCAAATCCATCTCCACACGGTAAGTCTTTCCGTCGCTGACTACTCTCGCCATGCTGCCGCAAACCAAAGGCATAGCCGGCGGAAGATGACCAATATCCAAATCCATAAGGACCGGCACATGATATGCATACAGCATCTCACAGACTGCCTGATAGCTGTCGATACCAAATTCCTCGACGCCCATGCCGATACGGGGTCTGCCAATCAGGAAGCCTTTACAATACTTAAACCACCCGGCATGTTCCATCTGCCACATGGCGCGCCGTATACTCATCAAATTCAGGTCGCAAGCCTCCAGGAACCAAATGATCCCGTCCTCCTTATACTTTTCGGTAAATTCCGCCACTTTATCATATTTCGTCCCGAGCAGGTTAACCAGACAATCCATACAGCCGCCCAACAGTCTTCCGGTGAAAACAACTTCCGTCTCCATGTTGTCTGCGCTTGCGTCCATCCCTGCCGATCTCCCGCCATTGCCCTTGTCCGCCGCAAGCGGCGCCCGGCTCTCTTCTCCCTGTCCGCCACACTTCTCCGCCTTTCGCAGACTTTCCACATTCGTTCTGCCGTCCGGCAAATAGTATTTAATAACAGACGTTTCAGTAAGATTGTAGGGGACACAAGGATGTTCCTCATCCTTCAACGACTCCCTCTCCCATTTCTCATATCCCCTCATGATTAACTTCTGTCCGCAAAGAAGCCGCATCACATCATTCAATGAAGGGTCTGCCGGTTCCATCCCGAAGGCCGCCGCACACGGTCCATACACAGCCGCCACATCGCACAGCGTTGTCAGCAGAAATGTAAAATTCGTGTTATCCGAATATCCCAAATACCACTTTGGGTCTGCCTTTTTGATCTTCTCAAAATCCACATAATCCAAGATCTCGCACATCAGTTCACCGCCCCCGCAGGAAATGAGACAGTCGCTATTTTTCTCACAGTAAAAGGTCGTCAGCTCTTCTCCGCATTTCATTGGCGTATTGCTGATTCCGACACCTTCCTCCACATAGCAGTTCGGTCCGAGCTGCAACCGATACCCCTGCTCCCGCCATCTCCTCTGAGCGTTCATAAATCCGCTTTTGTAAGGCTCGGTCGCACAGCCAAAAGAAGGCGCCACAAACCCAATCGTACCTTTTTCCGTTAAAAACGCAGGATACCTCATATCTTTTCCTCTCTTTCTCCGATTTTAAACGTTCTTCCAGTTTCTTCCATGCAATTTATTAAACTTTTATTTAATATTTCGCAAATCAGCCGACTTATCCACAATTTTTCCGCCGTTTATGGCGTTTTCTTTTCCGTTTTACTAAATCCTGTTTTAATCAAATTCATCCCTCTTCCGCCTCACAGCCCATAATCTTTCGCGGCTCCACAGAAACATGTTAAGCCGGCTACAACTCTGTATCCTCTCTTACCATACCACACTTACAGCCAACTTGCCAGCTTGATCCTGAACTGACCTGCGGAATATAAATAGAAAAGACCCGGCGCTTTCATCATCCTTTCCCAGTCGCCAGGTCTTTGTCTGTCCGCTTTCCGTTTCCGAAAAGTTAACTACATATGCGTTTATATTTCATTTCTCCTGTTATCTAATCATCACTTTCTCCGGGCCGTCAGCTCTTCACCTTCCACGGTAATCAGTATCGTATCCTTCGCATTCACCTGATCCGACAAAATCAGCTTAGCAGACAAAGTTTCCACATACTTCTGGATATACCTCTTCAGCGGTCTGGCGCCGTAGACCGGATCATACGCGTTCTCCACAACAAACCGCTCCGCCTCCGGCGTCAGCTCAATACGCAGTTCCCTGTCGGAAAGCCGTCTGTTCAGGTCATCCACAATCAGACGGATGATGCCTCCGATGTTCTCCTTCGTCAGCGGTTTAAAGAGAATCGTCTCGTCCAGCCTGTTCAAAAACTCCGGCCTGAAATGGTTTCTCAAATCTCCCATTACCAGTTTCTCCGCCTCTTCCGTGATCGCCCCCTGCGCATCAATTCCGTCCAGCAGATACTCCGCGCCAATATTGGAGGTCATAATCAGTATCGTGTTCTTGAAATCCACCGTCCGCCCCTGGGAATCCGTGATCCGCCCGTCATCCAACACCTGCAGAAGCACATTGAACACATCGGGATGGGCTTTCTCGATCTCGTCAAAGAGCACCACGGAATAAGGCTTTCTTCTGACCGCCTCCGTCAACTGGCCGCCCTCCTCATAACCCACATATCCGGGAGGCGCCCCGATCAGTCTGGAAACAGAGTATTTCTCCATATATTCGCTCATGTCGATACGAACCATATTCGTCTCGTCGTCAAAGAGTGAAGCCGCCAGCGCCTTTGCAAGTTCCGTCTTTCCTACACCCGTAGGACCCAGGAACAGGAAGGAGCCGATAGGCTTAGTCGGGTCTTTAATCCCCGCCTTGGAACGAATAATAGCATCTGTTACCTTTGTCACACCCTCGTCCTGACCGATCACCCGCTTGTGCAGTTCCTCGTCCAGATGCAACGTCTTGTTGCGCTCGCTCTCCGTCAGCTTGGACACCGGAATCCCCGTCCAACGGGAAATAATTTTCGCGATCTCCTCGTCGGATACGCTCTGGTGCACTAGTGACAGCTCCTCTTTGCTGACCTTTTCCTCCTCGATTTCGAGTTGCTGCTTAAGTGAAGGCAGCTTGCCATAGCTTAACTCCGCCGCCTTTTCGTAATCGCCCTCCTGCTGGGCAATCTGGATCTGACCATTTACATCGTCAATCTCTTCCCGTATTTTTGACAATCTTTCCACGGAAGCCTTCTCGTTCTCCCACTGCGCCATGCGGTTTTGCAGCTCCTCTTTCAACTCCGCAAGCTCTCTTTGCAGGTTGCCAAGACGTTCCCTGCTTAAATTGTCGTCCTCCTTTTTCAAAGCCGTTTCTTCTATTTCTAACTGCATCACCTTGCGACGCAGCTCGTCCAGCTCCGTCGGCATGGAATCCAACTCCGTCTTGATCAGCGCACATGCCTCGTCCACAAGATCGATCGCCTTGTCCGGCAAAAACCGGTCGGAAATATAGCGGTTTGACAGCACCGCCGCACTCACAAGCGAATTGTCCATAATCTTAACACCGTGATAAACCTCGTAGCGCTCTTTCAGTCCACGGAGAATGGAAATGGTGTCCTCCACCGTCGGTTCCTCCACCATAACCGGCTGGAAGCGCCGCTCCAGCGCAGCATCTTTCTCAATGTACTGACGATACTCGTCCAGCGTCGTTGCACCGATACAGTGCAGCTCGCCCCTTGCCAGCATAGGTTTTAACATATTTCCCGCATCCATGGCGCCGTCTGTCTTGCCCGCGCCCACGATGGTGTGCAGCTCGTCGATAAAGAGAATGATCTGCCCGTCGCTGTTTTTCACATCGTCCAGAACCGCTTTCAGACGTTCCTCAAACTCGCCCCTGTACTTCGCGCCCGCGACAAGCGCGCCCATATCCAGTGAGAAAATTTTCTTATCTTTAAGACCTTCCGGCACATCCCCTCTGACAATCCGCTGTGCAAGCCCTTCCGCCACGGCCGTCTTGCCCACGCCCGGCTCGCCGATCAGTACCGGATTGTTCTTCGTCTTTCTTGACAGAATCCGGATCACGTTGCGAATCTCGGTGTCTCTGCCAATTACAGGGTCAAGCTTCTGGTTTCTGGCCCGCTCTACCAAATCCTGCCCGTATTTCTCAAGCGTATCGTACGTCGCTTCCGGGTTGTCCGAGGTCACCCGCTGGTTGCCCCGCACTGTGGAGAGCGCTTGCAAAAACCGTTCTCTTGTAATGCCAAACTCCCGGAAAATCTCCTTGATCTCCTTATTCGGATGTTTTAACATGGCAAGGAAAAGATGCTCCACCGACACATATTCGTCTCCAAGCGCCTTCGCCTCATCCTCCGCGCCGATCAGAACCTTATTTAAATCCTGCCCGATGAAAATCTGCCCGCCCTGCACCTTTGTGCGCTTGGAAATCCCCTGTTCTACGCGATTCGTAAAGTATTCCTTCTGTATCTCCATCTTCTCAACCAACTTAAGAATCAGGCTGTCCTCAATGGTAAGCAGGCTGTATAACAGGTGTTCTTCTTCAATCTCCTGATTGCCATACTCGTAAGCGAGCTTTTCACACCGCTCTACCGCCTGGATCGATTTCTGCGTAAATTTTGTTAAATTCATAACATACACCTCCCTGCCTTCGCAGATGCATTGTGTCAATCTGTTCTATTTACACTATCACAATACAACTTATTGTTAGCACTGTCAAGAGGTGAGTGCTAATAAATTTATTAAAATTTTGCAAACCCTGTGTTTATGCGGGTTTGCGGCTATATGTTTTTAAAATAACAGATGTTTTATGCTCTACTACACCATTTTTTCAAATTTTTGGTGTACTAATTCCCTGCCACTCTCGCATAACGCTCCACTTCTTCTCTGATATCCTGCTTATTTGCGATATGGTTATACACATCCATTGTCACATCACTGTGAGCGTGTCCCATGATATATTGTAACACCTTAACATTCATCCCCTGCTTTGCCATATTTGTACAGGCGGTATGCCGCAGGTTATGGGCGGAGATCCTGGGAAGCAAGTCTGCTTTGCGATGTTCTTTCTTTGCCTTGGCTGCTTCTTCCTTATTATATTTATCAACAACATTGTAGATCACGTTATTAACTGCGCTCAGCATCAAAGGTCTTCCCGTCTTTGCAAGAAATATGAAATCAGAATATCCATCTATTTCTTCTGTACTCCGCCTTCCTAACATGAAATTGAGTTTTCGCTGTTCCGTAAAAGCTCTGTACACATTCTCCGTAAATGGTATGGTTCGCACGCCCGCTTTCGTCTTAGGCTTGGATGCCCGAAAACTGTAACCCGCTCCCCAATCCTTATAAATAAGCTGATGATCTACGGTAAGCTCTCTGTTCGCCATATCCACATCGCCCCAGGTTAATCCGATTAACTCACCACACCTTAATCCAGTTTGCAGTAGAACTGTGAACATGGGTACATATACATTGTATACGTTGCTCTCACAAATAAGAGAAAACAGTCTTTCCTGCTGCTCTAAAGTCAAAATGTCCTTCTCTACGGGCGGTCTTCCGTAATCGCCGGATAATGCCCTTTTAACATGCGAGGGGAGAAGCTGTACTACCTTCATATTTCCAAGATCGTCTTTCACATGATTATTCCACATCTTCACATAGTTGCCGCTCGTCGAGTCTGCCCATTCTTTTGTCGCCATATAATATTGAAATAAGGAATTGACCATCATATTTTTCGCGGCGCTGTCCGTCAGTATATTATCATCCAGATCCTTTGCGATCTGTTTTTCTTTCACTCTGAGTTCCGGCAAATCTCCGGCATAGATTGTCTGACGTCTGCCGCTTCTGATATCGGTATAGCGATACATATAGGTTCCGGCTTGCTTCATATAGATAGTATAGCACAGAACCATTCCAGATAACAGATGATATTATAATTTATTCACTCAAATTACATAAGTATTGCTTCACCTTATCGACAGAATATAAGACTCGCCTGCCTATGCAAATTCTGGCTTCCGCTTGCTCTCCTATCTTTCGGGCTGTTGCTCGTCCGCAGGAAAGCATGGCGGATAATCTTTCAGTATCGACCGTTATATGATTGTTTGATTCACGAAATGCTGTCTTCTTCATAGTCTTTCCCTCCTTGAAGAAATAATATATAATCACTGTTCAGATACATATGGTTCACAATATTAGCCGTTATCTCTGTTGCGGATTGTCTCAGCAACCATATCTTCCGTATATCCACAGTCCTGTAAAAAGTCTTTTGCCTTTTCAGACACTTCGGCCATTGTCTGTGGTATCACCTTTCTTGGAAGTTTTGCATCTAACTCTCCCACAATACCAGCTTCACATAGCCGCTCAATAAAGTGGCTGGCTCTATTCCAACCGTAGCCAAATGCTTTCATAACAGCATTACAGGATATCTCATTCTGCCCTAATGCCCAAATCATAATTTGCGCAAACATTCTCCCGTCTACATCCTGTTTAGAATGGTGCGAGTTAGCATTTAGATCAACTTCCAAATCATTTCCCATGTCCCTGCTTGAATTATCAGAAAGATTAATCCTATATTTACCAATTGAGAGACGAAAGGATGAAGCCTTAATGCTCTGAATTACTCGATTAAGCTCACTGGATGTTATATATGTACCCTGAATCCGTTTCAGTTCTGAAAATTCTGGAGATTTAAAATACATATCTCCTTTGCCTAATAAATTTTCAGCACCACGCTCATCAAGTATCGTTTCCGAAAAATTTCTTTTAGCGCACTTAAATGCTATCCTTCCTGTAATGTTTCCCAAATCAACCTTCATGTTCTGCATTGTTGGATTTTGGGCGGCAAGTACCACATGCATCTTGGCATGCCGTCCCCGCTGTAACAAAGCTGATACCGCATCAGTCATTAGTTTGACCAACCGCTTGTCTTCCACCCCCACAAAAAGAGCGGGAAACTCATCAATAACAAGCACTAGCCTTGGGAGTTTCTTGAAAGACTCATTGTCACTACTTTGTATGGTAATGCGTCTCTCCATCTCGTTTCGTAACTTCTCTAAAACCTGACTTGCCTTATTTCTGTCCCGTATCACAGGACATGATAAATGTGGAACTCCTTCAAATGGAAGCAAATCAGACGCTCCAACATCAATTAAAATCAGATTGACACAAGAAGGGCGTTTTCTGTATATGATGCTAGTAATCAAAACCTGCACTCCCACAGTCTTTCCCGAATTAGTCGCACCAGCTACTAAAAGATGCGGCAACTTACTCAAGTCAACGATTATCAGCCTACCAACAGCATCAAAACCAACCACATATGGCAGTAGCATCTTATTACAGGCATCCATGTATTGTGGGCTGCAAAAAATTTGAGGCAAATAATTATACACAATTTCTTGATCCGATGCAACAATGTAAATAGTGAAATCTTGTTTAAACGTTTGGAACAAAGGAAGTTTTAGTCTAAGCTGTACATCTGATAAACGGGCTAATAACTGTTCTTCTCGTGTCTCACCTTTACATTACATCATATCGGACAAATTGGCGCAACATAGAGCAGGTTCGTTCCATGTTGCGCGGGACTACATCCATTCAAAATCCCCTTCCTGCAGCCACGGCACATTATCATTAATAAGTGGCAGCGGGACATCACTGACTTTCTGAAACTTTTCTGTCTTGTAATCAAGCCTCATCATAAAATATCTCCCTGCTCTTTTTTCATATACAGAGCCGTCATCATACACCCTGTAAGTGACCACATCACCGCCAACACGCCCAACGATCTCAACAAAATCCGGCACAGCAACAGTCTCCATGATATAGTCCAGACGTTCCGTTGCCTTATCCTGAGCCTTCCTGATTCTTTCCGATATATCTTTTGCCATATCTTCCTCCAAACTACCCTCGTAACCTCCGGGACGGGCAATAAAAAATCCCCATGCCTCAAATGGCACAGGGATCATCATAAAATCTTCTGCTCATCCTCACTACAGATAATCTATATGTACTTTTTATCCATATCCACACATTCCCCTTGTAATACAACTACTGCAAGTGGAGTTCGTCTGTAAAAATCCCTTCATAATCCTGTAATTCATGAAACATTCCGTCAACAATGACGGTGTCATTCTGTATGCGGTACAGCATTACAAACCTATGTTTGGCAAACTTTATTTTCCTGTACCCAAACTTTGCCAGCAGGGGATTTTCACATATCTTCAAAGAATCTGCCGCCATAGATAGCCGTTTCTTTGTCTCTCTGGCATCCGCAAGAATCGCCTTCGCCGCCTGTCTGTTCCCCAGCGTCTCTACCGTATAAAAAACATACATATCTAATCTGCGCTTTGCAGGCGGCATAATGATAACTTTATAACCCATACCTGTCACCAATCTCATCAAGGGCTTTGTCAAGATCTTCCCCTTCGCCCGCCAGAAAACATGCCCTCGACTCAGCCAGTTCCGCCAGTATCTCACTGCTGCTCAACGGTTTATATGGATTATCCGCACAAAAATTGGTCAGCAGATAACTCTGTATCTCTTCCTGCCGTTCTTCCGGTATCGTTAATAACAATGCCAGATTCGCTTCCAGTGTACTCATATATCGGTTTCCTCCATCCTATAGATCAGATCTTCCTTACGCTCAATTTTATTATAACAGGAAATCACAAAATTAACACTGATTTTATAAAGGCAAATACCACAGAAAAGAAGGTAACGCATCCGCTATCATTGATTGCAGATATGCTGTCTTGCCAAGTTGATAGCCGTCATCGAAACCTATGATACATCTTCCATCATCCAGTCTGATCATCTTTTCCATCCCCCTCCTGTCATGCCGGGATCATGTCAAGGAACTCCTGCTCTGTCAGAACGGCGATGCCAAGTTCCCTTGCCTTTGTCAGTTTGCTGCCCGGCTTTTCCCCGCAGATCAGATAGTTTGTCTTACGGGTGACCGAACTTCCCGCTATTGCCCCCAGGCTGGTAATCCTGCTGTTGATACCGTCACGGGTAAACTTTTCAAGTTTTCCTGTCGTCACTACCGTACATCCTGCAAACGGATTGTTCTCTGTCCTGTCTTTCATAGCCTCTTCCTCTCTTTCTTCAAAATGAAATTCTTTCTGTAAGGTTTTCCAGCGTTTCAGGTTTTTCCCATTGCGAAATCAGTCCCGCCTCTTTCGCTTGTACTTCTGCCTAAATCTTTTCATAAACTCACGCTCCTTCCTTTTTCAGATCCTTACCAGGCGTTTGCAGAACGCCAGAACCCCATGCCGTAAACGGCACAGGGTTCACTATAGTGTCATGAATATAATATATAGTTGCGGGAGTATCTCATACGCTTTAGGACAGACAATGTATTCTGCTATTTTCTCAAAACAAATCTCTCTCCTTCATAAGTCCGCACCGGGTTTCCCCTCACAATGCGGTTATGCTCCCGCCATGCGGCATTCGTCTGCTTTGCCGCCTGCTCCTTTTTCAGATCCGCAAGTTTCTCCTGTAGCTTCTCCATTGCTCGCTGCTTATTTAAGAACTGGCTTCGCTCTTCGGTGGACAGCGCCACAAGTCCTGTTGGTATATGGATGATCCGTACACCTGTCTCCACCTTGTTTACATTCTGGCCTCCTTTCCCACCACAGTGGAATTTTTCAATACGGTATTCTTTCCCGGACGCGATCTCTCCCTGCTCTGGGATGATGCTCACATCCACATACCAGTTCTTCCTTTTGTGATTCGGACGGAAAGGGCTTTTACATATCCACAATACCGTACCTTCAAGACCTCTCAGATCCTGCGCCGTCCGGAAGCGGATGGAGTCCAGGCAGCCTTTTTCATACCCCTTTGTCTCAGATATCACTTCCAAATCCTCAAATTCTCTTTTTAATGCCGCAAACAGCTTTGCCACCGCGAGCTGACACTCGGACGGTCCCTGTCCTGCACTGATCTGTACTATCATAAATTTCTGTCTCCTCTACTTTCTGCTCCCTGCCTTGAAATTATAGACTGGTTTCAATATCTCAGTTACATCTACGGTATCTTTGATCTGCTCTGTGATCTCCGTTATGGGACGATATGCAAAAGGCGCTTCGTCCAAAGTGTCGGCACTGACACAACTGCTGTAAATGCCTTTCATTTCCTTTTTAAATTCTGATACCGTATACTGGTTCTTCACATCTTCACGCTTTAACTTTCTGCCGGAGCCATGCGGCGCTGAGTAATTCCACTCTGCATTGCCCCTCCCTATTCCTAAGATGATTCCGTCCCGCATATTTGCTGGAATGACTACAGGCTCTCCCTTTTTCGCGGAGATAGCGCCTTTGCGGAGTATGCCGAAATCATCCAGATAGTTGTGCGGCACAGAAAACTGCTCTTCCGCTTTCCACTTCATCCCCTTAAGAATTTCCCTGACAATAATCTGCCGGTTCCACTCAGCATAGCGCTGGATGTTCTGCACATCTTCCAGATAATCGGTCTTATTATCACCTTCTAAATAACTCATATAATAGGGAACTTCTCTTCCCTGCTCTTTTAAGCAGGTATCGGCAAGTTTCGTATAATATTCCGCCACTTCCTCCCCTAAATGCCTGCTCCCGGTATGCACTACAAGGTAAAGGCTGCCATCGTCACTTTGATCCAGTTCTATGAAATGATTACCGCCGCCAAGCGTGCCAAGACTCCTGTCTGCTTTCTGCCTGTTGATATGGCGGAGACAGTGGAGTCCTTCATAAGAAAAATCCTCCGCCATGTGATGGTGTTCTTTCCGAATGTTGAAGCCGGAGGGTATGTTTTCCCGGATCACCCTGTCTAATTTCTGGAACTCCGTGTTACTCTTATTCAGTTTTACACAGGTCATACCGCATCCGATATCCACACCTAAAAGTTGCGGGATCACCTTATCTGTGACCGTCATAGAAAGACCGATTGGCGCGATCTTTCCCGGATGGATGTCCGGCATCATGCAGATCGTACTGTCCTCTGCGGTTTCGTTATCGCATATCATTTTTACCTGTGCCAGAGCGTAATCCTCTACATCCTCTGTAAAAATCTTCGCTTCGGTATAAATACCTTTTACTGTTTTCATAATTCTGCTTTTCCTTTTTCCTGTAAAAATGGGCGCAAAAAAAGCACCCCAAAGGTGCTTGTCACACTTCTACTATCTATACAGTGCGGAATAATAGAAATATCCAAGATCATTGTCAGAACTTTCTATCGGCGCAATAAAATAAAGCTATCTGTAAGATACAAGGAGTGACATACCTTTGATCGTCAGTTGCATTATTCTGTTATGGATTGTTATATTTTTCTGCATGGTAAGCCCTCCTTTTCTTTCTGGATCAATGGTTTATTGTTTAACGATTACATGCTAACACAAGTAACTGAAATAAACAAGTCTTTCATTCACTGATTTTTATAGACATACATCATGGCTATTGCTGCTAATGCTCTGGAATGAAATACCTTTTTATCTCAACAGCCGTTTTTTCTCATCTAAATCACTAGTATCTATTTTACCTTCAAACATTGACTCTAACTTAGACTCTATACGAATAATATTTATATCTGTCATATCTACTACCACCCTTTCCCTTTTCCCGTTTCCACTATCACGAACATATGCAAAAAGTTTCAACAAACTTCTCTATTAAATTCTATAATACAATTTCAATTTTAACCTTGTTTTTAACTTATAACAATACCTTTTATCCATTATACCCTTTATAACTTAAAACAAGGAGTATTCCATTCAGAACACTCCCTGCTAAAACATCATTTTTATAACAATCCAATCAAGAAATTTTCTATTATTTCACTACTCATAGTTTCTTCAAAAGTATAGCCTTATCTGCATCAGATACCTTCATAGCCGTCATAGCCTGCTCTGCAGACCACTTCATGGAATCCATTAAATTCTTTATAGACTCCAAAAGACTATTCAGTCTTGTATTTTCCGCATACTTCTCAACCGCTTCGCACATCCTCTCTCGACCTCCTTCTTCCTTAAAATGTCGCACCCCCTTAGCCAGTTCCGGATAATACATATCCTTCGATTCCTTACAGCCAAAGTCATGCATCAATCTTCCAATCGTATCGTCTCCCTTATAGTTTCCATTCACATACACAATATGAGAACCATCGTCAAATAACTCATTCGTTTCCTCAAAATGACGATTGATCGTATAGATCGGTATTCCATGCTTAAAGATATCCGTCCGGGTGATAAACACCATATACGAATCCTGAAGTTCCAAAAACTCCTGCCCCGCTTTCAGCATTCGGGAATCCATCATGCTGCTATGGAATCTGGCTCGTCTAATGTGCGCCCCTTCCGGTTTTTGCTGTACCTCTACATTATAATGCTTGCCCGTACTGTCTTTTGCCAGAATATCCAGACGGATATCCCTCCCGCCAACTACAGGACTCTGCAATTCTCTCTGCCCTACAACGCTTATAACCTGAATATCGTCCTTTTTCAGTATAATCTTTAACAAAAGCTCCGTTGCTTCTATATTCCCATCAAATACCATAGACATCAAATCATCATCAAATAAACTCATTCCGTCAACAATCTGCTCTACAGTTCTGGTATCCTGTCGTATTTCTTCTCCAGCCACCTGATCACCGCCCTTTTTGACTGTCTTTTCTTTTGTCATCTCATCATTAAGTTACTATTATTATATCCCATGGTACAAGGACTCACAATCTGATTTTTCTGAAAGCATAAATGAAATACTATTGAAGGGTACTACAATTCCCAAAAGCCTCATGAGTCTCTTGGTTATCTGACGCCAACTGAAACGGAATCTGCTTATTGGAGGCAGGGATAATACTGCCCTGCCTTAAAATCTTCTAAAAATGTGTCTACTCTATTGACTATACTTCAACGTGTTTGCCTTCTCCGGGAAAGAGCTTCTAATTGGTTAAAGTGGATTTATAGTAAAAAGTAATGTTCTCCGGCACGCTTTTTATTTTGTCCTCTTCATTGCGGTACTGCGAACATTCCGCAAACACAATTCTGCCATCGGGAAGGGCGCAGTGCATCACGCCTTCCCAGTTACAGGGCGCCTCATAAGCGGGCAATACATTGACCGCCTTGTCTTCTCCCATATTATAGGTAAAAATACCATCATATCCCCATAACACAAAATCCGTATCAGCCCCCGCTGCGATGATATCCAGCATGATTGTTCCCTTCGGCACGATGTCCATATAGATTTCATCGAGAGCGCCTCTTTCCGGATCAACGGAGGCGATTCCCATCCGGTCTTTTGTCTGTATCTGCGTATAGACCTTGCCGTCCTTTCCGATTCCGAGCCCGCCCAGGTCATGACAATTAAATTCCTTGGAAGTGACGCTCCTGATATAATTCCCCTGTTCATCCAGAATAAGGAGAAGCACATCACCCATAAATCCCGCCCGGACATAGACATAGCCCTGCTCATCTACAACAATTCTCGTTATCATCCGGCTTCTCACCCCAAATTCCTGTTCCAGAAGGGATGAGATATCCACCTTCCGGAGTATCTCCCTGTCCGCATTCAGAATCCAGAGCCATGTCTTGTAGCGCACTCCCCCCACCGTTATCCCGCTGTTTGCGCTGTCATCACCGTCATCCATGCGCACATACAGACCTAAATAAAGATTTCCCTTTTTATCCTCGTACATTGCGTTTACATAGGTTTCCGTCTCAAAATCGCAAAAGAACGGCTCGGAGTCACTGCTTCCGATCTTCATCTTGTGGATACTGCTCTGTCCTGTCAGGAAAATGCAGTTCTGCCCCGCCGCAATATACTGAAATTCCAAATCGCCCGTATAGGGAATCGTCAGCTCCTGCCTTGGTTTTTGGATTGTCTCCTCTCCCTCTGCAGTCTCTTCTTCCCCTGCCGCTTCCTGCACAGCAATCTGCTGCGCAGGGAATGGAATTTTTCCCTCCTCAATCTTTTGATTCATGGCCTGCAGACTGTAATCCCGCTTATACACAAAATCAATCATCTCAAGAAGCTCCTCGTCGCTCATGGTCTCTTCCGGGAGAAAAAAGGTGGACGTATCCTTGTAAAAGGCCACGCCTTTTCCCTTATATTCGTCCGGGGAGGAAATCATGGTCAAGATCTTTTGGGGGAATACTGCTTCCTCCTCATAGGAGGTACGCAGCCTGCCCATGCGCTCCCTCTCCGTGTCTGTCAGGGGACGGCTGTAATTATCCGCTCCCTGCCTGCTGGTATAAATCTGTACAAAATAGTCCTCCATCTCCTGTTCGTTCATGGCTTCCATACGCCGCTGCAGCGCTCCCACCGCTGCCGTCACGGTAAGGGAACACATAGCCACAAGCGCCGCTGCCAGAATCACCGCCTTTTTCCACGTCATCCTGCCCCTGGGCTTTGACCAATGTATTTGGGAAAGCTTATCATCAACCTCTTTATCTACTGTCCCCGGCAGTATCATTTTTTCCCGTTCTGCCATGCGGAATAAATCCCGCTCCAATTGATCTGCTTTATTTTTCATATGCTCCGAACCTCCTTTTGCATCAAAAACCTTCTACAAACATCATATATCCGACAGCTTCTCGCGCAGCAGCCTCTTTCCTCTGGAAAGCCGGGATTTTACCGTACCCTCCGGAACATGAAGCGCCTTTGCGATCTCCCGGATGGAAAGACTCTCGTAGAAATAAAGCAGAACCGCCTCCCGGTAAACCATTTCCAATCCCATCACCACGTCCCATAGCTCGTGATAATCGTCCCGGAAGGCCGGCATGAGTTCTTCCATATTTTCCTGCGGAATCCTCCGCTTATTTTGGGCATAGATTTTTTTCGCCTCATTTGCCGTAATCTGCATCAGCCACGCCCGGAAACATTCGGGACGGCGCAGCGTATGTATTTTTTCAAAGGCTCTCAATATTGTCTCACCCACGGCATCCTGTGCGTCCTCATGGTTTTGTAAAATACCGTAGGCAAGCCTGTACATATTCGGCGTGTATTCCCGGATCCGCTGCTCAAACACTTCCTCCTTCATTCGCCTGTCTCCTCCTTTCCGATTTTGGACCTTTTCCTCCATTCCGAAGCGGCACAAATTCCAACTGAGCTTGTTCAGGTTGTTGAACTAAATTGCTCATCAGAGAATTTATTCAACCTTGTAATCCATCGTACTTTATTCTGCAGAATATAACATCAACGTTAATTTTACCGGCTTATGTATATTATGACCACTCAGGAGACAAAAAGGTTCCCGGTATTTTTTCCGCCGGATATTGACCCTTGCGGATACATAAAAATGGCTGAAAGCAGCGTGTTCTGCTCTCAGCCATTCTATATTTTTTCTTCTTCTGATTTCATGACTCTCTACTGTCTTTTCTTTTGCCATCTCGTAACCCATGATCCGGATAGTCACTAAATAAGTAGTATCCCATCCAAACAGAATACTCCTTACCTGCCACTCAAACCTCTATTTGCTGTACTGCGACACATTTGTGCTGTCCACTTTTTCAAACGGAACCCAAACGTATTTACCATCCTCGCTGACACCCTCAAGCGATTCGACAGATTCTCCTCTGGCAAACTGTATCGCTGCCTTTACTGCTGCCTGCCCCTGTCCAACGCCGGACTGGCAGACGGTAAATGCCATCTCTCCGTTTTTGATCGCGGCGCATCCCTCCGCGGTCGCATCCACCCCCAGCACCGGCAAAGCGCTCAGATCGATATTTGCCGCTTTACACGCTTCAATCACTCCAATCGCCATAGAGTCATTCTCGCAAAGCACACAGTCCACAGGCGACCCTGTTCTCAAAAATATTTCAAACAGGTGCTTCGCCAGCTCCTGGTCCCAGTCTGCATAATCCTCAAATACGTAATTGATTGTCTTTCCGCTGCTCTCCAGCGTCTGCTTTACTCCTTTGGTTCTTCCGTCCGTCGCTGAATGCGCTTTCTCCCCTTTTAGCAGCACAACGTTAATTTCCTGGCGGTCCGCCATCTTACTGAGCACATATTCCGCCTGAAACTGCCCTGCCACAAATTCGTCGGACCCCGCATAGACATATTCCCCTTCTTTTAGCTGCTTTTCATCCGGACAGCTATTGATAAAGACAATCGGTATGTCACCCGCACTCGCTTTCAGCTCCACAACCGTCTCGGAAGAAACGGGACTGCAAAGAATCACATTGTATCCCTCTGTCTGTGCCGCTTTCAGATAATTCACCTGATTTTCAATCGAACCTTCCGCATCCTTAAAATCAAACTGCACACCCTCCGCATTGGCGGTTTCTCTTGCTGCCTCAACGAGTGTCCCACGAAAGTTGTCCATTTGGTTCAGGACGAGAAGAATTTTTATGTCTTTGTTTGAAGCAACGCCGCTGTCGCTCCCACAGCCGGTAAGCGCTAAAATCCCGATCATCACCACGCCTAACAATATTCCCAGCTTTTTTCTCATACCTCATCCTCCCTATCCACCTTGAACATGTTCACCTGATTTGCCAGCTCTACCGCCGACTCAGTCAGCTCTTTTGCTCCTTCCGCAACTGTCTCACTGTTTTCGGTAATGCTGTGCGCATGCTCTACCATCGTAGTCGACGTCGCCAGAATCTCCTCGGAGCTTGCCGCCTGCTCCTCCGAAATTGCGGCAACATTTATCGCAACATTATCTACTTTCTCCACCTTTTCCATCATCTGCTGTACCAGATTATTGACCTCACCAATATTGTCAAAGATCAAATCAAATGTCTGCAGCGCATCCTTCACCATCTCGCCGCTGCTCTGGATATTTTCTACACTGTCCTCCGCCTGGCTGACCGCATCCTTCACGAGAGCATTGATCTCGGAAATCAGGCTCTCGATATTATGTACGGAGTTAGAACTGGTCTGCGCGAGTTTACCGATCTCTGTTGCCACTACCGCAAAGCCTTTTCCCGCGTCTCCTGCCCTGGCCGCCTCAATCGAGGCATTTAGCGACAGCAGGTTAGTCTCGTCCGCAATATCACTGATAACACCTGTAATATTTGTAATTTCCTCGGACGCCTTTCCCACCTTGTCAACTGCCTGCTGAAGTTTCATCATCGATTCATTGATGTTCCTCATCGCAACGCCGACGTTCTGCATATCCGCTTTTCCCTGACGGGAAACCTTAACAGTCGTCTTCACCTTGAGGTCTACCTGTTCACCGTCCTCCCTGGTATTCGCAACTACCGCTGCAAGCGTGGTGGCATTTTCCGCTATCTCGTTCACCGAAACGGAGAGCTGTTCTACCGTGTTATTCAGCTCCTGCATAGACTCGCCCTGCAATCTGGAAGCGTTATACATTTCACCGGAGACATCGTTGCTGTTGTCTGCCTGGACATGCAGCTTGTCGGAAACACCGTGAATGGACAAAATCATACTGCGCATGGATTGGATAAACCGCTCCACGCTGCGGCTCATAACGCCGATTTCATCATTGCTTTTTGTCGTTACCTGAACCGTAAAATCGCCGTCGGTCATAGCCGTAATAATCCTTGTCAGCTCCTTGACCGGCTTGATGACTACATGCACAACGCGCTCAATCAAAATGGCAAGCAGCAAAAGCGATACAAGCCCGATCACAACCATAAGGATTCTGACGCCGTTGATATCCGCATAAATCGTTTCCGTCGGAATGTAGGAAACCAAAATCCAGTCCGTTCCTTCTATTTCCGTAAACGCTGTCATCCTTTCATCTATTTCCGTCATGCGGTAATCATGCTGGTTGAGCTTTTCCGCCACATCACGCATGAATACATCGCCGGTGTCAACAAGCTTCGTGGAAATCAGACTGTTATCCCGATGAGCGAGAATCGTGCCGTCCTTGGAATTAACCAGAAATGCCTGCGCATCCTCCATCTCAATAAAGCTGTTTACGATAATGCTGATACGCTGCAAAGACAAATCCGCTGAGATAACCCTTAAAACATCCGATCCGTCATCCAAAATACCGGAGGCGCTCACGAGTGCTTCCCCGTTCTCGTCCATATACGCATCCGTAAATCCCATATTCAGTCTTGTGATACCGTCCCGATACCAGACGGATTCCAACAGATTTCCTTCCGTCTTGTCCGACCCCGCCGCTTTTATAAGCTTTCCGTTTTCATCCGCCACATAAAGTCCTTCCGGATAGTTGTCATTGAACTGATAATAACTGTCCAGTATACCCTGCAGTGCCGCCTCATCCGGCCTGGTCCCCTCAATTGCCTGCTTTACTGTCTGAAACGCAGACAGATTTTCATCCAGCCACGACTCAATCTCATTGGCCTGATTTGCAATGGACGATCCTAATAGATTCTGCGAATACTCTGTGATAATATTCCTGGAAATCAGATAAGAGGTCGCGGCAACAGCCAATACCATAACTGCAACTACCGGCAGTATCGTCCCCAATAGCTTCGCCTTGATCGGACGCATCTTGTTCTTTGCTTCTTTTCCCATTTGTCTTTCTTCCTCTTTGGATAAGCCTGGTTGATAAGTTCCTTCCATAAATATTATACTCCCCTATCCCAAAGCGCACAATGAAAAATCGTCATTACTTTTCACACGCGCCAGAATATCTGCTCTTTGCATTCTCTTTTCCTTGCATTACCGGTCGCAATCGTTTATGATAGGATAAAACAGGTGCCCGCAAGGGAGAATAGGGAAGTAAGTTGCACTTCACGGTCACGCCGCTGTACAGGAAGAGTGCAGATCAACATGCCACTGGGAAACCGGGAAGGTGAATCTGCATGAGGAAGCCTTAGTCAGAATACCTGCCTGTTTTAGTCGGATCATGCGTTACGAGGGATGACAGCATGATTGCGCATCTTATTTGTGCTGCCCTCAAATCTCACGGCAGCTTTTTTATGTCCAAAATTTCCCTCATACAATACAAAAATGTACTCTCGGAGTCTCTTTGTGCCTGGTTTTGTGAGATGATTTTATATGCATATGGCGGAAAATCTGCCACAAAGGCAAGTGCAAAAGCGATTCCGAGAGTACATAAAAGAAAAAAGGAGCGTTAAACTTATGAATGCAGGACCGAAAAACACCAAAAAAATTCTGATCGCCCTCGCGGCTCTTCTCGTCGTCATCGCAGCTCTTCTTGGCGTCTATCAATTCACGAGGGGACACGCCGTCCAGGGCGGGAAGGATATCACCGTCGAAGTGGTACATAAAGACGGTTCTCTCAAAACCTTTGAATATCAAACAGATCTGGAATATCTCGGGGAACTGCTCACACAGGAAAAGCTCGTCTCCGGCGAATCAGGCGCTTACGGCCTGTTTATCACATCCGTGGACGGCGAGACTGCGGACGATTCAAATCAGGAATGGTGGTGTATTACAAAGAACAGCGAACAGCTCAATACTTCCGCCGACCAGACGCCTATCGCTGACGGCGAAAAATACGAGCTGACTCTTACGGTCGGATACTGATCGGCCCTCGCACCCCCACGGGAAATCAGCGGCTGCTTACAATAACAGAAGGAGAAATACGGACATGAGCGAAAATACAGACAGCCATTCTGGCATGACCGCCCGCATCGTCACGGCAGGAGTTCTCAGCGCCATCCTGCTGGTTGGACAGGTAGGCATGTCCTTCCTTCCCAATATCGAACCCGTCAGTACCCTGATCATCCTATACACCCTGATATACAAAAAGCGTGTGTTTCCTGTTATATACACCTTTGTTCTTCTGGAGGGGGTTCTTTTTGGTTTCGGTATCTGGTGGATCAGTTATCTGTATATCTGGAGCATTCTGGCGCTGATTGCCCTTGCTTTCCAAAAGCTGGATTCCGCCATCCTCTGGGCCGTTGTCTCCGGTTCCTTCGGCCTTCTGTTTGGCGCGCTCTGCGCCATCCCCTACCTGATATCCGGTGGTCCCGGTGCCGCTTTCGCCTACTGGGCCGCCGGGATTCCTTATGACATTTTGCACTGCCTCGGAAATTTTGTACTAACCTTGATTCTCTATCGCCCCCTGCTTAATCTGCTTGGGCGCCTGCAGACGTCCCGGCAAAACTGAGTCGACCGGATCTCCGATGCAAATATAGCAAAAACCGTCCGACAGCACCCGGCTATCGAACGGTTTTTGAGATTATTTTCCTATTTTATGAAGCTGTTCCGAGACCGTCCAGTACGGATGTACAGTGAGGGCAGCGGATTATATGGATAGATATTTATTTATTTTTCAGCGCGTCGTCAAAGGCGACATCCGACGGGGAAAAATTGATCTTTTTGGTAAACTCACACGCTTCCGTCGCGCCGAAAACTCTCTCCATGCCGCTGTCCTCCCACTCAATGGAAAGCGGGCCGTCATAACCGATCTGGTTTAGCACGCGAATGATATTGTCAAAATCGACATCCCCATGTCCCGGCGAGACGAAATTCCAGCCTCTGCGCTGATCGCCGAATGTAATATGCGATCCCAAAATACCGTTTCTTCCGTTCAGATTTAATTTTGTATCCTTTACATGTACGTGATAGATCCGATCCGCAAAGTCAAACAGGAAGATAGCCGGGTCAAGTCCCTGCCAGATCAGGTGGCTTGGATCAAAATTGATTCCAAGAGTGGGTCTGTACTCAAACACTTCCAGAAGCTTTTTTGTGCTCCAATAGTCAAACGCAATTTCTGTCGGATGAACTTCCAGGGCAAGCTTAACGCCGCATGCGTCAAACTCATCCATAATAGGGCTCCACAGCTCTTTGATTTTCTGATATCCTTCCTCGATCATTTCCTCGGAAGTCTGCGGGAAAGAATACCAGTACTTCCACACAGGCGAACCCATAAAGAAGGTCACAACATCAACGCCCATAGCCTTTGCCGCGCGGGCCGTCGCTTTCATTTCATCGATTGCCCACTTCTGTATCTCCTCCGGCTTTCCGGCAAGCTCTGACGGCGCAAACCCATCCAGCCGCGAATCATAGACGGTTTTGATGCTGTCAGCCACACACTGCCCGGCGAGATGGTTGCTGATGGCCCAGCATCCCAAATCGTACTTTTTCAAAAGCTCCTTTATTTCCTTCACGTACGCAGGATCTTTTGCCGCGCGTCTCATATTCAAATGTGCCGCGGATAATTCAAGTCCCTCATATCCCATTTCGTGCGCCTGTCTGCAAATTTCTTCTGCCGGGAGATCTCCCCATTGAATTGTAAATAAAGTTACCGGTCTGGACATTTTTTCTCCTCCTTATACTTCCACCCAAACATTGCCTTTTTCGTTACTTTCCAGACACGCTTCCACGTATTTCAGACCTGCAATCCCCTCCTCGATAGTCGGGTAATCGATCATATCCGGCCGGAAAGTCCCTTCCTTTTTCGCCTTCACGCATTCCGCATAGTTATCATACAAATTTCCCATGGATTCCAGCCAGCCTTCGGTATGTCCCGCGGGCAGTCTGCCGTATTTTGCCGCTTCCGGTGAGATGACGCCGTTTCCTCTCCGAATGATCTGTGAAATCCCGTCCTCGCGGATCAGCGTTACCTCCTCGCATCTCTCCTGGAACCAGAGGATTGTCCCCCTGGAACCGTAAATCCTGACTCTGAGGCTGTTATCGCAGCCGATCGCAAACTGTGACGTCCAGTTCACACCGGTCGCGCCATTGTCGTATTCCACAAGAATCTGGTCGTTATCGTCAAGGATTCTTCCCGGAACCACGACGTCCATCTTTGCGAGAACTCTCTTCACCTTCAACCCGGTCATTGTCGCAACCGCGTTTTCCACATGAGTTCCTAAATCGCCAAGGCAGTTGACTTTTCCTGACTGAGCCGGGTCGCATCTCCATGCTCCCTGTTTTCCCCCGTTGTCATGTTCATCGTAAAGCCATCCCTGCGGGTACTCCGCCATAACGGTTCTAACGGTTTCGATTTCTCCTTTTGCAATCAAATCGCGTATAAATTTGGAGGTGACATGCCCCACATAAGTATATGTGACCATAAACAGCAAGCCCTTTTCATCCGCAATCGCCTTTAGTTCCTCCGCCTGCCCGCTCTCCGTCACCAGCGGCTTGTCACAGGCAACATGGATTCCTGCCTCGAGAAACGCTTTGCAAATTTCATAATGGGTGTTATTTGGCGTGACCACCACCACGAAATCAATTCCGTCCTCACGAGCCGCTTCCTTTTCCGCCATCTCGCTGTAGCTGGCATAACACCTGTCACTGCTGATTCCCAGCAGTTCTCCCTGCGCCTTTGTCTTTTCCGGCGTCCTCGAAAAACAACCGGCAGCCAGGACAGCCGTACCGTCCATGTGAATCGCCTTCCGGTGCGCCTCGCCTATAAAAGCGCCCGGTCCCCCGCCAACCATTCCGTACTTTAACATGTGAATCATTCCCTTCCCTCCTGCTTTTGCTAAATCCCGCCAAATGCGCTGCCCGCAATTTCTGGCCACTTGATTCATGAATCGTGCCTCAATTGATATATTCAATATAAAAGAAAAAACCGCCCTCTCTCAATGCTTTTCTTGCTGTGGAGAGACGACAAGTTTTGTTTTTTCAGAAAAGTTCCCTTTTCATTTTCCATGTAGTATAATGAATTTTACAAAAACCCCATACGCAAGAGGAGTTTTCAGATGGATAAAAAGCCGGAAAGAAAAGAGTATGAGAAAATCTCCCATACCCAAATTAAAAATATCAACTTTTTTCTGATCGATTTGACCTACCGCGCCCCTCATACCCACCACGATTTTGAAATTCTTCAGGTGATCGAAGGCGAACTGCATATAAAAACCCTCTCAGAAGATTTTGTCATCGGCCCCGGCGAGATTGCTCTCTTTAATCCGTATACATTTCATACGTTATACAGTGTGCAGAGTCATTGCATCCTGCTGACCATACAGGCCGACCCATCGTTTTGCGCCTCCCACTATCCCGCGATACAGTCTATCCGGTTTGACACGGCTAACGCGACCTCCTCCATTCCGTTCAGGAAGGCGCTTGAGATGATCCATGTCTGTTTCAATTTCGGCTATAATTACTGCTGCCGGGAAATCGGTTTTGAGCTCCGATGCCTGAGCGACCTCTATCGCCTGTTCGCCTATTTTGTCGCGCTCGTACCCAGTCATTATGAAAGAGAGTCCGAGAGCTTCCGCTCCCAGGAAAAGGAGCGGCGGCTTACACGTATCATAAACTATATCCACCAGCACTATACGGAGAAACTGACTTTGTCAGAGCTGGCCGAAACCGAAAATCTCTCCATGACCTATTTATCCCACCTGTTCAAGAGCGCCATCAACATGTCTTTCCAGGAATACCTGAATTCCTTACGCTTTGAACATGCTCTTTTGCTGTTGAAAAAAACGGACATGAGCGTTATCGATATTTGTCTCGAGAGCGGCTTCTCCGACAGCAAATATTTAAACAAAAGACTGGAGTCCGCCTACAATATGTCATTGAAGGACTTCAGGAACACCAATCTGAAGCCGGAAAAGACGCCATGTCCTTATTCCTGATTCAAAACACCCGCAATTTTTTCGATCATCTCGTCTTCCTTTAGCCGGAATTTAATCTCCACCCTCCTGGAAGCCGGCATGTCCACCTTGCCGGTGGAATCGCCAAACGCGTCTTTTTCATAAACCGGATTGCTCCAGGATTTGCCGTTGACGGTTAGAATCTTTTGAAGCTGCTCGATTTCCTTCTCACTGAGTCCGTTTGTTTTGTTCAGGCAGAAATCCGCCACGGCTTTGGCTCGCTCGTAGGACAATTCCATATTGCTCCGGTAGCCGCCGTCCGTGTCCGTATGTCCCTCGATGATGATCTCCGCGATATAATCACGAAACTGATCCTGGAGCAGCACATCCAGATACATCGGAATAATATTTTTTAGCGACTCCCTGCTGTCCGCTGTCAGCGACGCGCTGTTATAACGGAAAAGCACATCGGAAGAAAACGTGATGGAGCCCGTCTGTGCGTCCACTTTCATCGTGGAATTGCTGAAAGCGGACTGCAGCGCCCCGATAATATCCGTGCGGATTCCGACAATATCCTGTAACTCCTGCTTTGTCGTCGTCAACTCCTGTCTGGCGTTTTCTATTTCCAGATAAGCGTTGTCCAATTCTTCTTTCGTCAGGGCCGCCTGCTCATACGCCTGCTGCAGCTCCACAAGGGAAGAGGCCAGTTCCTCGTTTGACTTCTCAAGCTCCGACTTTGAGAGCTCCAAATCCTCTATCGTCGCGTCCAGTTGGCTCTGCGCGGTGTCAAGCTCCAGCCTCGTCTTCTCCAGGTCGTTTGTTTTTTGCCTGTATATGGTGAGCGTGATCGCTATCATCAGTATAAAAATCAGCAGAAGCGCCGCCATCATATCCGAGTAGGACTGCCAATAACTGTGCTGTGCAAAAGCTTCCCTGTTCCTTCGTCTACTTCTCATACAAATTCCTCATCTGCTCAAATGTGTATAGCTGGCTGCTGATCTCATCACTCATATCGCTGCACGTATCCGCCAGCATTCTCCTCTGCTCCTCGATCTGTCCCGCAAATTCCTCCTGTCTTTCCATGACTTTGGCAAGAGCCTCCTGTACATTGCGGTTTACCTCCACCAACGCGGTAACCGCCTCCACCATTTGGGACGCGTTAGCCGCGCTGACTGCCTGTCTCTCTCCCGCCGTCTTTAACGCGCCGCCAAGCTTCTTAAAATCCGTATCCAGGGCAGACTGCATCCGCTCGGTGAACCGGTCCACGATACGCTCCACCCCCGCCGTCTGTTCCATGGCGCCTCCCCTCATCATTTCAAGCATCTGTTTTAAGCTGTTCGCCATTGTCGCCTGATAGACAAGCATCGTCGCGGCATTTTCGTCGTCCTTCGCCGAATGAGGCTGCGCAGTCTGGCGGAACACACGCAAAAACTCCTGAAGCGTCTCATAGGCGTCCGACATAATGCTGCGGTAGACAACATTGAACACCAGTGAGAAAAAGATGCCGTATACCGACGTGTGAAAGGCTACCTTCATACCCGAGAGCAGTGAACCCACATTGTCGGAAATCGTAAAAATGTCGTCGCCGCTAAACGCCCCAAGCCCCATGGACAGACCTAAAAACGTCCCCAGGATTCCCAGCCCCGTGAGCATCCCCGATACGCCGGAATTAAAGAAATTCATGCCCACCCTGTCCAGGAGATCTTCGTTGATAAATTCCTCAAGGTCGCAGGAAAAACCGCCTCCCCGTCTCTTCCTTGTACCTCTCACCCGCAGACGGTACTTGTCGAAAGCGTCCTGCAGCTCTTCCTCCTCGAACACCTTGGCATTGTCCTTGTAATTTCCCCATAAATTCTTTCCGTCCGACTCCTTATATTCCTTCTGCAGACGGATTGCCACATCTTCCAGATCATAAATAATCCGGTTAAGCCTGCCGAAACTGACGGAAGAAATCACAAAAATAATACCGATGATAATCAGAAACCCGACATTGATCGCAAGATTGACTAAAGCAATCTCCTCTCCCGTAAATACGCCGTTCAAATATAAGACAAAAGCTACCACAATGACATATAGAAAATATAGTACATAATACAACCTGCTCTTCATCCGTACACCCGCCTTTTCTCTGTCGATACAGTTATTGTTACAGTTGCCGCGAAAAACATTCTTACAGTTTATGCCTTAAAACTACCATATTTTAGATCAAACCTCAATAGACTTAAGGATATCTTAAACATCTGTTTTTCAGTTCCCTATATTGATTTCAAATTCGCAACAATCTGTACTTTATTACATTTTGAGTATATGCTATATTAAATATATCGTATAAAAATTTACTATCTCAATGATGGATTTGAACGTTGACAATATAATATGCTTAACAAGGGCAGCCGATAGGGTGTGAATACCTCCGTTCCGAGCCTTAAATGGAAGGAGGCGTTTTCTATGAGTACATATGAAGAATTCATGGTATTACTTACTTTTGGAATACTTGTAGTTGCAATTTTGGAATATGTCAACCATAAAAAATAGCACCCCCGCTCTAGCAAAGTAAAGGTGCTATTTTTTAATCTTTATCACGCCGGAAACGGATAGGTGTAAGCTATCGTATCGGCTACCTTGTTAAACATATTATACACAATCCATCCCACAATTTCAATAGTGGATTTGAACGTTGGCAATACTGACAATATACCGATCCGCCTTCCGTCAGCGGCTGCCTGCAATCCGATGCAGCACAAACGCCTCATAAGGCTCCATCGTAATCTCCGCTCCCTCATAATTTCGTTTCCTGTTTGAAATCAGGCAGGGCGCGTTCTGAAACTCCTCCGGGATGGCAATCGTTGTTTTTTTGTCGCTGAAGCTGCACACCACAAGAAGCTTCTCCTCCCCGAGCGTCCTGGTATAGACGAAAAGCTCCTCGCTCTCCATGAGAAGCGGCTCATAACTTCCATATACCATAATCGGATTTTGTCTCCTCAGCGCAATCAGCTTTTTATAGTAATGAAATACCGAATCCGGGTTCGCCGTCTCCGCTTTCGCGTTGATCTCCTTATAGTTGGGATTGACGCCAATCCAAGGAGTTCCCGACGTAAATCCGGCATTCTCGCTGTCGTCCCACTGCACCGGCGTTCTCGCGTTGTCGCGGCTCTTGAAAACAAGGCATGGCCAGAATGTATCGTGAGAAAGCTTCCCCTGCCCGCACCACTCCTGATAGGCGTTGACACTCTCAATGTCGCGAAAATCAGCGGGCGTCCTGAAAGGATAGTTTGTCATTCCAAGCTCCTCGCCCTGATAGACGTAAGGAGTACCCTGTAGCATATGCAGGCAGGTAGCCAGCATCTTTGCGGACATTTCCCGATACTCCGGTCTGTCGTCCCCGAAGCGCGACACCGCCCGGGGCTGGTCGTGATTGTCCCAAAACAGGCTGTTCCACGCCTGACCGTACAGTTCCTTCTGCCAGCGGGACAGCGTCTTTTTTAAGGTGGTGAGCGGCATTTTCTCATCCGTCCACTTCCCGTACTTCCCGTCGCCCTCCACATGCTCGAACTGGAAAACCATATTTAGCTCATGCGCATCCTCCCCCGCATACTGCTTCGCCAGCTCTGTTGTTACGCCGGGCGTCTCTCCCACGGTCATTATATCGTACCCGGAGAGCACCTGCTCATTCATCTCACGAAGATACTTATGGACGTTCGGGCCATGTACGCAGTAGGGGCCGTAATCTCCATAAAGGCCGTTTATCTCCCCGTCCGGCATTTCGGCCGTCTTTGAGATCATGCTGATCACGTCCATGCGGAAACCGTCGATACCCTTGTCGCACCACCATTTCATCATGCGAAAGACTTCCTCCCGCACCTTGGGATTATCCCAGTTTAAGTCAGGCTGCTTGCGGGAGAAAAGATGCAGGTAATACATCGCCGTAGCCTCGTCGTACTGCCAGGCGGAACCGCCAAAGCAGGAACCCCAGTTGTTCGGAGGATTCTTTCCTTCCTTACCCTCCCGCCATATATAGTAATCCCGGTATTCGTTGTCCTTTGACTTGCGGCTCTCCACAAACCACTTATGCTCGTCGGAGGTGTGGTTTACCACAAGATCCATGACGATGCGGATGCCGCGTTCATGAGCGCCCGCAAGAAGCGCGTCGAAATCGTCCATCGTGCCGAACTCATCCATAATCGCCTGATAATCGCTGATATCATAACCGTTGTCATCATTGGGCGACTTGTAAACAGGGGAAAGCCAGATCACATCAATCCCCAGGTATTTCAGATAATCAAGTCTGCTGATAATTCCCTGCAAATCCCCGATTCCGTCCCCGTCGCTGTCCATAAAGCTCCGGGGGTAAATCTGATAAATAACCGCTTCCTTCCACCACGTTCTGTTCATATCGTCACTCCCTTTTCACATTTCCAGAATAAGCACCTGATAGCCTTGCAGCCGGATCGTTCCCTTCTCCTGCACGATATCCTTATAGTTATTTAACAGTACCTTCCTATAAGCCGTCTCGAGCGTAATCTCCTGTTCCCCGCGCTGATAATTGCCGACTACCAGAAGAGTCTTATCCCCTTTTCTGTAGTATGCCATCAGATTATGTTTTTCTTCCCACACCGGCTCAAGAATCCCGTACACGACGGTTTCTTTGTACGCCGGATCCTTGCGGATCGCAACCAGTTTTTTGTAAAACTGCAGCACGGAGTTCTCATCCGAAAGCTGGGACTCCACATTGATGGACGAATAATTCGGATTGACCTTAAGCCACGGTTTCCCGGCGCTGAATCCGGCGTTCTCCTCATCCGACCACTGCATCGGCGTGCGGGCGTTGTCCCTGCTAAACCGCGCTATGGTCCGAAGCGCCTCCTCCGGGGAAAGTCCGGCCGCAAGCGCCACCTTGTACTCATCCCGGGCCGAGATATCATCCACCTCGTCGATGGAGGAAATAGGCAAATTCTCCATGCCGATTTCCTGTCCCTGGTAAATAAAGGGAATACCGCGCAGCATAAAGTTTAACGCCGCAAGCATTTTCTTACTTTCCAGGCAGCAGTCTCCTTCGGGAATGTAGCGGCAAACACCTCTTGGCTCATCGTGGTTTTCGATGATATTGGATAAAAACCCGATCTCCCCTATTCTTTTCTGTGACTCGAAGCAGCATCTTTTATAGTCATCCGGCGTGATAGGCTTTGCGTCATACCAGCCTTTCTCGCTGCCTCCGAATATCGTCTCATTAAAGTCGAACATGCTGGAAAAGTAGCCGTTATCCCCGATAAAGTCGGGCAGTTCCTCCGGTTTTTCATTGAACACTTCTCCCACGGAAAAAGCGTCGTACTTTTTAAAAGTGCGGTCGCGCATCTCTCCGAGAAATTCGCCGATCCCCCTGGCCTCCTGCAACATGGCCGAAACACTGCAAAGTCCGTCTTCCCTGTCAGGCTCATAGTCATGCAGCGGCAGCGCTTTTTTGATGTTCATAATCGCGTCTATGCGAAAACCACCCAGGCCCTTGTCCAGCCACCAGTTTATGTTTTTATATACTTCCTCTCTGAGCTCGGGATTTTCCCAGTTCAAATCGGGCTGCTTTTTATGGAATACATGTAAATATTGCTTGTCGGTCCCTGGCAAATCTTCCCACACGGAACCGCCAAAATAGGAACGCCAGTTTGTTGGCAGCTTTCCTTCCTCCTTATCCCGCAGATAGAAAAACCGGCCGTATTTTCCATCCGGGTCCTCGCAGGCTTTCCTGAACCACTCGTGCTCGTCTGAGCAGTGGTTTACCACCAAGTCCATCAAAATATACATATTTCTCTTCTTTGCCTCGGCAATCAGCCGCTCCATGTCCTCCATGGTACCGAACCGGGGATCGATCTTGTAGTAGTCCGAAATGTCGTAGCCCTGATCCGCAAGGGGAGATTGGTAACAGGGAGACAGCCACACAATGTCCACCCCCAAATCGTGCAGATAGTCCAGTTTGTCGATAATCCCCGGAATATCGCCGATGCCGTCCCCGTTGGAATCATAAAAGCTCTTCGGATAAATTTGATACGCCACTTTGTCATGCCACCATTTTTTCATCGTTACCTCCATATCTGTACCGCTTCGCCACTTTTTCTTCCATTATACTGACATAAGCAAAATATATCTTACAAATATCTGATCAAAAAATACATTATTCTGACTTTATATGGATTACTCTTTAGAATTACCGCACGACCGCCGATAAATATGATATACATGACAACGAACTAATTTATTTACAGACAGGGGTATCGGGTATGAATGATATGACAGTTATGAATGGAATGAACGCTATGAAACAGGTTTTGGATTCCATGGAAGCCTCCGTGAAGCTGCGCAGCCAGGCTCGCGCCGAGCGCAGGGCAGAGGAAGCCGAGAACGCCAAAAAGGCATTTCAGAGAAAACTGATGCTCGCCGAAAGCAATAAACTCGAGCTTGACGCAATGGCCTCCGGCGTCAAAGGCACACATGATGCCGTACAACGCGACCAGCTTATGTTTATGATGATGGCAGCAAACCCTGGCGCGTGTCTATAAAAGGCACGCGCCACTTTTTTCAGGCTTTTCGGAATTGCTTTCTGTACTGTAATGGCGTCATGTCCGTGTATTTGCGAAACTCCCTCAAAAAATTTCCCAAATTGTTGTAACCACATTCCATACAGATCTCCGTGACCGACAGCTCCGTCTCCTCCAAAAGGCTCCTCGCCTGCTTGATCCGGTATTCATTGATATACTCAATGGGAGAACTCCCGATAGCTTTCTTAAACAGGCGGCAAAAATACTGCTCATTCAAGTTCACCTGCCCCGCCAGATCCGCCACATAAATTTTTTCCCGGTAATTCTCCCTGATATAAGTCAGAGCCGTCTTGACGCTCTCCACGCGCTTGTCCATATTTCTTTCCGTAGGCGTTAACAGCCGGTTTGCGGAAAGTGTGGCAAGGAGAAATAACAGATGGGATTTAATATATAATTGACTCGTTAAGTCATCCGTTACCAGACTGCTGTCCGCAGAAGAGTTTTCCTCCCGCGAATCCTGGCCAAAGGATCGCATAATATCAAAAAAAGCGTTTCTGACCGGCGCAAAGGCGGGATGCTCCGGCTTAATGCAGCGCGGAAAGAGAAGCTGTCCCTTCTGGACAGGCTGAATCAGATGAATTTGTGCCTCGTCACAGGAATCAAAGCTCAAAATACCCGGTGAGAAGACGACGGCGTCCTCCCAATGACTGTCCGACGACTCCGAAATGATGCTGTGCAGCTCCCCCGGATTGATGAAATAGAGACATTCTGACGTAATCGGAAAATTCTCCATATTAATTTCCAGCCGAAATTCCCCGCCGCAAAAGTAGAGGATTTCCGCCTCGTCATGCCAGTGATGCTTCACCAAAGTTCCCTTTCCCTCAAAATGCGTCCGATAAATGGCGCATGGAAAGGATTTGGTTCCGTGGGTACGGATTTCTTTTAAAAGCGATGGCTGTCGTTCCATGAAAAACTCCTTTTTTTCATCTTTCCCCGATATCCTTCGCGGGCTCTCGCAGTCCCTCAATCATGATTCCCCGTTTTTTTGCGTAATCCCATAGCGCGGCGTGAACCGCCTCCTCCGCCAGCAAAGAACAATGCATCTTCACCGGCGGCAGACCATCCAGCGCCTCCGCCACCGCTTTGTTTGTCACCTGCATAGCCTCCTCTACCGTCTTTCCCTTCACCAGCTCGGTCGCCATACTGCTTGTGGCCACCGCCGCTCCGCAGCCGAAGGTTTTGAACTTCGCGTCCTGTATGACGCCGCTGTCGTCGATATCCAGATACATGCGCATGATATCCCCGCACCTGGCATTCCCCACGGTGCCTACGCCGCTGGGATTTTCAATCTCTCCCATATTTCTCGGATTGTTAAAATGATCCATCACCTTTTCGCTGTACATGCTCCGCTCCTCTCTATTCAATCATAACATGTATTATTTTACTTCTGCTTCAGGAAGTCCTCGTACAGAGGCGACATGCTTCGCAGCCGCCCCACAATCTCCTTGAGCGATTCCACGACATAGTCAAGCTCCTCCTTTGTCGTCTCCTCCGACAAGGTGAGCCGCAGCGACCCATGCGCCATCTCATGAGGCAGCCCGATAGCCAGAAGTACATGGGATGGATCAAGCGCCCCGGAAGTGCAGGCCGACCCGCTGGAAGCGCAGACGCCTTTCTGATCCAGTAAAATGAGAAGCGACTCCCCTTCTATGAACCGGAAGCAGAAGTGGGCGTTGTTGGACAGTCTTTCCTTCGCGGAGCCGTTTAACCGTGTGTAGGGAATCTCGGCAAGCACCCTGTCAATCAGGTAATCCCGAAGCTTCTCTTCCCTTTCGTATCTCTCCTGCATCCTCTCCCCCGCCAGCGCCGCTGCTTTTCCGAAGCCGACTATCCCCGGCACGTTTAGCGTTCCCGCCCTGCGTCCCTTCTCCTGGGCGCCGCCGTGAATAAACGCCCCAAGCCGCAGATTCTCCCGGCAATAGAGCATCCCCACGCCCTTCGGCCCGTTCAGCTTGTGACCGCTGGCGGAAAGCAGGTCAATATGCATCGTCTCCACATCCAGGGGAATATGCCCGTAAGCCTGCACCGCGTCCGTGTGGAAGAGCACGCCCCTCTCATGGGCGATCTCCCCGATCCGGGCGACAGGCTCCAGCACACCGATCTCGTTATTCGCCGCCATGACGGAAATCAGTATGGTTTCCGGACGGATCGCTCTCTCGACAGCCTCCGGCGAAATTTTTCCCTCCTCGTCCACATCCAGATAGGTCACTTCGTATCCCTGTCTCTCCAGATACTCGCAAGTGTGCAGCACGGCATGATGCTCTATCCTGCTCGTAATGATGTGCCTGCCCTTGTCGGCGCGGCTTTCCGCCACCGCCCTGACCGCCCAGTTGTCTGACTCCGTTCCCCCTGCCGTGAAATAAATCTCCCCCGCTTTTGCGCCTATCAAAGCTGCCGCCCGCTCTCTGGCAATCCCCACCGCTTTCCTCGCCTCCCCTGCAAAACTGTATATAGCGGAGGGGTTGGAGTAGGTTTCCCTGAAAAAGGGCAGCATCTCCTCAAGCACCTCCTCCCGCACTCTGGTGGTCGCCGCATTGTCCAGATAGATTATACGATTCATCGTTTCTCACCTCTCGTCAGCAAAGCGCGACTCCGGTTTCAAGTAAAACCGTCTTCCCGCCTTCTCATATCTTAGTCTGTCAGCGTTTTCTACAATTCCTATAGGCTTACTATTGTATAAGGTTATTATAACAGGCTCACGCAAATCCGCAAGCCCGTTTTTCTTTTCTCTTTTTTCTGTCCGCTGTGTGACTCTCCTAAAACCGATTCAGGGAATGCGAAGCATTCTCCCTCAAATAGACTCGAGCGGCTATGAAACACAGCCGCTCAAGTCATCCCCTTTTACACTGCCGCCACAGGCAGCCAAATCCAGATAGAGGTAATTATTTAATTTATGAAATCAATGCTTTTGTCCTGCTATATCAGTGAGGACATACCTTATATGTAATCGTTTGAATTTCTCTCCGCCATATCAGTGCGGGCACACCGCATATGTAGATGTCCCAATCCAGTCGCCTTGTAGTATATATCCACATTTACTACATCTCTGCGCTTGGTATCTTCTCACTTCGCAACTGCCATCCGAGTACTTTTTATGAATCGACGATGTTCCCGAAACATAGTTATGATCGCAATATGGCTCCACACCATCATCCTCAGCTATCGGATAAACATTTCCTTCCTCATCCATAAATTGGCAATCATAGCAGATATCCATTAGTCCTTCCAACTCTTCCAGTGTTTCAAACTCCTGTATCTCTTCTTCACTTGCATCGTCAGGTGCAAACACATAAATATCACCATCCGTTGTATATTCTATCTCATCCTGTGATGCATCTTCCGCTACTTCCACATGAAGCACATCTCTGTAGGCAAACACCGTCATAGAATTTGCAAAAGTTAACGCCGCCACAAGCAAACCTGCTGTAATCCGATTCCATTTCTTATTCATCTTTAGATTTTCCATCCTCTCCTTAATCTTCTCGGCGTTCTCCCCAAAGCCATTCTTCCACCTGATCGGCAGTTCCTTCTTTCCCAGTGCTTCCTTAATCAGAATACGAAGATACTCGTCTATTTCCTCTTTTGACTTTCCGGCCATCACTGTCTCATCGCATGAGCATTCAGAGATACGCTCGAAATCACGGTACAGTTTCACCATAAAAGGATTCCACCAGTGCAGAAATGACGCAAAGTCCAGAAGTATACTCCAAAGCACATCCATGCGTTTGATATGTACCATCTCATGACTGATCAAAAGCTCCGCCTCACGGCTTCCCGGTTCTCTGTCACAGGTGATGACAGGCTTGGTAATCCCGAAGCTTTCCGCGCTTTCTCCTTCAAGTCCCTGATATAAAGTCACATTCCGTTTCACGCCGAACCGCTCTCTGAATTCGGAAATCAGTTCCCTGTGCCGATCCGACATAATCCTCTCCGCACAGACGGCAAACCTGCGGGTTAACCGTGTATATTCCGACACTTGTTTCGCGATCCGAAAGGAAGCTCCCGCCAGCCACACAAGTACCAATAACACCTGTATTCTGGCATAGATATTGACGTGTAGTCCTCCTTCCACGTGTACAGCGTAGTTTGTCCATGCGAGCGATATATGCGCGGCTTCCATCTGGTTTTTCCACAGAAATGCCTGAATTGCTTCTTTGTACCATCTTTTCAGAAAGGGCAACGGAATCAGGTAATACAGAATGGCCGACTTTGCAAGTAAATATAGCACCCTTGCGCTGATCTTATGCCATAAGAGACGCCGAAGCAGCAGATACATAATTGTCATCATGCCTCCTGAAATCGACATCACAAGTAGGTATTCCACATCAACTGCTAGCTTTCCTCCAATATTTTAATTAGTTCTTCCGCCTCGCTCTCGTTGATGGAATTTCCTTTGACAAAGGCTGCCACAAAATTGCTCAGCCGCCCTCCGTACATATCGTCAATTGCCGCTTTCATCTGCATACAGTTATATTCGTCCCTGCTGTACACGGGTCTTACTATTCTGTGTTCGCGTTTAACCAGACCCTTCTCCTCCAATCTGGATAGAAAAGTGTTCAGAGTCTGCCGTTTCCACGCCTTACCGTCCGCCTCAAAAAGTGCGAGAAGCTGAGACTGTTTGATACAGTCGCCCTGATCCCAAATCTTCTCCAAAACTTCCTGTTCCGCTTCCGATACGTCAAAAAATCTCTTCATGGTCTCCTCTTATTGATTGACTATTTTCTGTAGTCAAGTTTAATTATACTATCGTTGTCGTTAAATGTCAACTTATATCAAAAAATATTGAAAATTTTTTTCAACAGTGAAGCCATAGATGATAAGATGGACGAATCCTGCTTGCATAATGAGTACATCTTATCTGCTATGAGCAGAACGCCTGTATATGAGCAAAGTTAGATGCAAAGCATCGGGAAAGCTCTGAAAGCGCCTTTGCGAATGGCGTGGGTTTCACTGTTACAATTTTTCGGCGTTTGCCACACCCATCTAAATATGATAAGATAATTGTAATACATTTCTTATATATTAACATAAAGGAGACTTCTATGCACCCCATATCCGTATGCATTATTGCAAAAAATGAAGAATCCCGGATCGAACAGTGTCTCTCATCCGTCAAGCCCTGCGGATTTGAGATCGTAGTTGTGGACACCGGGTCTACCGACCGAACAAAGGAAATCGCCGGAAAGTACGCGGACAAGGTGCTTGATTTCGCATGGTGCGACGACTTTTCCGCCGCCAGAAATTTTTCTCTGCGGGAAGCCTCCAACAACTGGATCTTCATGATCGACTGTGACGAAACCATAAAGGAAATCGATATAGATGAGCTAAACTATTTCCGTAAAAACCTTCCGGACAAAGTGGGAAGCGTTTCCCGTGAAAACATTGTGACACAGAACGGTATCCGCACGCTCAACAACATCGATTACACGGAGCGTTTCTTTAACAAAAAACGTTACCGCTATACCGGTATCATCCACGAGCAGCTCACCCCTGTGAGCGGAAAAGAGATCTCCGCGCTTCTTCTGCAGACGACTCTTCTCCACACGGGCTACGATATGACTAAAGTCGAGCGACAGGCCAAATACAGTCGCAATTTCACGTTGCTCGAAAAACAGTTGCAGCAGGATCCGCAAAATCCGTACTTATATTATCAGCTCGGAAAAAGCTGTGAAATTTTGGAAGACTTTGCCCGGGCCCGCGTCTATTACGACAAAGGGCTGGAATTTGATTTGGATCCGGAGCTCGCCTATGTGCAGGCCATGGTCGTTTCCTACGGGAACGCTCTGCTGCGCACGAATCAGGCCGAAACCGCGCTTGGTCTTGAGGGCGTCTACGACGAGTTTTCCTCCGTAACGGATTTTGTCTATCTGATGGGGAATGTCTACAGGGAAAACGGTATGGCCGAGCAGGCTCTCACACAGTACCAGAAAGCCTTGCAGATGCCGCCCGGCAGGCAGAACGGGACAAACAGCTTTCTGCCTCTCTACCAGTGCGGCTGTCTTTTTGAACAACTGGGCGACATCGCTTCCGCCTGCGCTCTCTACGGGCAGTGCGGCGATTTTATTCCGGCGAAGGAACGGCTGAAAGTTCTCCACGGCCTGTAGGCCATTATCCTTCGACTTCCGGAAAACACTTGCAAGCAACAACATTTCCCGTAAAGGAGCGCGATATGATTCCCATTTCAGCCTGTATCATTACGAAAAACGAAGCGGAAAATCTGGATAAGTGTCTGAGAGCCCTGAGCGCCTATCCCTTTGAAATCGTCGTGGTTGACACCGGCTCCACAGACAATTCCATGGAAGTCGCCAGACAGTATACCGACCGGGTCTATACCTTCGAGTGGATAAACGATTTTTCCGCCGCGAGAAACTATGCGGCCGGGCGCGCTTCCCACAATACGATTTTTCCCATAGATACCGACGAATTTGTCACTCGTCTGGACTGGGATGAGCTGCAGGCAGAACTTTCGGAAAATCCGAAGGCCGTCGGCAGTATTAAGCGGCTGGATTACTTTGAGACAGAGGGGGAAAGACGCTGTCAGCTCTGCCTGATCGACCGGATCTATAACAGAAAATACTATCGCTACGACAAGCCGATCCACGAGACGCTCGTTCCCGCGACCCGTATGACCTACGCCTCCTACTCCACTTCCATTGAGGTAGATCATGTAGGCTACCTCGGTCCCGGGAACAAACTGCAGGACAAAGCCATGCGGGATATGGAACTGCTCTTGAAGGAGCTTGCGCAAAATCCTGACGAGCCCTATTATTATTTCCAGATCGCTCAAAGCTATATGCTGATGCGTGACGAGGAAAATGCGCTTTCCTATTTTCAGAAAGCCATGGAGCGACGTCCCGATCCCCTTGCCGATTACACACATGTCCTGGTGTACAACTACGGTCATCTTCTTTTGGAACAAAACCGAATGGAGGAAGCCTCCGTTATACTTGACTACTATAAATATTACTGCAATAATATGGATTATCTCTGTCTGGTGGGACTCTTTTATCTCCACCAAAATCAGCCGATCAAGGCGCTTCCCGAGTTCGTGAAAGCGCTGACGGCTCCTGAACGCGACTCGGCCGACAGCCGGCAGCCGTCCTACTATATCGGTTACATCTACGAATTGTTCGGCAAGAAAGATATCGCCAGGACCCATTACAGAAACTGCGGCGCGGACTATCCCCCCGCAGTAGAGGCTCTGAGGCGGCTTGGCTGAATGTCCGCAAGCAATTCAACATAACAGGGGGAGAACGATTATGATTCCTATATCTGTATGCATCATAGGCAAAAACGAAGAAAAAAATATTGAAAGGTGCCTTGCGCCGCTTACGTCGTATGATTTTGAAATCATCTATGTGGATACGGGCTCCACGGACCGCACGAAAGAGCTGGCTGCCAAGTACACAGACAAAATCTATGATTTTGAATGGATTGGCGATTTCTCCGCCGCCAGGAATTTTTCTCTTGGCAAAGCTTCGCACAACTACGTGCTGGTAATCGACTGCGACGAATTTCTGACGGAAATCGACTTAGACGGCATCGAGCGGGCGATCAGCGAGCATCCCCGCGGAATCGGGCTCGTTTTGCGAATCAACCAGTGCGAGTCAAACGGCAAAATAGCCTCCTCGCCGGATCGCGTGGAACGTCTCTTTCACAAGCGGTATTACCATTACGCCTATACGATACATGAGCAAGTCTGCGATATCAACACAAACAGTACCTACTGCGAGCGCTACGATATTCCGCTTACTTTGGATCATGTCGGCTATATCGGCACGGAGGAGGAGAAGCGTCTGAAAGCGGAGCGCAACAACGAGCTTCTCTTTAAGGAAATCGAGAAACACCCGGACGATCCTTATTTCTATTTTCAGGTAGCCCAGTCCTACAATCTGATCGACGACTACGAAAACGCCTATATCTATTATAAAAAGGCTTTCGAATTTCCGCTGTGCAAGGACGAGCTGTGGGTGCAGTTTATGGCGATTACCTTTATCAACACCATGACGCACACCGGTCGTTCCGACGAAGCCCTGGCATTTTTTGAGCCGATTTATGACGATTTTGCCACCTCCTCGGACTTCTACTGCAATATGGGAAACATCTATCTGAATCTGAGAGAACCGCAGCCTCTCAAGGCTATGATGGAATACGTGAAGGCTACCCAGTGTCCCGCAGTCCAGGAAGAAGGCGCCAACACTTTCGTCCCATATTACAATATGGGTGTGATCAACGAAATGCTTGGCAATGTGCCCGCCGCTTTGAACTTTTACCAGAAATCCGCAGCCTACGACTATCCGCTGGCTGTAGAAAGACTGTCCGCGTTGCGTGAATACCTGCCCCAGTAAACGCGGCCCTAAAATAGAAATTCGTGTGAAAAATTACACTGAAGTGGAGATTATTATGATACCTGTTTCCGTATGTATTATCACTAAAAATGAAGCCGGGCATCTGGAACAATGTCTGGATGCTCTGCGGCCCTTTCCCTTTGAGATTGTCGTTGTCGACACAGGCTCCATGGACCGCTCAAAAGAGATTGCCAAAAGGTACACTGACAAGGTTTACGATTTCGAGTGGATCGACGACTTCTCCGCAGCCAAAAATTTCTGCGCAAGCCACGCCTCGCACAACATGATCTTGTCCCTGGACACGGACGAATTTATACGCCATGTTGACTGGGACGCTCTGCAAACGGCAATCGAGGGCAATTCCCGGAACGTGGGAACCATAGAGATGAAAAACTATTTTGATACCAGAGACGGCCGAAGATACGAAGTGTGCCGCCTGGAGCGAATCTTCGACAGGCGCTATTATCACTTTCAAAATCCGATCCACGAAATGATCTCACCGATCGGCCGAAGCCGGGATTGTTCTTATGGCACTCTGTACGATGCTCCCATAAGTGTAGACCATGTGGGTTACCTCGGTTCGGAAGACAAACTGGAAAAAAAGGCGAAACGAAATCTGTATCTGTTAAGCCAGGAACTGGAAAAAGATCCGACCAACCCCTATCTCTATTTCCAGATCGCCCAGTGTCACCTGTTGATGCGCGACCATAAACGGGCGTGCGAATATTTCGAAAAAGCAATCCGACTCAATCCCCCTCCCACGGAAGATTACACCCGCATGTTGGTAAACAATTACGGGAATTCCCTGATCGAAATCGAACAACCCACACAGGCCGTCCGGCTGCTATCCTTCTATGATTATTATGAGAATAACGTCGATTATCTGTGCATGATCGGCCTGACTTATATGATGATCGGCCAACCCCTGAGAGCTCTGCCGGAATTTATTAAGGCGCTGTCCGCTCCCACCAGGGATTCCGTTGCCCGCGCTGTTCCCTCCTACTATGTCGGCTATCTCTACGAATTTTTCGGTAAAATCGAGATCGCCAAAACCCACTATCGAAACTGTGGCGATTATCCTCCCGCTCTGGAAGCGCTGGAACGCCTGACTTAAAAAAGAATGCACTCTGCGCATCCTGCCCGGAGGGCTTTTTGTAATATAGGAAATCCGAAGGAATTTCCTATATTAATCGAGTAGGAGGCTAACCATTAGTCGGTTAGCCGACCTCTCACACCACCGTGCGTACGGTTCCGTACACGGCGGTTCCTTAGTTTTCATAGACTACCAGATAATAGTCAAGCATGGATGTATACCCCAGCTTGGCTATTATTTTGTTTGAAAAGATTTGGTTTAAGAC
>CAJUMJ010000058.1 GCA_910587095.1 uncultured Lachnospiraceae bacterium
CACCAAATAACTTGCTTGAATTTTCATCTGCCGTGTTGTCGTCGGTCAACGATGCCACCGCATCGACTCCCTCCTCCGCCTTGCAGAATGAAAATTCATTCTGCGTCATTTAGCTGAAAATGAATGATACAGCACACTAGTCTGTTACTTATAACCCGTTGTCTTATTTGCACCAAACAAAATATAATTGTCACAGGAGGCGCTTCATGAATATTCAGCAACAATTGGGACTACGAATTCAGCAGCTAAGAAAAGACAGGAAACTCAGTCAGGAAAAATTTGCCCTTCTTATTGATATGGATCGAACCTATTTTGCTTCTGTGGAAGCCGGAAAGCGAAATATTTCAATTGTAAACATACAAAAAATAGCTGCCGGTCTGGGCGTATCCCTGTCAGAGCTTTTCTACAACTTATAAAGCATACCAACCCAAAAGGAGATTTATTATGCCCTTATATCAATACATCAAACCGTCTGACCAGCCGTCCGGGAAATTCCGGTTGATCGACTGGCTTGATGAAAATTTCCAGAATACCGACTACACTCACTTTTATTGTTTAGCCGCGTTTGCCAAAATTAACCCCTTCTATAAATTGCACATCGGTATTCAAGCCTGGAATTCCAGAGGAAATAAATCTGCTGCCGTATTTGGAATTGATCACAAGGGAACCAGCCTGCAAGCCTTACAATATGCGTTAGTAAACTTTGATGAAGTCCAGATTCTGCATGTTAACTACTCCACGTTCCATCCGAAACTATACATTTTTACAGGTGCCTCAAAAGCTTCCATCTATTATGGTTCCAGCAACTTTACATCCGGGGGATTGGAAACCAATTTTGAGGGCGGCATGATCGTTGATTTCGATTTACCGAATGAGCAGTCGCAGTTTGACGGGCTCTTTGATTGCTACAAATCCATAGCCGCTTCAGGATTGCCGTGCATAACCAAACTGACCCCTGCTTTTTTAAATGCGCTTCATACGTCAGGCTTGCTGCTCGACGAAACAAGGAGGCCAAAATCTTCGCCGGCCGCAAATCCGACTCCAACAACTTCAACCCCCACCCCATTATTTGGAGGTTTTAAAACCAAACCCGCGCGTTCTATACCCAAAAATGTTATTGCTATGGCGGCTGCAAATGCCGGTATCGTTATGCAACCTGTTAAAAGGAGCAGTGCTCCTGCCACACTTTCTGCTCCTGTTTCCGGGACTGTGCCGGCTTCTTCTGTCGTAATTCCCGTTGTTGTAAACGGATTTGTTATTCAGATTGCTCCTCATCATAACGGAGAAATTTTTTTGAGTAAAATTGCAATTGATCAAAACCCGTCTTTCTTTGACTACCCGTTTGCGGGAGCAACCATTCCCAAAAAGTCGACAAATCCGTCGTATCCCCAGCGGGTGCCCGACCCGGTTGTCAATATTCGCGTCTTTGACAGCAATGGGGCCCTCATAAAAACAAAGTCAAACTATGCACTCAACACCATTTATTACGAAAAGAAATCGGAAATCCGTATCACAATTACCCCTTCCATACTAAGCGGCCTTACTGCTCCCCCAAATGCTTATCCCCTCCTGGTGATGAGGGAATCAACCATAATAGGATGTGATTACGATCTTGATTTTTATTCTGCCGGAAGTGTAGATTATAACAACTATCTCGCCATTTGCGATCAGTCCCTGCCTTCGGGCGGTAAAGCAGTAGCACGCCGAATGGGCTGGATATGACAAAAATGCCGCTCTCTATATGTAACCGCATAGAGAGTGGCATCTCTTATTTTTCAAAAATCAAAATGTTGTTTTCGGTAATAGAATTATACATATGGAGATATTTTTCTTTTGTAACGCTTATCGGAATATCATCGATAAGCCGCCATCCCATAGCGGTTCCGGTTTCTCTTAACATTTGCGTTGTCCGTATGATAATTTTCTCCTCTGCAGTGGTTGTTGTCGTGTCTCCTATGACAATGCAAATATGACCGCCAGGTTTAACCACCTGATCCAGTGTCTCCATAACAAGACTCATATCCCGAAAATACATATATATTAAAGCAGCCATGTTCTTTTTTCTAAATCCAACATTGGCGTCCTTATTCTGAGTATATACCCTATCGATGATTTCTTTCGCCGTCTCTGAGCATATTTTCCCGTAATCGTTGTCAGCAATCAATGATTCAAACTTAAGACGGGTTGACTTATTGATTTCTCTGGTTCCTGTCATGGAAGCTTCAATCGGCGCCCTTTTTTCCGAAGTATAACCTCCCAGAACAAGCATATTAAGCCTGTTTGTATCGATATAGGGCAGTGCCGTTGCGTATGGAGGGCTTGTGATAACAATATCTATACTGTTTTTTTCTATTTTCGAAGTAACTGATTCTGCATTTGCTGACGTTCCCTGCCAAACCTGAGCCTCTCCTATGGGCTCAGGCGCATTGCTTTTTACCTGATGAAACTCCATTATATTGTTATATTGCTTTTCCAGATTCTTAATATAAAGCTCTAACACAGGCGCATCTTCAATCGCTTCCTTCCGACGTCGGATTCTCAAATCCGAAGGTTCCTGGTGGGAAATTTCGCGGATAATCGAACTGAGAATTACCTTCAGAAAACTCCGAATGCACTCATCCGGAACCTTGCTGATTTCAGCTAAAATAAATCCCATTTTTGATATTACTTTTGCCGGAAACCAACTTCTGATTTCATCAAGCGCATCTGCGAAAAACATATTTTCATAGTCCGATTCTACATAGCGGTCAATGCAATGTCTGAACAAAGAAATCTGCTTTTCAAATTCATATGGGTTCACCTTAAATATCGTATCTTTTACCATCGCTATTTCAACCGCAATGGGATTGATATCACAACCATAGGCGTCATGCCCGTTTAATATCGACTCAAGAATAACTGTCCCACTCCCGCAGAAAGGATCAAATACTTTCCCCCCTGCTTCAACTTTCAGTATATTTAAAAGCGGTCGTACTAATTGCGGATAGAACTTGCCTTTATAAGGATGAATTCCGTGCGTCAGATATTTCGGTTCCTTTCGCTTCGATATATCTTCTGTGCCGTGTTCTAAAATTCTCTGCCATGTCATAAATTCGGCCTCATTGACTTTAAACCCTTTATAAAAAGTCAGTTTCTTAAGTTGCTTCAAAGCCTTTGTATCGATTGATTTAAATTCATCGGCATCGGTACCACAAATTACCGCCCGCTCTTTTTTACTTATCTCAATTTCATACGGCCACAGCCTATATTCAACAGGCTCCAATTTAATCAACGATTCAACTGTCTGCTTCTTCAAAATCAGGATCTGTTCCGTAGTCGCCCTTCTTGCACAGTTCTTCATAGACCTTTTGTTTTCGGGCAAGGGCCTGTCAATAATTCCAACGTTTACAAAACCAAGCGTCTCCGCAATCTTTCCAATTCTCTCGGCCGTTTTGTACTCTTCTCCGTCAAATACGGCATTGCCAAGAATGAAAACAGCATATCTGCCCGTTTTCAATGCCTCCATACAGTTCTTAAGAACAGGTGTCATTTCCTTCTCAAACTGTTCGAACTTCCTCCTGTTTCTCTGATATTTAAGATGTGATCCAATTTCCATTTTCCCAACGTCACGAGGATCCCCATCCAGCCAAAATATTCTAAACCGATGATATAAATGATAGTCAAACGCATTGGGGTACGGCGGTGATGTCACAACCAAATCTACCGTTCCGCTCTGTATCGCTTTATCCTTCCCAACTATAGGTTCCATGACATTGGTAGTGATAAATTTAATATCCTGATAACTTATGAGAGGACTTAACTCTTTGATTTTTTTTAAGTTGTCTTTCAAATCTTTCAGGTATAATTTTATAGTGTCTCCACTTTTTATTTCCTTAAAAACCGCTCGATAAGTCGTTTCATTTTCCTGGTTCGACACCCGTGTAATAATTTTCGAAAACGAAGCTTTTGCAATCGTAATTGCTGTCAAAGCCTTTAATTCCCTTTTTATGAAATACTTCAAAAAGGCCAGTTCACAAACCGCTGTTGGTTCAAACCATTTTTCGATATTGGGAATATCCGGAATCTCTTCTTCAAGAGCCACTTTATACTTGTCAATAAAATCCGCTAAAGCTTCTGTGTTACGGTCATAGTGCTCCAGCCTCTCTATAAACCTGGTTATATCCTCCATATCTTCCGCGCCAAGTGTCGTTGTCTTCGCTCTTCCTATAACACTTCCTATCGGATTGATATCTGTGCTAATGCAGCTTCTGTTGTTCAATGCCGCTTCTAAAGCAGTAGTTCCACTGCCTCCAAACGGATCCCATATGCACTCTCCTTCAGATGAAAGTAATTTGATGATCTGTGCAGGAAGTTGCGGCGCAAATTTAGCAGGATACGGGTGTATATCATGTGATAAGTAAGTCGTATCATCTGCAAGAAACGACCAGTCCAATGCCTGAAAAGCAGATAGAACTTCTTCCTCATTTTTATATTGTATCGATTCATAAAATTTTGTCACGCGAACCTCCATGTCACAGCTCTGCTGTGACTCAAATCAGTGCGGAGAATGCCGTATTTGGGGCATTCTCCTGTGTGAGACTTAGTACTTCTCCACGAAACAGCCTTTGCTGTGAGTGGCTAGAAGTACTTCTCACACTATCTTCTTTCACAATCTTTTGAGCATCTTCCAGACAAAATTTATATTTGTCAAACGCGGCATAAGCATCTTTCGTTTTTACTCTCATAGTTCATTCCTTTTCGCCATATTCCGGGAAATTATATCATCTCCCAGAATGCAAATCAAGTTATCTTCTGTAACGGCCGAAGTATTTAGTACATCGAAATATCTCTGCATCAGCCGAAAATACGCAAGTTGATAATGGAATAGACTTCGCGCCCTGGTTATGATATATTTATTATATTGTAACGGGACAAGCTATCATAAAACCAATAAGCAGTTTCAGGGTTTTATACGACTGGCCCCGGAGTTAATTGATCAGGCGTTAAACAAGTCGCCGGACAATGATGACTTACAAAAATTGAAAGACATCTTTCAGTCGATGTTGGAGGATGACAATTAAACCATGCTTTTTAACTCAATGACCTTCGCCGTCTTTTTGACGGCGGTATTTATTCTGTATTATATTGTACCCGTAAAATTCCGGTGGATTTTTCTGCTGGCGGCAAGCTACGCTTTCTACATGAATCTTCATGTGGCTTATGGGCTTTTGCTCCTTTTTTCCACCCTGCTGACCTACTTTCTGGCGCTGGGGCTGGAAAGGGCGGCGGATGCGGGAGCAAAAAAACGCTGTCTTTGGTGCGGCGTTCTTCCCCTTGTGGGAATCCTTCTGTTCTTTAAGCTGGGCGCTCCCGCCGTCGCAAAAATAAACGCCCTGATCGACGTATATCGTCTTTCCCTGCAGCCTGTGACCGTAAAAATCCTGCTGCCTGCGGGCGTTTCCTTTTACTTCTTCCAGTCCATGGGATATCTGATTGACGTATATCGGGGAAAAATCAAGGCGGAGCGGCACTTCGGCTTTTATGCCCTCTTTGTCTCCTTCTTCCCACAGCTTCTGGCTGGCCCCATCGGGCGGGCCGGTTCCCTTTTGCCGCAGCTCAAAAAGGAAAGACGTTTCGACTATGAAAGTGCAACTTACGGGCTCAAACTGATGGCCTGGGGATATTTTAAAAAACTGGTGATCGCGGACGTCTTCGCCGCCACCGTAAACAAAGTATACGACAGGGCACACAGCTATGTCGGTCTTGTCTTTATCATTGTCACGGTCATGTTCGCCATCGAAATTTACTGCGATTTCTCCGGCTATTCGGACATCGCCATCGGCTGCGCGAAGCTTTTTGGCATCGAACTGATGACAAACTTTAAAAGCCCCTACCTTGCTTTCTCCATCCGCGAATTCTGGAGCCGCTGGCATATTTCCCTGTCCACCTGGTTCCGGGATTATGTCTATATTCCGCTTGGGGGTAACCGGGTGCCCAAGTGGCGGCACTGCCTGAATCTGCTTCTCACCTTTTTAGTCAGCGGTTTCTGGCACGGGAGCAGCCTGACCTATCTTCTATGGGGCGCTATCCACGGCCTTTTGCAGATCGTGGAGGTTCTCCTGCACCCGAAAAACAGACGGGCTTCCGGCGATAAAAGACGCTGGTGGCAGCTTCCCCTCACCTTTGCGCTGCTTTGCTTCACCTGGATCTTTTTCCGGGCAAACAGCATGGAGGACGCTCTGTGGATTCTCTCGCGGCTGTTTTGGGACATAGGCCGGCCTGTAAACTATTTGAAAACTGCCGTGATTTGTCTGGATCTGCCTTACCTTTCCATGTTCGGTATGCTGCTTGCGGCGGCGGTTCTCTTCGTCTACGACCTGCTCTCCCTGAAGCAGGACGTGATCGCGCTCGTCTCAAGACAGAGGTTCTTTGTCCGCTGGCCCATATACGTGCTGCTCCTGGTGGTGATCGCGCTGTTTTCCCACAAAGGAATAGCCACGGAGTTTATCTATTTCCAGTTTTGACGCTGCTGCCAATACCTCGTCAAGTACCAACCTTTTCCGGGAATCCGCCTATAATTATATTTTTTGTCAATTGATACAGCATTAAGATGAATTTCGCAGAAAGGACCCCTATGAAAAAACACCCGGCTCTTATCTTTATCATAAAATGCATAGCAATCCCCGCCGCGGCGGTGTATCTGATTTATCTTATGAACGTCCCGTATAAGGAAATAGACTCTTTGAAATACAGGGATCTTTGGGGGCTATGGACGCTTGGCAACCAAGTCAACGAGGTGGAAATCGCAAACGTCGGAAGCTCCCATGGCGCCTACGACTTTGTCTACGACGAGCTTTCGGAGGAGGGCTTTTCCTGCTTTAATTTCGGCAATGTAAGTCAAACCTATCAGTACGATCTCTCCCTGCTAAAGGAGTACGGGCACCATCTCAAGGAGGGCTGTATCGTGTTCATCCCTGTCTCCTACTTCTCCTTCAACAACGAGACGGTAGGCGAGACGGAGGCCCAGGCGCTCTCCGTCAAATACTACCACTGCCTCTCCCCCAAGAATATACCGGACTATGATCTCTATACGGATATCGTGACAACCCGCTTCCCCATCCTGTCCGCCGGCGAGGAAATTCTGAAACTCCTGCCGGGCGCCGATCTCTCCCTCGTCGTCTTTGCGAGCGGGAGCGAGGGGGGCGTTGACGAAGCGGAGTTCGCAAGCCGCGCGGCGCAACGCTATGACCGGCATTTTGGCAACAAGACCGAGCTCTTTTTGCCCGAGCGCGAGGAGGAGCTTACCGCCGTCATCGACTATTGCAAAGAGCACGGATTTACACCCGTGCTCATCACTACGCCTTTCTCCTCATATTACAACGATCCGGTGCCCGTGGAATTTCTCGACCGCTTCCACAACACCATCAACCGGATTGCTTCTGACACAGGCGTCAACTATTATGACTATTCCCACGACGACAGATTCCTTACAAATCTGTCCCTCTTCTCCGACTCCGACCATCTAAATCCCGAGGGCGCGCAGTATTTTATGGAAATACTGGAAGAGGAAATCCCAGAGTTTAACAAGGTTCTCACCAGTTCACGTTGAGAACCGCATCCTTCTCCACATGTCTGTCCCCGCGCAGATAAAAGTCTTTTGCCGCCTCCTGCGCAATCTCCGGCGTGACCTCCCCCGGCAAAGTTACTCCCGGGTGAAAGAGAATTTCCAGCTTCCGTCCGTCCCGATCCGCTTTCTTTTTCATTTTGGAATAAAGCTTCTCTATTCTCTCCTTGTCCATCCGCCCGCTCATCACAAGTCCCCATAGATACATCTGCTCCAGCCCGCAGGCTCTGGCATGTCTGTCCGCTTTGTGGGAGTAGAAGTACAAAATCCTGTTCTTCACGAAATTGACAGGCCGGTAGGTCCTGTAAAGTGACACATCCGTCAGAAATATACCCAGGACTTCTTTCGAGTTTCGGATGTACTCCAATTTGTAGCCCTCCTCGCGCACTACCTCCAAAACCGCCTCCCACACGACGGGAATCATATGGGCGTGCTGGTGGCTGTCGATGCGAAGTCCTTTCTGTCCGCAACGGACACCCGAGGCAGCCGCGATCTCCATACATTTTTCGATGGCCGGCTGCGCTTTTTCGATCTGTGCTTTTATCTCCCGCTTTAGCTGCGCCTTAATCCGGTTTCTCCTGCCCGGCACATAGGATGCCGCAAAAAGGCCGCCCCATCCAAGCCCCATCAAATCGCTGTTTTCTTTTGTAAGATCGGGCGCCGCCTTTCTCCCCGCGAGACTCCTGCCCTCCACAAAATCCAGATGTACCGACATGAGAGGCAGAAAGGGAAGCTGCGGTATCGCCTCTGCAAGGAGCGCCATGCACGCCTCAAAGCAGCTCATATTGGAGACAATGCTGATGCTGTCAAGCCTTCCCGCCCGCATACATTCCAGCATGTCCTTTGATGTATTCAAAGTAAGCGCATAATCGTCCGCGTGAATATCCGGTTTACTCATGTCTGAATCCCTCCCGAAAGCTTTCTCCCCGAAGCTCTAACGTCTTTAGCTGCTTTTTCTGCGACGTCGCGGGGAAGACAAAGTAGCCGATCAGATCCCCCTCCTCCGGCGCCCATATCTCCACATTTTGAATCTGGTAACGCTCCGCGGGCCATGCGAGATAGTCCGGTTGTCTGATCCAGTGTTTCGCCTCCAGCTCCGAAAGTTTTGACAGTCCCGCGCCATACTGTACGAGAAAAACCGCAACCGCAAACGTCGCTACAGCGCCAATCGCTCCCGCGGCCTTCTTTTTCGCAATCCCCGCCGCCGCTCCGAGCGACATAGCCACCAACACATAAATATAGGGTTCGCCGTAGCGCATATGAGGCGCCGTAAAGAACCAGAAAAATAAATTCACCACGCCTGTGCCAAAAAACGCTGCCCGGACGTAGTTCCTTTCCTTTAAGTTTTTACCAAACAGATACAGGATGACGGGAACACAGACCGCACCCACCACGATCAGCACACGGTTTCCCGCATTCTGGTTGACAAACCATTTGGGAATCCATCCAATCAGAGAATTGTCATACTCTGCAGCCGAGCGCAGTCCCCTCGCAAACATCTTAATGTCCAGACTGTCCGACAAAAGCACCGCCTCGTCCATCTTCCAATCCGGTTGAAACAAGTCCAGTCCCGCGTAAGGATATACGAGATAACCGGAAATCACCACGTTCCTGATCAGAAACGGAAGCAGAATTCCGACGCCTGCCGCCACATGGGAAAGGATCGCTTTCCCGTTTTTCTCCCTGATAAACAGGTAGAGCGGATAGAGGGCAAGCAGGGCCGTTGACGCCGCCGACAGCTTCACGGTCGCGGCATACACGCTCACAAGACAGAGGTAGCCGTACAAGACGCCGTCCTTCTCCTCCCGCTCCATATACTCGCTCCACTTTATAAAAATGTAAAGCATAAGAAGCATGGCCTCGATGTCCGTGCCGGAAGAGGCGATATCATGGCACTTCTGCACCACATAGAAAACCGCCACACATTTTAAAAAGTCAGAAGTCCTGCGGCTTTTCTCACCCCACAGTCTCACCGTGGAAAAGACATAAAAAAGCGCCGCCAGGCAAAAGAAACCGTTCAGTGTGTGGAGGGACTGCCCCAAAAGCCACTCAAGGCTGAACAGCGCCTGCAGAGACATGAAAGCGCTGTTATAGGCAAGCCGCATATGCAGGTTGCCAAGCCCCGGCACCACGCCGTACTCCTCGACCCAGCGGATCGCCTGGGCATGATAAAGTCCCGTATCGTACTGGCCGGGCGACCTGGTCGTCCACACAAGCGTGAGGACAAAACAAAAAAGAAGCGCTGCCACGCGCCGGTAATCGGGCTTCTCCCACGTACAGCCAGGAAATATGCCGTACGCTTTCCCGCGCCGAACCTGCCTGTAAGCCCACACGCAAAACAGCACGATCCCCATCGTCCCGAGAATCGTGCAGGCGATTCCGGCCACCTTGTAAAAGAGACTGAAAAACTGCGCATAGACGTTCAGGAAAATGATACCCGTCATGATATAGATGTCGGGACAGCCCATCGTCTCCCGGCGACCTTTGTAAACGCTGTCCGTGATCGCCTTGCCGAAAAGCAGGGTCGCCCCGCAGATTATGATCCAGGAAAAAAGCACCATCAGCATTGCTACTGTTCCTCCCCTGCCTTATCTTCCCCCTCGCGCCACACAAGCGTGTCAATGATATATCTTGGCCTGTGTTTCGTCTCCATATAGATTTTTCCCACGTACTCACCTATGATGCCAAGAGACAAAAGCGTGATCCCTCCGATGATAAGGGATACAATCAAAGTGGTCGTATAGCCCGGCACGTTATTGCCCATAACCCAATCCACCAGACTGATCACACACATAGCCACGCTGAAAAGAAACATGAGAAAACCAAGACCCCCTATCAGCCGCAGAGGGCGCACACTCATGGAGGTAATGCCGTCCATGGCCAGCGTCAGCATTTTGCTCAAGGTATACTTGGAATGCCCCGCCTCCCTCGCTTTCACATCGAAATAAACGACGTCGGAGGGAAAACCCATGGTAGGTATCAGCCCGCGCAGAAACAGGTTCGTCTCCCGGTACTCCGACAAGGCGTCCAGCGCCTTTTTCGACATTAACCGGTAATCCGCGTGATTTGTCATGACTGTGCTGCCGAGCATATGCATCAGCCTGTAATAAGCCGTGGCGGTGACCTTCTTAAATATGCCGTCGGAATGTCTGTCGTTTCGCACGCCGTAGACCACTTCGCAGCCCTCCATGTAGCTTTGCAAAAAAAGGTCCAGAGCCTCGATATCCTGCTGCAAATCCGCATCGATCGTGACCACCGCGTCCGCGTACTTCCTTGCCGTCATCATGCCGGCCAGAATCGCGCTCTGATGCCCGTAGTTCCCGGACAGGCTTACCACGCTGAACTTTTTGTCCCCCGCCGCAATCCCATGCAGAAGGCGCAGCGTCGCGTCCTTGCTCCCGTCGTTCACAAACATGATTTTGGACGCTTTCGCTATCTTGTTTTCCCTCTCAAGCCGCGACAGCTTTTCTCTCATAACGGCGGCGGTTTTCTCCACCACTTCCTCCTCGTTATAACAAGGCACCACCAAATATAAAACCGGAATTTCTCTCTTAATCTCAGTCATCTCAACCTCTTTTAGTACTTCTCACACGACGCCATAGTAGTCTTTATACCACTCCACAAACTTTGCAAGCCCTTCCTCGATGGATGTCTCCGGTTTGAAATCATAGTCCCGCATCAGGTCCGTGACATCCGCGTAGGTCTGGTACACGTCGCCGGGCTGCATGGGAAGATACTCCTTTTTGGCCTCCCTGCCAAGACACCTCTCCAGCGTCTCCACATAATCCATCAGCTTCACAGGTTTATTATTGCCTATATTATAGAGCTTATAAAACGCACCCTTCTCGTTTTTCTCCGGCGGATTACAGAGAATGTTTTCCACGCCCCTCACAATGTCGTCTATATAGGTGAAGTCCCGGTACATATCTCCCTTGTTGTATATCTGGATCGGCTCCCCGGCAAAAATTTTTTTCGTAAACTTGAAATATGCCATATCCGGTCTTCCAAAAGGCCCGTACACCGTGAAAAACCGAAGCCCTGTCACCGGAATCTGATAAAGCTTGCTGTAGGCGTGAGCCATCAGCTCGTTGGATTTCTTGGTGGCCGCATAGAGGCTCACCGGCTCGTCCACCTTATCCTCCGTGGAAAAAGGCACCTTCTCGTTGCCGCCATAGACGGAGCTGGAGGAGGCGTACACCAGATGTTCCACAGGGAAATAGCGGCAGCCCTCCAATATATGGAAAAATCCCATCATATTGGATTCCATATAAGCTTTCGGGTTGTCGATGCTGTAGCGCACACCCGCCTGCGCACCCAAGTTCATTACAATTTCCGGCCTGTATTCCTGAAAAACGCGAAACACACTCGAATTTTCCGAAAGATCGCCCTCAATAAACGTATAAGTTTCATACTCTTTCAAGATCGCCAGACGATCTTCTTTGAGCTTCACGTCATAGTAATCGTTCATATTGTCAAAGCCGATCACCCGCGCTCCCTTTTCCAGAAGGCTTTTCGACAGATGAAAACCGATAAAGCCCGCGCCGCCGGTAATCAGATATGTCTTAGCTGGATCCATTGCTCTCATAATCCCTTTCTCCCCCGCTTATCGCCCGATACTGTAATATTCAATGCCTGCACTCTTCATCTCTTCCACATGATAAATATTTCGTCCGTCGTACACAAGCGGAATCCGCATCTGTTCCCTGAATACTTCCGGTGACAGAGCGCAGATCTCCTCCCACTCCGTGAACACAAAACAGATATGCGCGTCCTTAAGCGCCTTCTCGGGTGTGTCCGCATATGCGATAGAACCTCTGCCGTTTTCTCCAGCCGGATACACTTTTGCGAAATTGTCCGCAGCCACCGGATCATAAGCCGTAATCCGCGCGCCGTTTTCCAAAAGCAGTTTCACGTTGTCAAGCGAGGGCGCCTCCCGCAAATCGTCCGTTCCCGCCTTAAAGGCAAGTCCCAGCACGGCCACCTGTAATCCCTCGAAAGTGATCATGCGCTTGCATGCTTTCTGGTAAAGCCTCGTCTTCTGCGCCGCGTTCACGTCTACCGCCGCCTCCACGGTCCTTAACTGATAGCCGTACTGCCCCGCCAGATATTTGAGCGCCTTCGTGTCTTTGGGGAAACAGCTTCCGCCGTAGCCGATCCCGGCCTTTAAGAAATTCGCGCCGATTCTCGCGTCGTAGCTCATGCCCTCCGCCACCGCGCCGATATCCGCTCCCACCAGCTCACAGAGATTCGCGATATCGTTCATGTAAGAAATTTTCAGAGCCAGAAAATCGTTGCTGGCATATTTGATCATCTCCGCCGACCGCCTGTCCACGGAGACGATGGGCAGTTCAAAGGGCTCGTAGATTTTTTTGAGAAGCGCCTCCGCCTCCTTGCTCTGCGTTCCTATGATAATGCGGGCCGCATGAAGCGTGTCGCGCACGGCCGAACCCTGCGCCAGAAATTCCGGGTTGGAGGCCACTTCCACCTTCACGTCCCTTATGAGGAAATCATGGATGAACTGCTCCACCTTGTCGTTCGTGCCGACCGGAACGGTGGATTTCACCACCACCAGGCAGTCCCGCTCCACGGACTCGGCGATCTGCCTTGAAACCGTCGCGATATAGTTCAAATTCGCGGAGCCGTCCGGCTGTTCCGGCGTACCTACCCCGATAAAAATGGCGTCCTTATCCCGGTAGGCCGCGGCATAATCCGTCGTATAGTGGAGTCTGCCCGCGGCGTTGTTTTTTTGCATCAGCTCCTCAAGCCCCTCCTCAAAGATGGGGCTCTTCCCCGCCTCCATCATTTTTACCTTCCTCTCGTCGACGTCCACACAGGTGACGTCATGGCCTTTCTCTGCAAAGCAGACGCCCGCCACCAAGCCTACATATCCAGTTCCCGCCACTGCCAGTTTCATATTTTTCTCCATTTCTGCGCTTCCGCTCCTTTCCGGACCGGCTTCCTTCTCCGGCTTTTCCGTTCCTCTCTGTCATATCCTACACTAACCTGTCTCTTAAATTTAAACGCCGGGCCTTTTCAAAGCTTCTCCTTGCTGCACGCCTTTTTTATTTTGCGCGCCACCCTTGCCATTATCGACGGCCCATGATACCTCCTGGCTTTTCCCTCGTCAAACATGCCCTTGAGATCCGGCTGCGCCGACACATAGTCCCACCAGAGACTTCCCATGTTCGTGTCATACCGCTTCCATGGCTTGTCCCCCGTATAGTGGATAATGACCGGGGAGCGCATCGCCTCCCGACACTCTTCTTCGGTGAAAATCCCCTCGGCGATAAACTGCCCGAAATCTTTTTCTTCCAGATAGGCAAATCTGTTATATTTCGGCGGAAGGTAAGCGATCGCTCCCTTGCAGGTAATGTTCAGAATATCCTGATCCTGATAATAAAATTTTTCCCCCGCAAGCGCATCCCACTGCTCGTCGAGTTTCCTTTTTCTGATCTCGGACAAGTTCATCAGCGTGACGCCCGCGTTGATATAGCCGCCTTTCATCCCCGAAAGCCGGCCCCAGTAGGGTCTGTCACTGTTCCACTCCCATTTGTCGGAAAGGTTGACCGCCCCCCGCACCGCCGCAAACGCCATATCCTCCGTCGACGTTTCCCACAAAGAACGGAGACTTCCCCTGATTAACACGTCCACATCCATATACAAAATTTTTTCCACATCGCGCAAAAGACGCGGCAAAGCCAGACGCAGGTAGGTACCCGCGGAAATATCCCGCACCTGATACGCTCCCTCATAAGGATTTTCCACACAGTGCATCACAAGGGACGACGCCGGGTCCCTGCGGCGTATCACCTGCCCGAGAGCCGCTTCCACGCTGCCGGCCGCGCGGGTGCAGACACAGTGAATCTCAAAGTGTTCGCCCGCCCCGCGCTCGTCCAGCAAAGAAGCCGCAGCCACCTGCGCCTGCGCGACCAAATTTTCATCAAAGCAAAAGACTATTTTCATACTCATTCTTTTATACGGTCAATTTCCGTAAGGTTCACGCCAGAGACCGTCAATATGACTTTCAAATCAATGTATCTTTCTCTCATCGCCCTGTATACTTCGGAATCCTTTTCCGCCAGCATCATGAACCGCTGGATTCTCGAAAATTCTTCCACAGATAGTTTCAACATTTCACCTTCTGTCATATACTCACCCGCTTTCTCTGCTATGGCCGGTATCGCTACAATGCCAGTATAACACGATCGGTATACAAAATCTATTCCATTATGGCAAGAAACCGTTTCGCACAGGCCGCGCAGGAAAGTTTCTCCCTGTAGGCCAGGCAGTTTTTCACATATTTTTCATTTTCCGAGACAACTCTTTTCAGGGCGTCCGCCGACCAGTCGTCCTCCACAATCCCCAGCTCGCCGCGTCTGATATAGGAGGCGTTGTAGGGCACGGAGGTAGTCACAACCGGCGTCCCAAGAGCAATGCTCTCCACGATGGACACCATATTGTTATCCTTCTCGGTGGAGACTAAAAGCGCTTTGGCACGGGCCAGAACGGGCAGTAATTTTTCATGGGAAAGTCTGCCGTAAAATATGACCTTTCCATCAATGCCAAGCTCTCTCGAAGCGTCTTTAAGCGCCTCTTCTTCCTCCCCCGCCCCTATGACCGCAAGTTTAAAAGAGGCGTGTCCCTCCCGCACAAAAGCCGCAAAAGCCGCAAGGGTACGGTCGATGCGCTTTCTCGGAATAAGCTGGGATACAACCGCGAACAAATCCTCTCTCGCCTCCTGTGCCGCGACCGGAAATTTATCCGTATCCACGCCGTGATCGACAGGCTCTGCCTCCACTTTCGGCATAAACTGTCCGATAAAGCGCCCCGCCTCCTCGGAGCGGGGAACAACCCTCACCCGGCGCATCATAAACCTCGCCACCACCCTGTACCAGAACTTCGCCGGAATCTCCCCCAGCATTTTGTTGTACGCCGCAAGCTCATGCCAGATAATCGTCTTCTCCGGAGCAACCCGCGCCGCCGTATAAGACCAGGTGGCAAAGACCTCACTTGTGACAATAATGTCATATTCCTTGTGTTTCTTCAGATATCGGCGGATTTCTGGCATGTAGGGAAAGCAGCGCGGTAAAAACACGCTGCGCCAGACCGTGTGAAACCAGAGAACCGGAAACTCGTACTTCTCCTCCTTCACAGGCCGGTAGTCCTCGGCCGCGATCAGCGTCACCTCGCACCCCGCCCTCAAAAAGCCGAGGCACATTGTATAAATCATGGTATCCTTTATGGATGTCACCCGGGGAATTTTGTTTGTCTCCGCCGTGTACAGAATCGGGTTTATCACAAGCACCTTACGCAAAGTTTTCCCCTCCCATCCCTGCCAGAGCTAAAAACCTGTCCGCAATCTTCGGGACAGCCAGCTCCTCTCCCAGCTTCGCCGCCTCTTTGCCGAACCTTTCACCCAGCGCGGGTTCGTCGGCCAGCCGCCCCATAGCCCCCGCGAGAGCTTCCGCGTCTCCCACGGGCACGAGGAAGCCGTTTACGCCGTCCTTTATATACATGCGGGAGCCGCCAATCGGGCAATCCGTCGCAACCACGGGAATCCCCAGCGCCATCGCCTCCAACATGGAGTTGGAAATTCCCTCATAGTCCGAGGACAGAACATACATGCCCGCCTCTCTGATATCGGCGAGAACATGGTCGGAAAACCCCTTAAATATGACACTTCTGTCAATTTCAAGTTCCCCCGCAAGCGTCCGAAGCTCCGTCTCAAGCTCTCCTTGTCCGTATATCTCCAGAACAAATTCCGTGTGTTCCTTCGCGAAAGAGGCAAAAGCCCGCAAAAGCAGCTTATGGTTTTTCTGCGCATTCAGCCGCCCCACCGCCACGATCCGCTTCTGCCTCTCCCCCGCAAACGGCTCCTCCCCCGGCTCTAAGGGATTGGGGATCACCACGCTCTTTTTTCGGATTCCGGCCGGAAAGCTTTTCACCGCGTCTTTCGTCTGGCATACCACCACATCCGCCCGCCTGTAGCAGAAGTCACGTATCTTCCTGTGGTCGTAGCGGGTGGGATCGTTTCGCTCGGACACGAGAAAAAAATGCTTCTGCCCAAGCGTCGCCACGGCCGAAAACACCGTACCCATAGCGCTGAAAGCCCATATCTGACAGTTTCCGTTTTCCCTGTAAAACCGCCGCATTCGGAAAATCCTGCCAAGCCGCGCAGACAGACTGCCGCCGGAAGGTTCCCCCACGCTTATCACCTCCACTTCCGGGGCGAGCGGATAGGCCGTCTCATGTCCCGCGAAAAGAAGGATCGCCACAGCTATCCCTCTCCTGCAGTACTCGTTTGCGAGAAGCGCCACAACCCGTTCCGTGCCGCCTCCCGGCATATCAGGTATCACAAACACAATTTTTTCCATTTCCGTTATCCATCCCCGCAATCGGTACACACTGTTTTACTTTTTTGATTTCGTAGACTATAATATATGTGATTCTTACCGTAATCGTTTCAAATGCACATAATACGCAAATAGGCATTTGCGAAACTCGTCAAATCGTGGCTCTTTTTGTGCAATTTCAACAATCTTAAAAGAGTTTCGCAATCACCTAATAATACGCAAAATGAGAGAGGATTCCGCCATGCCCGCACCTTTTTTAAGCATCATCGTACCCGTATACAATGTGGAAGCATACCTGACAGAATGTGTCGACAGCATTCTCGCGCAGACGTTCGCCGACTTTGAAGTGCTGCTCGTGGACGACGGCTCCACCGACTCTTCGTCCGCCCTTTGCGACGCCTTCGCCGCGAAGGATGCCCGTATCCGCTGCCTGCACAGGAAAAACGGCGGTCACATGTCCGCAAGACAGGCCGGCTTTGAACTGTCTATCGGCAAATACGTGGCTTTCGTCGACAGCGACGACTGGATCGCCCCCGCCATGTACGAGCGGATGTGCGGCGCTGCCGCAAAATATGACGCAGATGTCATATGCTGCAATTACACCGCCGTCACACCGGAAAAAAGCATCGAGAGACAAGACGTCTGTGCTCCCGGCTTCTATGACCACAAAGGACTTAATGAGCGTATTTTTCCCGTCATGCTTTTTTCGGGAAATTTTTTTCACTTTGGCGTCTCCCCCAGCTTATGCAACAAATTGTTTAAACGAACGTTGCTCGAAAGACATCTTATGCGTGTTCCCCTCTCCCTCAAGCTTGGCGAAGACGGATTGGCCGTCTACCCTTATCTTCTCGAAGCGTCCTCCGCTTTCTTTTTTTCGGAAAGCTTCTATTTTTACAGGAGCAACGCTTCCTCTCTCACCCACAACATGGATCGCGGACGCCTTGCGGAAAACCGCCTGCTTTTTGACTCCTACGACAAATTCATCGACATGGAAGCTCACCCCTGTATGGAAAAGCAGCTCCACCATTACTATGCCTATCAGTGTCTCCTGACCTTCCCTCCCGTATTCCGCGCCATGAAAGACGGCGGCCGCAAAAAAGCCTTCCTCGAAGAATGCGCTTATCCGCCCGTCAGGCGTGCCTTTCGGACAGTCAAAATAAAGGATATCCGCGGCCTGCACAACAAAGCTTACGTTTTCTGCATCCGCCATGGGCTGTACGGCTTATTCCGCCTGCTTCTTTCATCCTAAAATGGCTTCTCCCACACGCCTCTCTGGTAAAACTGGTCGCTGGCGTCAATCCCCTGCCTGTCGTCATCAAGGGCAAATGTCCGGTCGAAAAGATTCGTCCTTGTAAAGGCGAGGACAAGCAGCCCGAAAGTAAGAACCGCAGCCGCCAGCGTTACCCTGCCTATTTTCCCGCGCTTCTTTGCCGCTTCGAGCGTTTTTCCCTCGACTTCTCTCCTGGCCATGCGCAGCCTGTCCGCCCCTCTTTCCAAAAACGCGATCCACTCCGCCATCCCGCACACCGCGTAGGGAACCAGCAGCACAAAATACGGTACGGTGTAGGAGGCGCTGGATTCCCATACCATATGAAACAGATATCCTCCAAGAAAAACCACCGCGCACATCAGCTCGTTTAATCCGCCCTTTCTCCACCGCAAAAAAAGGTAAAGCAGCATCCCGAGCAAAATCCACGTCTGCATATAGTTGAGAACAACGGAAAGCCTTACGCTTCCCCTCCCCTCGATCAGACTCTTTAACCAAAGCGGAATCTTTACGTCCGACTTTCTTCCCCTCGTGCGGTCCAGACAGATAAAGGTGGGATCGTTCCACTGAAAGGCGGTCTTTCTCGCAAAGAAGGTGAAACCCTCGTCCATCGGCCTTTCTGACATTCTTGTCATAATTTTTGAGAGATCGCTCAGACACTCCTCGTTGATCCGCTCCGTGTCGTAGTGGTTTCGCTCAAACACTTCGCCGTTATAGCCGTTGTAACCGCCGGGTCCAAGAGGCGCTTCCTGCAGTCCCATGACAACCCAGGAAAGCATCGCCTCCCCCTCTGCAAGCTCCTCTCCCGATATCCGCTCCACAGCGTAGTTCGCAAGCCGGGTGCATAGCGGCACGCTCAGACACATGCACGCAACAAAGATAAGCGAGACAAATCGCCCGCGTCGGTCTTTTCCTTTGTCGGAAAGAGGGGGTGTAATTGCGTCATAGACGAGAAAGCAGGCGATCGCAATCAGATAAATCAGACAATTCATCTTGATCACCGTAGCAAGCCCCATGCAAAGTGAGGCAGCCGCAATGTAACGGTAACGCCTTGAGGCCAGATATCTCAGCGCGAAATAAACCGCACCGAGAGAAAGCGCCATTCCCGGTAGAATGCCGTAAAGATAGGTCACGTAGAAGGAGAGCGGCGTCCAGATAAGAAGACTGACATACACTGCCGTCTGCAAGCCTTTCCCCCGCTTGCAAAAATCATCCAAACCCGCGTCCGGCCGCACTGAAAACAACCCGGAAAGTCTGGAAAGCAGCCCGTAAATGACCGCCAGAAAAACAACGTTCACCAGTTGGAATCCCACATAATTTTCCGCCCCGAGAGGAAAGCTCAGCAGATAAAAAAAGAGGACAATTCCCGACTGGAACGGATACTTAAACAGGTATTCCCCCTCGTGAAAAGCGGAAAAATCCCCCTGCCTCCACTGTCCGACGATCGCATATACCTTGGCCGGATCGGAGCCTGGATAAAGCTGCGTCATCCATACATAGGCAGAGCCGAGAAGCAGCGTGAGAACGATGCATCCCCAAAACAAATGCTCCTGTCTGATGGCCCTGCATCTTTGCCTTACAGACGGACAAAAAACCTGCGCCAGCTTTTTCCCCACCAGAAGAAAAGCCGTGAGTAACACAAAGAAAAGCAGATGCTTTAAAGGACTGTCCGCGATGTTGAGCGTCCTCTCCTGCTCTGCGCCGTCCTCCAAAAACACCCTGCCCACAAAACTGGTACTAAAAACACTGTGCAGGAGCAGAAGAAATACTGCCCCCGCAAGCATCAATCGAATCATGCCGTTTACGACCCGATAAAACCAATGATTTTGATCCATATACCACCATTTTCCGAAAGCGGACGCTGTCCGCTTCCACAATCTCAGCTATTATAATCAGGTATTCCCGTGAAACGCCAATCCGTTATCCTGCGCGTACGCCTCGGCATTGCTCCCGCTTCCCGCGACAATCACCAGTCCGCCCGCCTCTAACGCGTTGGGAAAAGCACTCTGACCGATTGTAATCTGGTCACAGTTAATTTCCACTCTTATAAGCGCCGAACACCCCTGAAAGGCATAATCGCCAAGCGTCGTCACCGACTGCGGCAACACCATCTGCTCAAGCTTCTGACAATCCGCAAAAGCATACGCGCCGACAGACATAAGCCCGCTCTCCTCCATATCTCTCAGTTGTAAAAGCTGAAGCTTTGCGTTCCCCTTAAAAGCGTTGTCGCCGATCACCGTCACGGACTTCGGGAGGGAAATCTGTGTCAGATCCGTACATCCCTCGAAAGCCCCCTCGCCAAGCTCCGTCACCGTGGAGGGAAGGTAAACGCTTTTTAAGGCCGTGCATCCCTTGAATCCCGCCCCCGCTACCGTCGTCACTCCGGAGGGCAGCTTCACATAGGTAATCTCCTGGTTGCCCGCGAAAACATCCGCCGAGACGGATGTATATTTTTCTCCCTCCTCCGGCTGTTTCAATTCTACATTACCCTCGAAGCTGACCTCTGTCAACGTTTCCGATCCGTTTTCGTCACTCTTTTTTTCCTTTACGGCCGTGAGCACACCGTCCGATACCTCATAAATATATTTACGGGGCACATTGGCGTCATAGGTAACCCGCATTCCGGTATAGTCCGTAAAGGACACCACCCTGCTGTCAGCCGAAACTTCCTGCTCCTGCTCCGCCGCCAGAGCAGGCGTGCCGTTTTCCCCCGCCAGCAGGCTGCATGCCAGCAGCAAAGTAAGCACACTTTTCTTTTTCATATCTCCTCACCCCTTTTCGTCTGTACATCCCTTATACTTGCACCTTATATCTTTCCCATATTTTTGTAGTTATAAAAACAGCAGCCGCCGTCGGCCACTGTTTTTATCTTTTTATCTGTCACTGTTCCCTGGTCGGCAGCCTCGCAAGGATCAGTGGACATTGATCTTCATCGTAAAGGACGTCGCCGTCTCAGGCGTGTTCACGCCCTGTCCCCTGAACTTCACGTACATCTTCACGTTGTTGGATGAACCGTTCGCGAATCCCACAGCCTCTCTCAAGTGGACAATCACCTTCATGGAACCGTCCGCCTGCGGCACCTGCGTCAGCCTGAAGCTGTCGCGCGCCGTCTCGTCTTTTTCCAGGAAGTCAACCGTCTCGATCGTTCCCACGGAACCTTCCTTCGGCTTCACGACAAAGGTAGCGTCATAATCTTTCGTGGAAAGATATACGTCCAACGTGCTCTTGTCGGTGGTTACTTTCGGCAGTACCTGTGCCGCCTTGATCTTGACCGCCTTTGACAGAATACCGCCGTTCATACTCGGCGAGCCCGCGTAGCCTTTCACCTTCACCCAAATATATACCATATATTCCTGATTGTAGTTGAGACTCGCGTAATCGTATTCCCTGGACATCGGCGGAGTTGGCGAAGCCGCACCGGCAGTTTCCAAAGTCTTCGCCGCCCCGGAAACCGTGATCGCTTCCGCAGTACCGGAAGACGCAAGCGCTTTTGCCGCCCGGGTCTTTGCCAGTAACAAACTTGTCCCTATTCCTTCTATCCCCGATGTTGTTGCCGGGGGCGTATTATCGTCCGTATTTTCTCCGCTTCCCGAAGGGTTGCCGCCCTCTGTGCCTGCGTTGTCTCCGCCGCCCTCGGGTGTCCCGGAAGTATTGCTGTCGCCCGTGGTATCGCCGCCGTTATCGGGTGTTCCCTCGGGGCTGCCGCCTCCCGCAGTACCGCCATCGCCGTCGCTGTTCCCGTCCGGGTTCTCGGGCTGGGCAAGCTCTTTTCCGTCATCCGGATTACCCGGCTCGCCGGAGCCTTCGCTTCCGCCCGGTTTTTCGCTGTCGTCAGGCTCCTCCGGCGTACCCGGTTTCTCTTCCGTACCCGGCGTACCAGGCTGATCAGGCACTTCCGGCGCGCCTGCCACCGTCTTTTTAGGCGTCACGAAAAACTTGCCCGCGTCCTTGCCTTCCTCGATCATCGCGATATCGAAATATTGGCTCTCTTTCTCCAAATTCCCGCTGTCATAAATCTTGACGTCCGTGATCTCGCCCTTGATGTTTTTCAAAGTCGGCGTATAGATGATACCGTTCTTAACATCCGCCTCTCCCTCACGGTTCACCAGGTTGATCTTGCCTTTGGCCGCCACCGTAAGCCCGATGTCGTTCGTGCTGATCACCTTCACCTTGAAGGATACCGGCTTTGTCGATACCGTTGTCATTCCGGGTTTCATATATCTTTGCGTCATACTGAAAGTGTAGGTTCCCTTGGTCAGATTCCTGTCCTTCAAAGAGACACGCAGCATATCGCTTGTCTTTTCCTCCGGGTCGCCCTCCGTTATGACAAAATTCAGATGATTTGCCACATCCTCTTTGCCCCTCGTGGTGCACTTGATCTCCGTCTCATCCGCTCCGCCGCCAACCTTAGCCAGCGTATATCCCTCCGGCTTCGTGTTCACCGTAAAGGGAATCTCCGATGTCTCGATATAAAGCTCGTCGTCTTTTGCCGTGGCGCTGTTGTTGTTGTCATAAACCGCCAGATTAAGCTGCAAAGACCCCTTGCCGAATTTCACGGTAGGTTTGGTATTCACCACTTTGACCGACAGGTTAAACTTCTTTACCGTCCCGTCTCCCACATAACCCGTTTTGGGATAGCACTCAAATTTATAAGTGCCGTTCTTTACTGTCTGCCCGGGTTTGATGGATACGATTCCCTGTCCGTCTTTGTACTGCACATCGAGCTTTCCGATCTCCGACTCGTTACTTCTCGTAATCACCGGTGTGAATACCTGGGAGTCATAGATTTCCACTCCCTTCTGGTTCGATGCCAGAGCAAAGGAAACCGCTTTTTCCGGGTAATTCTGGTTGACGGTCACAGTCGCCGGATTTGTCTTGATCGTCGGCGCCGACTCGCTGACACTGACCGTATAGGTGTAGCTGAGCGTCCTCTCCTTGCCGTCCTTGTCCTTATCCCAGTTTTGGTTTTTTAATACCAGTTTGAGTTTTCCCTTGTCGGGAATGAAACCAATCTTTATGGTCCCGTCCGGCTGGATGGTAGGACCCGGATTCTGAATCAGATCGCTCTGCTCTTCCGTAATCGTATATCGCCCGTCGAGTACCACCTGTTCCTTCGTCTTCGATTTTTTGTCGTAAAGCTCGAAGAATTCCGTCTGTATCCTGGAATTTGCCGGGTAAGTTGCTTTTGTCTCCCGCAGCGCGTAGGACGGCGGCGTGGTACAGGTCGGCATGGTCACCTTCATCTTTTTCGCCGCGCTGTTTTCATATCCCTTGTAGTAGATCACGAGATAGCCCGTCACCGCAGGTTTCTTGCCGCTCGTATATTTGAGGTTTCCGTTATTACCCTCGCTGCGTCTGATAATCACTTTGCCCGCCGAGAGGTCACTCTCTTCCTCATCGATCACAAAGTTTTCCAGAAAAAGCTTGTCGTCGGCCTTCGTGGACAAAGGCTCCAGAAGTACCTTCTCGATCTTCGCCGATCCCAGTTTTGTGATCTCCGTGGTCACCACCGTAGGCTCGCTGTCCTCGGTACTTCGGCCATCCTTGTAGAACAGGTTAAACTTTACCTTCTTCGAGTTAAACTTGATCGTCGGCGTCGGTATTGTGCGCTTTACCGTGATTGTGAGGGGCATAAAGCTTGTCTCGTTCACACTCCCATTCACACCGACTCTCACCTTGTATGTTCCGTTCTTTATCGTCGAAGCGACAGGTTTGATCCGGAATCGCTTACAGTTTGCGCTACTGGACTCCTCGTCATAGGTTGCGACAAAATCGGACGATATACCACCCGCTTTGCCCTGGCTCTCCTCTTCGTAGAGTTTTATCCCCACCTTATCCAAGTCCTTATTATAAGCAGAGATTAACTCAATCGTTCCGCCGCTCGTCTCATTCGGATTTACCGTCACGCTGGAGGAAGTCAGTGTGAAGCCCTCCTGGTACACCTGGACGACAAACTTTTGGGTCACCTTCTCCTTCTCGGCGCCAGACGCGTTGTTCGCCGTCACCGTGATGGTCGCCTCACCCTCGCAGCCTTTCGGCACTGACACCACATTGGACGAATCCTTGCCTTCCGTGCTTGCGTTTTTCACTGTCGCGACTTTGGAGTTGCTGCTGCTCCAGGTAAGTTTCTTGCTGATGCCCTCCATGCCGTCGTAAACATTCGCTTTTAAGGTAAAGGAAAGTCCTTCCCTCGACACATAGCCCTTCGTGATGGCAAGCGTCTGTATGCCGTCCGCCGGCCCGTGGATTTCTACCGAAGACGTACTCTCCGGATATCCCGAAGCTTTCAGCGTAATGGCTTTCGCCTCTGCCGTCGTGACGCTGATGGTTCTGTTGATAGTGATTTCTCTGCCGTCTCCGCCTTTCACAACCGCGGTAATCTTGGCATCCGCCTTTTCTCCGCTTCCTGTGCCTGCCGCAGTGATCACGCCGTTTTTGTCAACCACTGCCACCTTCTCATTGCTGGATGTAAGTTTTACAATCTTGGACGCCGGAATGGTTTTCCCGTCCTCGTCGAGCAGGAACATCCGTGTCGACTGACCGATCTTTAACTCCACGCCGAGATAGCCGTACTCATCCATCAAACCGTTTTGCAAAGGCGTGCCTGCCGAAAATTCGACCGTCACCGTTTTTCCCTTGATGTTGTCCGGCGTATCCGCCACAAACCCGGCCGTGATGACTACGCCACCCTCGGGCATTGTAAAGTAATACGCCCCTTTTTCTTTCTGCATCGGCTGGCCGTTGCACCGAAGAGCATCGTCATCGAAAGTATAACCCTCGTTCGCCTTATAATAAATATAGTATTTTTCAGTGCCGCTCTTTACGCCTTTTCCGCCGTTGGCTTTATTGATATTCTGATCGAAAGCCGACTGGCCTGCCAAGCCTGCCCAAACACTGCCTCCCGGGAATTTACCGTCTGCTTTGACCGCTCCCTCCACATCTTCTATGATGTATTTGTAATATTTATCCGCGTCAGGCCCGACGCCATTATCCCGCGCGTAATCGTAACCATTACTGCCGGGATTTGCAATAATCACAAGTTCTTTCGCCTCTCCTACCGGAAAAGCATCCTTCGTAAGATTGATCTTATCGTACCCGATCTGCACTCTCGTCAGCTTCGTACAGCCCTGAAACGCATAGTCGTTTATCGCGACCACCGACTGCGGAAGTGTCAACTGCTTGATATTGTAGCAATTCGCAAAGGCCCATCTGTCGATAGTCAGATTCTCACCGTTCACAAAGTTTACCGCTGTCAACGCGCTGCATCCGTCAAAAGCGTGTTCGGGAATCAATGTGAGATTATCGCCAAGCGTCAGATCCGTCAGTCCCGTACAACCCTGGAATGCGTTCGCCCCCATCTCATTGAGCTTCGTCTTTGAGAAATTCAGTCCCCTGATCGCCTTACAGCCCTTGAACGCCGCTTCCCCGATGCTCTGCAGCTTGGTCGGTATCAAAAACTGCGTGTCCGAGCAGAACTCCGACAAGACGGAACATCCCTCAAAGGCATGATCGCCTATGGATAACAAATCACAGTAGTCCACGTCCTTCATGAAGACCATGTGCAGTCTGGCGTCTCCCTTAAACGCGCTCGCCCCGATTTCCGTCACTGTCTTTGGCACCGCGATCTGGCTCATAGCCGTACAGCCCTCAAAAGCGCTGTCGCCGATTTTCTTCACCGTCCCGGGCAGATAAACGCCCTTCAAAGCTGTACAACCCTTAAAAGCATCCGCCCCGATGGTTTCCACACCTTCCGGAAGCTTCACATAGGTAACCTTTGTATTCGCGCCGAACACGCCTGACGCGATGGATTTATACTTTGTTCCCTCCTCCGGCTGCTTCAACTCCACGTTGCCGCTAAAATCCGCGGGCGTCTCCGTCGGTTCCTCCTCCGTGCCGCCTTTCACGTTAACGCCGGTAAGTGTCCCGTTCCCGTCGACTACGTATATGTACTGCTGCTCCGCGTTGGCGTCATAGGTGATCCGCATGCCGGTATCGTCCATAAAGTCCACCATCCGGCTTTTATAAGTCAGTACCTCCGGCTCGTCGGCGGTTTCCGTCGGTTTCTCAGCCTCCGTATCCTCCGCCACAGGCTCTTCCCCGTCGACGACAGGCTCCCCGTCCGCAGGCGGCGTCACCTCGTCGCCGTCCGGCAGTTTTTCTGTTCCGTCCTCATCCTCCGGCTCATCCGGGTTTTCTTCTTCCCCGGGATTTTCTCCCTCTGAAGGTTTCTCCTCTTCCCCGGGGGTCTCGCCCTCCGAGGGCTTCCCCTCTTCCCCGGGATTCTCACCCTCCGAAGGATTTTCTTCTTCCCCGGAATTCTCACCCTCCGAGGGTTTTTCCCCTTCTGCGGGATTTTCTCCTTCCGAAGGCTTCTCCTCCTCCGCGGAAGGATCTTTTGTCACGTCCGACGTATCCTGATCCGCAGAGGGCTTTTTCGTCTCCCCTTCTGCGGCCTCCTCTTTTTCCTGATTATCCCCGGACGGATTTTCCCCCGCCTCCTCCTGAGAGACAGAAATAGGCACGTCCGCTCCCTGCTCCGCTGCAAGGATCGTCATGCCGTTTCCGCTCACCACCAGACTGAGCGCCAACAATAGTGCAAATACTCTTCTCTTCCTCATTGCTTTCCACCTTTTCCCATGCGTACTTCAGATACTTTTCCCGCGTGTTTCACGACTTTATCTTTTCCTCAGCACAGTGAGTTTCATAACATTTTATTATGTCACCTTATGATGGTTTTGATTATAACATCCGTAATTGTATTATGCAAGAGAAAAATACACCATATCTAGCGCTTTTAAGAATTTCTTAAGCTTTATTTCGGAATGTTTTAGCCACTCAGTCCTTCTTTTTCTTCCTTTATGTCTACTTCTTTATGTTTACCTCCATTCTTATGTCGACTTGGTTATGTCTACCACCAAAATACTTTGGCTCCTATGGTATAGGTGACGGTCTTCTCGCCGCCATAGTTTCCGATCCCTCTCAAGGTAACCTTCGCCCGGCCTTTTTTCGTATGGTTTATATAGCTCTCCTCCTCTATCTCGTAGTCCACCCCTAAGACGAGCGGCCCCGGCGCACCGCTTAAAGTCACGGTCAAATCATCCGCCGTCAAAGTGACCGGTCTGCCGTCCTGATAACTCTTCGCCGGCACGGCCACCTTCGCTTTCGCGAAATCGGCTGTGACAATGCGGTACACCGCATAAATCCGGGGCGGCGTCTGTCCCTCCCCCGCATATGCGCCTATGCCCTGCGCCGTCACGCGGATGGACGTGCCTGCCTGGGGCATATCCTCCTCCCCGACAATCTCCCCGGCGTTTCTCTTTGCCCGCACGGGTTCTCCGTCGCCAGGAACCAAAACCTCCGTCTCCGTTTCATAAGTGTATTGCAGGTTTTTATCGTAGTCTTTGCCCGCCGCAAGCGCTGCTCCGTTTGCGTCGCGCAAAACCGCTTTCGTCTTGTAAGCGCCCTTCTTCTCGCGGTAGACCACATCCTTGAGCGTCATGGTAATCTTGCCCTTATTGTTTGACTGACCGTCAAACTTTCCGTCGGTTACGGTAAAGTTTCCGGTGATGGTTCCCTTAAAATTCCCTTTTCCCTTTACGGTATAGACAGGCAGTCTTCCCGGTTCCATATCCGACGTCGTCAACGCGTTATTGTTTTTGTAGCTGACCGTATAGTCTTTGCCCTGCACAAGCTCCAGCCCGCCAAAGGAAACCAGTATCGCAGGTTTGCTCCCGCCCTTCATGTAAGGCGTGGTAATTCCGTTTGGATCAGTCAGCCCAATCACCGTCCCGGGCGCGTCCTGCGTGTAATAGGCGAGGGTGAAATCCCCGTCTCCTCCGAGTCTGTCCGCACGCAGCTCACAAGGCGTAATCCTGTACGTTTTCTTAAGCTGTCCGCTAAATTCGTTAATGCCTTTAAAGACGATTGTCGCTGCGCCGGCCCTGACCGCGCCTCTTTGTGCCGCGCCCGCATAGGACACCACATAATCGCCGGTTATACCGTCTTTACTCTCCTCGAGAACACGGTCGTCAAGCGTCAGGCGATAGCTCCCCGGCGTCTGCCGCATCTTCTGATACTCTTTTTCGTATTCCGCCCCGAAAACGTCGAGACTTTTATCGATTTCCACGTACTCCTTATCGGTAAGTCCCTCTACTTTCGCTTTCGCGATGGACGTCCCGACAATCTGATAAGTCACGCTTTTACTTCCGGCATAACCGCTGCCCGGCACCGCCGTGAGGGTGACCGTAGCCTTTCCGATCCCCTGGTCGCCGCTGTAGGAGACGGTATAGTGCTGTCCCTTGACAAGCGGCTGCCTCTTATAAGTCACCGTCAAAGCATCCGGCCTGATGCCTCCCTCCTGTTTGAGCTGCTCGCTGTTGTAAGTCAGCTTCGGAATCCTGGCCACGCTGACCTTTCCCATAAGCACGTCCGACGTGATCGTCTCATAGATTGTTATCTTTCCTTTGTATCCGCCCTTGCCCGTAATCACGATCGGATAAACGCCCGTTTTGCTGTAGGCGCCCGTTCCGGTCTGCGGATAAGTGCACGTGTAGTCCCTGTTTGCCGCCAGCTTCTTTCCGTTCCGGTACACGGCCGGCGCGCTCTTGATCGTCCGGCCGGTGTACGCCGCCGTGATGTCCTGCGCCTCAATATCGTGGTCCGTCAGAGCCTTTGGAAGAATATCGAAATACACATTCCTGGTTCCGGTATAATTTCCCTTGCCCTTCACGATGATCGTGGGACGTGCCGCGCCCTCCGCATTGACGTTTTTGTTGTTTTTGTAGGAGAGCGTGTAGTCCCTTCCCTCCACAAGCGCAAGCACTTCCTCCTGATCCTGGCCGATCAGGCTTCCGTCGGGCGCCACCGTGCCGTCAAAGACCTGTACCTTCGGCTTGATGGCGCTTCCCGTGTAGATCTGGTCGCCCACGGGAATCACGTAAAATCCCCCGCCGACTTTCTGATAGTGCGGATAGACATGCGTCTCCTGTGCATAGACGGGCGTATTCTCCGAAAACACGCTGCCCTGGCCTTCCGCTTTCGTATACCATCCCCGGAAAATGCTGCCGGCCGGCTTTTCCGCCTCCGGCAGCCTGCCCGTCGGCGTATCCGCAATACTTTTCCCGTATCCCAAAGACACGCTCTCTAAGACGGCTCCTTGGGCCTTGTGGAAGATCACGCTGCATTCCTTCACCTCCACGTCCCAGGATGCCGTATAGCCGCCCACCGCAGCCGTAATTCTCGCGCCTCCTGCCGCGCCCGCCGTCACTCGCCCGTTTCGCACGGCGACGATGCTTTCGTCTGAGCTCGACCAGGCCACCGTCTTATCGGACGTTGTATCCTTCGGCCAGTACTCCGCGTTCAGGCTGACACTCTGCCCTGCATACAGAACCGTTTTTCCGGCTCCTTCCTCCGCTCCCGGATCGGATAATTCCAGCTTGTAAATCGGCGCGATCACTTTGACTTGACACGTCGCAGTCATGCCGCCTGCCTTTGACGCTTTCGCCGTGATCACCGCCTCGCCCGCTCCGACCGCGGTAACCACCGCCTTGGAGGGATCCGAAGGGTCCGCCTTGACCGTGGCGACTTTTGCGTTGGAACTGCTCCATGCCAAAGTTTTATCGGACGTCGTATCCGCCGGCAAAAAGCTCGCCTGCAAGACCACGTCGGAGATATTCTCCGCTTTTTGCACCTCGCTTAAGCCCGTAGTATCCGCAATCACCGTGTCCGGTCTTTTTAAGGTAACCGACCCCTTATCCAGGGAAATTCCCTGAAGCGGCACGTCGGGCACGTCAGGCTCCTCCCCGCTGTCGCCCGGCATATTTTCAAAGACCGGAATTTTGAATACGAACGCACTGTTTATGGATCCGGCATTCGCGTACATTTTTCTTGTGCTTGAGGACTCGCTTGCCGGCGCCTGGATGTTCTGCATGTACTGGTGCTCGTAAAGACCGTAGGGGCTGTTTTTATAGACATTAAATTTTTCCAGGTAAATCGTGTCCTGTCCCTTTAAAGTATAGTTGTTGCCGATGGTCGAAGCGCCGCCCTCCAACGACTTATAGCGGGAATTCCACCCTTTATTCTTCGCGTAGGTCAATCCCTTCACAATCTTTTCCGCCGTGGAAGCGCCGTTCACTCCGACATTGAAATAATTATAATACCCCTCGTAACCGGGATAGGTGCCGGAAATCAGGCCGGAAGTGCCCTGGCCCTGTTCCTGGTATACACGGGAAGCCAGATGAATCGGACTCAGTTTCCTTCCGCTGCCGATCTCATAAAAAGCTTTCGCGTAGGTGCGCCCGGCCGCGTCGTCGGGGAGTTTCCCTTTCATAAAGGTATTGTTTAAAAAGCTCTGTACCGCCGCCTCCGTGTGGTAGGAGCCGTTAAAGGTCAATTGCTCAAACTGGAAAATATGTGTTTCCGTCAGGAAATTGCGAGGATCCATGTGATAGGACACCGCCGGCTTTGTGGCATAATTCCAGCCGCTCTCGCTGGGACATGGCTCCCCCACCCAGCCCTTTGAGGAATTGTTCGATGTCTTCTGGATCAGGCTCTTATCCCCCATCTCTTTGGAGACGGCGGTTTGAAAGTCAAGTCCCGTCTTCATCGGCACAAAAGTCCAGTTCGGATGCGTGTTCTTCAATTCCCGAAGCGCTGATTGATAGGACCCCGGAAAAGCGGATATGTCCGAAGAATCCGCCGCGTACAGGGCGGTGGAAAAAGCTCTCGCCCCGTATGTCATACTTCCTTCCTCTTCACAAAGTTCCAGAACCGGACGCAGATGCTCCTCCTCCCAGGCGATCCAATCCTCATCGGCGTACGCCAGATAATAGCTCTGTACATACCCCGCGCCTTCCGAACCGCCTGACAAATACCGCACCCGATACCAGATATCGTCCTCGGTGATTCTGACGCTTTTTATATAAAGCGTATCCCCGATTTCCGCCCTGGCACACTCCCGGCTATCCTCGTCCGCTTCCTCTCTGACGCCGTAACTTTCCGTACGGTAAAGCAGCGCCATCAGCGCTTTCTCAGACACCAGCGAACCAAACGCCTCCTCAGCCTCCTTCACCGCCTCCTGCCATCCGGTATCCAGGGAATTTTCGGAGATGGTTTCCACCGTATTTTCCGAGACGGTTTCCAGGGAGTTTTCGGAAACCTGCTCCGGTTCCTCCCCGACAGGCGTATTTGTATCGCCGTCGGCAGGCACATCCGCATCGCCGTCGGCAGGCGGAATCTGCTCTGTTTCCCCTTCCACGGGGATATCCGTATCACCGTCCGCAGGCGTATCCGCGCCGCCATCGTCCGGCGTGTCCGTATCGCCTTTAACAGGGGCGTCCGAATCATCATCCGCAGGCGTATCCGTATCTAAACCCGAATCGCCGGAGACATCCGTGCCGCCGACCGTATCGTCTCCCGCACTGCCGGGGTTATCCGTATCGCCTCCTCCTGACGGATCCTTATCTCCGTCCGCGGTTGTACCCGTACTCTCGTCCCCCGCTTGGGGCGTATCCGCCGTCCAGCCCGCATCCTCTTCTTTGCCCGGATTTGCTTCCTCTTGTCCGCTCTCTTCTCCCGCGTCGTCATCCCCTTCCTTCGACGCAGACGCCCCGGACTCCTCGGCATTCCCGTTTTCCCCGACATCCTCTGCGCCCGCAGCAGACGACTTCGAGGTACCTTCAAAAACCGGCGCCTCCTCCGCGGCCCATGTCGTGAGCGGCGCGCTCTCCAAAGCCAGCGCCACGCACAAAAGCACCGCCAGTACTCCTCTATATCCTGCCCTTGCTCTTTTATTTTTCAGCATAAACATCCTCTCCTCTAATATGTACTCCCGGAATCAAGTACATTAATAATGGTTGCAATGTTATGTCGACCAATCCGTCCATTATCATAACATAAAAAAGAGAATTGACACAAGTAAATACTTGTCAATTCTCCAATAGATACTGCTTCTCGCCATATTCCGTTATTTTATTATATGTTCTCGCTCCGATCTGCACCGGCTCCTCGGGCAGACTTCCAAACCATATAATACAATCCGGTACAAAATCCGGATCCGCATAAACGGCTGTCTCATTCTTCACTTGCATGTGCTCCAGTCGGCAGCCATCCAGAACAGCCCAAAACGGATATTCAAAGTCATCCGCTTTCAGCAACCGAAGCCCTACCTCGTCGTATTCCTGGGCCTTGATCGCATCCGTCAGCGGAAAATAGACTGCCATCTCGTCCCATCTCGCCGACAGGTAGCCGTAAGGTCTGACGCGCGCGTGATCCCGCCAGTACAGGAAAGAATGAAGCGACAGACTGTACGCCTGCAAAACGCAGATCACGCTCAAAAATCCCACAATACACAGGCGAAACACCTTTCTCCGCTCTCCCTTTGACGCCGACTGTATTCCTGCGGCAATCATCGGGCAAAGCAGCGCCAGATAGGAAATCATGTATCTGCTCACGAAGGGCTCCCAGCGAAGCACCGTACAAAACAGCAGGAAAGAAAAGGTTGCGGCCATAAAGTATCCCCTGCACCGCTTTTCCCATTTTGTCCGTCCAAACCGCAGAAGGAACCAAATGACACAGAAGAGAAAAAGCCAGAGCACCGTCGGGTTGACTGCCGTGTCACATCCATAATTTCCGGGCTCATGAAGCGTATATGGCCTCCCCGCCTCCGAGATGGACACCGCGTCAAGCTCTACCCCCAACAAGTCCGCCGCCTTTGCCGCAATCTGCAAAAACAGAACTTCCCCGTTTTTCACAAAAGCGGTAGGCATATTGAAAGAGAGATTTTTTAACATATTCACAAACAGGTACGCCGGGTGCAGCGTTCCAACCAACTGCGCCGCTCCCGCGGTTGGACTCGCGTAAGCGCCGAACGTCTTAAAATTCCGCAGGATTTCCGGGACAAGCGGAAGCGCGACACAAGGCAGCGCACTGAAAAAAATACCCGCCAAATCACGAAACTTGTCCTTTCTCCCAATGCAGACGAGAAGAAGCCACAGCGCAAAAACAACCATCCCCACACAGACGGAAGGTTTCGCGAGATACCCCCAGGCTACGCAAAGGCCCATAGAGCCGACCCGCCATACCGTCGTCCGTTCAAACCGCATGGCCTTCTCCGAATCCACATAATCCAACAGCCTGTATACAAAAAACAGAAGCCATATCGCGGCAAAATTGTCAACCTGCGTAGTCAGCGCCTCCACAAAAGCAATCGGCATGGTCATATACAGAAGTACCGCCAAAAAGCAAAAACGCCTGTCGCAGGAAAGCTTTTTTGCTATAGCCCCCACCAAAACCGCGTTGGTAAGATAGGACATTCCCTGCAGGAGATTGAAAAACCAGTCGTGCCCCCTGCTCAAAACATAGACATGCAAATTCACAAACTCCGCCAGCACCGGGCTCGACACCTGCCTGACGCAGTTCGTCGCGTAGTGCTCAACCGAGCGGTTCTGCGCCCAGTACGCAATCCGGGGCAGATGGTAAGTCATGGAATCCCAATTGTAAGGAGTCATGATAAGCGACAAGCCAAGAGCCACCACTCCGATCAAAACAAGGATCCCGTAATATGGCGCTTTTCCGAAATCAAGACAGGCAAGGCAGGATTTCCAGATTTCCCCAAGCCCCAAATCCGACCTCCTCCACTGCACAGCCAGGAAAAACAGAAGAAGAATGTCAAACGCACCCCAGGCCGCAAACAGAAAGCGGAAGCGCATGGCGTGACCCACCGATAAAAGCTCCGTCATGCTAAAAAGAAACAGCATCCACAAAGAACACGCCTCCATGTAGGAGCCAAGGCCCGTATCTTCTATTCCCTTTCTCTTTTTGTAAATATGGATATTGGCAAACAGCGCCGCCACCGCTAACAGCATACCTGATTCCTTTCTCTATATAACCGCCTACACCCTGCACTCTCCGTCATGGGAAATGCAGTTGATCTGCGTCATACATCTGATTTTGGAGAAACCCTCCAGAAGCTCCTCCTTCTTCGCCGTCCGAATCTCAATGATCAGTTCCGTCTCTCCGTTTTTGATAATTCTGGATTTTTCCTTGTGGTATTTACAATTCTTCTTTAAAAGCGACTCCACCTCGCCGTAGTCGATCTCCGAAGCAAGCGCGCGAAGCACCAGCAAGTCAGGCGCCTTTGCGTTCGGCACAAGATCCAGCACCAGCAACAGCACCGTCATCACAATGCACAGAACGAATGAGAGAATATACAGCCCCACTCCCACAATAATACCCGCGCTGACAGACCAGAACAGATACAGAAGATCCAGCGGATTTTTCACCGCGTTGCGGAAGCGGACAATAGAGAGCGCCCCTACCATACCGAGCGAAACCAGGAGATTGGACTGCATCGCAATCATAATCGCCGCCACGATAACCGGCATACCCGCGATCGTCATATTCAAATCCCTGGAATAAAAAGCGGATTTAGAGGACAGCTTGTACACCGTAAAAATGTAAACGCCTACCAGCGCAGCGATGGCGATCAGCAGCAAAATACTTTTTACAGAAAGGTTTGTACCCCCGCCCAGGCTCTCATATACGCTGTTTTTGATGACATCCTTTATTGACATGTTTTCCTCCATTTCTGCGCATTTTTTTGCGCATAACCGAGTTTGTGTCAAGCAATGCGCAGACACAAATCCCGCGCTCCTTTATGTATTTTTCTTCTGACCAGCGGTATTTCTCACCGTAGCTCTATTCCCTCCCGGCACAACTGATATTTTGAAAACGCCGACTGCTGCATTCTGCCAGTTTCCAAAAGCTGCAGGAGAAAATCCGGGATAAATTCATCATACTTCACTTCCAGCACTTTATCATACTCGCGCAAAAATTCATAACAGATATTTTTTTGGCCGAACAGCTCCACCTGACCGCTTGCGCGCACATTGCGGTCAAAAGTGATACGCACATTGCCCGGCTCATACACATACGCCTTTCGCTCATAGGCCACAATCACCCTCGGCCGAAGTCCCTGCGTTTTCACCGCCAGATTAAAAAGCGTCGCAGGATCCTCCATCGATGCATCGTCCTCAATACATTCTCCCCGCATCAGGCGCTCCATCTGCTCCTCCGAAATACGTTTCGACCATTTCATAATACGGCTGTCGCGCTTTGTTTTCACTTCCAGCTTAATGACGTCCAGCGAATCGTTATAGATTCTGATCCGGTACTTATTCCGTCTGTTCACGCCGTCCACCGTATCCTGCAGGCACGAGTCCGCAAGATCGTCAAAATAAAGACTGGTGATGCGGTAGCCCTCCGGGCCTCCCTCGTTGTCGTCGGGACGAAGCGCCGTCTCCAGTCTCCTCTGCAGCAGGGTAAGCTGCTGATCTGTACAGTTGTATTTGTCCTCTACGCGATACATGTTTTATTCAACCTGCCCTCCTACATGGAATCCGCCGAATCATCCATTCAGTCTGAGAAGCAAAAACTCTTCACACTCCATACAAATTTCATAGTCCTTCACGGGAAGCGCCTCCGCCTGGCTCTCATAAACGACAACGTACGCGCCCCCTTCAATTTCATCCAACCGTTCCGCCAGCGTAAACATCACCGGCTTATCCACCAGCCTGCTCTGCAAGTCAAAGGCCGGCTTATTCTCGCTGGTAGTATACACCACTTCCCCCTTTTTTGTATTATTATTGAGGTAGTCAAAGAGCGGAGCATACTGCATTGTATAATCATTTTCCCCACGAATCGATGTGCGCATACAATAGAACGCGGTGGTTGAAAACAGAAAGACAATCACGAGCATTCCCGCATAATATCCCAGCCGCCCGAATTTCCTGACATGGCACAGCCCTGCCGTCACGCCCCCTCCCAGCAGCGCGATCACGCAGCATTTCCATATACTGAATTCTCCCAGCCAGTGAAACATGTGTATGCCTACCGCAGACACCATATTCAAATACCCGTTGATCCCGTACAATCTGAAAACCATACCCACGGACAGCGCCACATAAACAACCGCCACTCCCAGGCATATCTTCAGTGTGCCGCGAAGCTCCCGTTCGCAGAGCAGCAAAAGCGCCATCATAATAAGTATCGGAAAATAGCACTCGTTGTATCTTCCGTAAAACGCCGAGTCTATTCTGACTCTCTCAGTCGTTCCCGCTTTGGGGCCAAAAGCAACCACGCTCGTCAGCCCCAGTGAAAAAAACATCGCCACCAGAGGATACGCATACAGGCATATATTCCATCCGGCCTTCAGGTTCTTCCTTAAATACCGGACCGCATACGCTACGCCGATTCCCGCCAGAAGATATGTGGACGATAAGCACTGCCACAACTGGCCCATCAGGCTGAGAAATGGCTTTGCTATTTTCTCCATTGTGAAAATTGAGATAAATCTTTTCCAAATACTCGAAAATGTATTCGCCGATCCTCTGACAATCTCCGAATGCGCCTCGGCAACAATCTGATTATCCACAATCATTTTTTCCAAAATTTCTTTTAAAAAAATGTATAAAACAATCACAACCAAAGCAGAGAGTACAAACGACGCCAGGATTTTCCAATCGGCTTTCCGCATAACCCACAAGGCCGCCAGACATACGCACACTGCCAGTACGGCCGTAAGCAGCCTGTTGTGTACCATAAAGGCATACCCTGTCGTAATTCCCAAAAGCGCACCTTTCCACCAGACCGGCCTCTCCTCCAGCGACGCAAGCTCATAAAACAGCAGCCAGACGACAAGCGCCAGCAAAGTTTCGCACATGGTCGTATACGAATAAAAAATATAAGTCGGAAAGCAGGTGACCACAAAAGCAATAGCGCCGCACGTAATCGTCTCCCGCTCCCTGGCAAGCTTCCTGACGATGCCGTAAACCAGAGCAAAAATTCCAAGACTCATAAAAACGTTCAGTAAAATCGCGATCCGGTACATTACGATCATTTGATTGGAAAACAGAAAAGTGAGGGCAAGCCAGAAACTATACCCGAAAGAATACCAGGAAACGCCGTCCATCACCCCCGCCCAGTTATGTCCGGTCATATGGGCCGCATGTGACCAGTAGCCAAACTCATCCGCATAGATAAAAGGGCCGGTCGTCCGTGTAATATAAAAAACCCGGAGGAAAATCACCCCCAGTATAAATAAGACAATAAATAACGAATCTTTTAAATGCTCCTGTTTTTGCCGCATTTTAAACTCCTTTATACAAGTTATCCAAGCTTCTTATTTTGCTTTCTCATTTAACATGCACAACAATTCACACAGCCAGAACTGCCTGTATTTAACCGCATAAGCCAGTACTTGCTCTTTATACCCGTGAAATGACCTTATTCTTGTCTGATCAAGCGCCGTTTTATACGGCTCGGAAACGCGCAGCCTGTGAAACTCCGATTTACGTTCCCTATAAGATTTTTCATTCTGTCGATTGCATAAATACCGCACAATACAAGTTCTCATATGAGTCGCGATTCGTTCCCTGTACGCCGCGACAAATTTATCATTATCTCTCTTATCCGCAATAAATTTTTCGAACCACGCATTGATCACATCAAACTTTTCTATCATATCTTTTTGATAGCGATGCGAGACTGACTGGTCATTATGGCGAAAATAATACCCAACATTGGGCGTGTATACCGCTCGGCTCGCCTGCTGATATACTAGCAAATTAAAAGAAAGATCCTGGAGTTTAGGGAAATCGGGAATAAATGATAACCGATTACTCTTTAAAAAAGAGTTCCTGTACATTTTATTCCAAATTGACACAGGGTCAAGCACTTCATAGTTAAACCTATATCTCCCAAGACGATTCAGTGCCGACAACTGTAGCTCTTCAAAATCTTCTTTTTGTAATATCTTTTCTTCCTTTGAATACGGGATACTGCCAATCTGTCCATTCACAAAACGAGCGTTTGAAAACATTACAATATCGTAATTCTGATCTAAATATTTCTCAATACCGGTGCAGACTGTCGGAGCCACAAAATCGTCACCATCCACAAAATAGACCCATTCTCCCCGCGCTAATTGCAGTCCGGCATTTCTCGCCGCATTTGCGCCGCCATTCACCTGATTGATCACTCTGATCCTGTCATCACGCGCGGCATAGGATTCACATATGGCCAGGCTGTCATCTGTAGAACCGTCATTGACCAGCAGAATCTCCACATTTGTCATATTCTGTTCTACGATACTCTCTATGCACTGTGGCAAATACCGACCTACATTATAGATTGCAACAACAAATGAAACTTTGATCATTTCTCCGTCATTCTCCACGCCCATAATTGGCACTCTGTCAATAACACCCGGCTAAAAAGAATTTTACCTTACACAAAGAATACAGGAAAAAGCAGCTTTGAATCCGCTCGATACAGAAAGGCATTATGACTAAAAATCATATTTATAAGTCTAATAGATGCAGTGGCATAAATCAATACATATATTAAAATAATTTACAGGTGTCATGTAAAAACTTATATGCCGCATTTCCGGCTACAAAGATGTAAAACGCTATAGCGCAACGTCTCAAAGTTGTCTTATCATACAGCCAGATGACTAAAAGACTGCATATGATAAAGGCTAATACAATAAGTAATAATTTCTTATGGTGATACAAATTTCGATATGGTGTTCTTCTGACCCCAAAATAATGCAATACATATAGCACCGCAAACCCTATCGTCGTGCTAACCGCCGCCGCATCATATCCATATTTCGGAATCCACAATAAATTCAACCCCACATTGATCCCCGCTGCAATGATCGTAGCAGCAGATATGACAACAGATTTCTTGCAATATAGCTCTAAATTGGCATAATAAGTATATAAAAATCTGAAACAGTAGCCCGTCATAATAATCGGAAGCATATATACGGAAGCGGCGTATTTCCCTCCTCCCATAATATACACTACCTCAGGCCCAATCAGCATAACCCCCAGAATTAGCGCAAGGAATAGCACAAGCAGTCGTCTTGCCTGTGTATTTATCTCAGAAAAATCATTTTCCCTCAATTTTCTATATAACCAGGGAATATATGCCTGATTGACCGAAGTGCCTAAAATAGAAACGGCAAGGGAGCAGTCATAGGCAAAGCTATACACCGCCAAATCCACATTCCCGCAAAATTTCTTAATCATAAACTGATCTGATTTTGCCAAAATACTCGCCGAAAGGTGATGTGGAATAAGCGGAACGGCAATCATCATAGCATATTTTACCTTTTCTATGGCAAAGGCTCTTCCCCTGAATATTAAAAAGCCATATATTACGGCATTAATCATAACAATCGGAAGCACATATCCTAACACGCGGCCCCATAATTTGTCCTGAAAAGTCATTACCATAACATACGACAGAATAAGCGACAGCAGCGCGCTCCCGACACTTACAAAAATTGCGTATTTATATTTTCCCCGTATTCTCTGCCAAGTCAAAAATAACTGTGATGCCGGGGAAAAAAGAAGGTAAATAAACAGCATATTAATATATAAAAAATTCATACCAAAAACGTTTACAGCCCAGTCCCGTAAAATCCAAACGGTCAAATAGCACAGTGCCGAGAACGTAATACTGACCCATGAAATCGTTGACATATATGTGTCAAAATCATCTTCATAATCCTGATAAGCCCTGTTTATAGACGCATACATATCCAACGACGTAATCACCACAATCAAAGTCGCCCACGCGGTGAAATTGCTGAATTCTCCATAATCTTCTTTGCTCAGCAATCTGGTGAAAACAGGTGTACTTAAAAATGCAATTCCTCTGCTCACAAAATTGCCTGCCGTATACCATACTCCCGCTTTCACATCATTGCTTATTTTAGTCTTTATACTTCGATATTCATACAAAGTTTCTGTTTTCCTTCTTTGATCAATTATCATCACATCGATTCTTTAGCTCTGTGGTAAGTGCATGTTCCAAATTATACAGCGCGTTTTCCTTCCAAAAAAGATTCACATCATATGACGTATGATTATGTTTGCGTACTTTAGAAACTATCTCACTGGCGTCAGCCACGAGATCGGCAATCCCAAGTTCCACCAAGTCCTCCAGATAATCCTGAAAATCGCGATTAAAAATAAAAGTCTGTAAATGAAACCCCAGTCCCTCATATATTGTCGTTGACCGTATTCCTACTTGCGCATCACTGATGGCAAAGCAATCATATAATGTCATATCGTTTTCACCAATAATCTCTACGCTGCTTTCTTTCAGCATCGGATGAATTTCTTCCCATGTTTTATATTCAGAAGGATGCAGTTTATATAAAATTCTAAATTCGTTTTTGTCTGTCTGTTCACACAAATCTATTGCCAGCTTCGACAATTGACGTGCGTACATTGTCTGAGAAAGAAATAGCACAGTATACCTCATATCCTGCTTGCTGCATCTTTGATGTTCCCGTAATTCTCTTTCATAATACGGAAATCCCACTGAAATAATTTGATCTTTCGGAATCGGAAATTTTGCATTTACTTTATAATAATCTCCGAACAAATATAGTTTATCCGGGAATTGTTTTATCCTCTCCTCTGCCGCATAGTTATAAGCTATATGCTCCTTACCCAGCCATCCATGCTGTAGTTCAATTGTTAAAATCCCGCGTTTTTTGCATATCTCATTAAAAATCATGCATTTCGGTCCATATCCCACTACCTCAACCAGAATTTGAGGATTTATCCGGGATAAAAGCTTCTCAAATCTTTTGTAGTAGCAGCGATAACGAAAATAATCTCCAGCCGTCTGTTTCCCTACTCTTTCTAACTGTTGCCGATTCACCAATCCCTTTAACGGCACTTCAAGGGCACAGCAAACTCTTTGGGCAATTTTCCTTCTTTTCCTTCTTGCAAAAAAGGATGTCAGTTGCTCATACATTTCCGCCTCAATAATTATTCTGTCCAAATATATGACATTGGCGGACTGTATCGGTTCCATGTGCTCCCTTGCATAAAAATTTTCAAGTGTCACCGAATTTGGAAATCTCTTTGCTATCTCATCTGTGTAAATACATTCATATTTCTCTCCCCGTAATTTTCTTCTTGGATGTGACACAAAACAAACGTCTGTCTGTTTTCCCTTTTTCACCTTATCACTTTTTGTAAAATAATATTTTAAAAGTTTCAATTTGCTGCCTGATTTATGATCTGTCAACATATCATCGGACTTGCGCAGACATTTATCTATATAGAAACGTTCATACTGCCAGAATTGGAATCCATCTATATTCTTTTCACACAAATGGTATTCTTTCTCACGTTCCAACAATTCTTTTACAATTTCTCTCATGAACTATACCTTTACTTTCTGAAATCTTTTTATTGCCAATATGTTTTCAGGATTTACTAAATAACAGGAATCGCATTAACCTTAAAGTTGACACCGTCAATCATACAATTCCGATAAAATGTTATCTTGGCCAAACAAAAGAGAACTGAAGGAGGGACAGAATATGGGAACAACTCAACCAATTAGAAAAAACGAGGAAATCGAAAGCTTAAAAGAATACTTCCTGAAAAAAGGGGAAGTGCGCAACTATGCATTAATTACTATGGGAATGAATACCGCGCTTAGAATCAGCGATTTATTGGAGCTGTGCTGGAAAGATGTATGGAATTATTCAAGGAATTGTTTTAAACAATATCTTTCTTTGGAGGAGAAGAAAACGCAAAAGAGACAAACTATTTACTTAAATTCAGCTTGCATTGATGGATTGAATCTTTTGAAAAACGAAAGTGAAGGCAGAACGGATGCAGAGTATTATTTGTTTCAGAGCCGCATGAAGGGGAATAATCATATTGGGAGGAACCGTGCTTATGTATTAATAACAAAAGCATGGAAAGAATTAGGGTATGAAGGATGTATCAGTTGTCATTCTCTCCGGAAAACCTTCGGCTATCATGCCTGGAAAGGCGGTGTATCCCCTGCGGTTATTATGACCATTTATAACCATTCGTCCATGGAAATTACTAAGCGCTACCTTTCCATTGACCAGGATGACAAAGATTGCGCTTACCGGAATATAATATTATAAAAACCTATATATAGTAAATTACATGTAATTTGCCTTTATAAAATTATTCATTATAACAGGCTGGCCAAAATGTTATTTGCATTATCAGGCCGAACATATTATAATAATTATATGCCAAGATAACATTTTATCGGAACTGTTTCATTAGCAATAAAACGTATTTTACAATAAAAGGATCATATCACATGCATACACGAAATTCAGCCATAAAAAACGTACTAATCAGCGGCGCTGGTTTTAGCAATAAAGGTGCACAGGCAATGCTGTTTGTTACCGCGAGTGAGGTAAGAAAGCGATATCCTGACGCTAAAATTTATTATACGACTCGAGACTCTCTGACAAAAAAGTCTGGCTTTTTATTGCATCCACTTGACAAGCATACATTCATTAATGCATTTGCAATGGAAACGAAAAGCCTGCGCCCCATAAAGGGATTTCTATCCGCAACAAAAGAAGCTGCCATCTCTATTATCAAAAGAAACTGGAAAGCAATTTACAGCGAGTACCGGTATCGAAAACTCATTAAAACAATTGATTTGATTTTAGATATCAGCGGGTATAACCTGACTTCTCTTTTTCCTGTAAGCACCAATGAATTTTATTTAAAACTTATCGACTGTGCCGGCAAAAGCGGCATACCGATATTTTTACTTCCACAATCATTTGGTCCCTTTGCATATTCTTCTCATAAGTCTCCCTATATCTCTAACATGCGCCAAATTTTGAGCTATCCAAATATGATTTTTGCAAGGGAGTCACAGGGATACAACCTTTTAACCAACGAACTTGGGCTTAAAAATGTTGTTTTATCAAACGATCTGGTATTGCAAAATCGCGAGATCGATTGGAATCTGCTCTTTTATCCTAATGAAATGCCTAAAGCATCCATAAGTATTTCAACTGAGAAAAACGTAGGTATTATTCCCAATAAGAACCTGATAACAAAATGTCCTCACGTTTCTGTTTTTTCCCTGTACGAGGAAATAATTTCCTTTTTGTTGGAGAAAAACAAAACCGTATATTTAATTTATCACTCATCGGAAGATTACCATATTTGCAAAAATATAAAAAAGGCTTTTTCTCATAGCTCCTCCGTTGTTCTGCTTCGTCAGGAGCTTAACTGTTATGATTATGAAAATATCATTACAAATTTTGATTATGTAATTGCGTCCCGTTTTCATTCGATTGTGCATTCTTTTAAACACAATGTTCCATGCTTAGGCTTGGGATGGGCCGAAAAATATTTAACACTGTTTTGCAGTCTTGATCAGCAGGATTATATGTTCGATATGCGGGCAGAACATACAACGAAAGAAATTATGACATGCCTCCAAAAGCTGGAACAAAATTATCCTTCAGAAAGTAAACTTATAAAAGACAAGCTGGAAATCATCCAGCGTGAAAACTGCTTTGATATGGTATTTAATGAGTTGGAAAACAAGGAATCTACTTATGAGACTTGATAGCGGTAAAAACACAAGGAAAAACTTTGCGAGCGGATTAGTCTATAGAATCGCCTTTTTACTGTTTCAATTTATTACCCGAACCGTTATAATCTGGCAATTAGGTGCGGAGTACAGTGGCCTCGACAGTTTATTCACATCCATTCTTCAGGTTTTAAATCTCACGGAACTCGGTGTCGGCAATGCTCTCGTCTTTAGCATGTATAAGCCTATTGTGGAAGACGACACTAAGAAACTCTGTGCTCTGATGCGAATGTACCGGATCCTTTATGGCATAATCGGCCTTGTCATCTTTGCTATTGGCGTTGCCATAACCCCTTTTATCCCTCACCTGATTTCCGGCAATGTGCCCGGTTCAATCAATGTCTATATTATTTATTACATTAATTTACTGGCTACAGTTGTTACTTATTGGTTTTTTTCTTACCGAAATTCTCTGCTTCTGGCATACCAGAGAAATGATGTTAAAAACAACATTGCACTGGGTATAGAAATACTCAAATTTGTTGTTCAGCTTGGTATCCTGTGCTTTTTAAAAGATTATTATCTATATTTGGCAGTTACGCTGTTTACAACTATACTGAATAATATAGTTATTGCGTGGATCACCAAAAAGATTTATCCAAATATAAATCCTTCCGAATATCTTCCAAAACAGGAACAGCGCAATATATTTATTCAAATCAAAGATATTTTTACTGCGAAGCTTGGCGGCGTAATTACTAATTCCTTTGATACAATTATAGTCTCCGCTTTCATGGGCCTGACTGATCTGACAAAGTACAGTAATTACTACTATATCGTCACTTTAATCAGAGGCTTCATGACTTTGATCTACCAGTCTGCCAGAGCCGGGATCGGAAATAAACTAATTCTTGACAACCCGGAGAAAAAGTACCGGGATTTCCTTTCTTTTTCCTTTATTTGCAACTTGTTGATTGCCGTCTGCACAAGTTCTTTCCTGTGTGGTATCCAGCCCTTTATGCTGCTGTGGGTAAAGGAAAAATGGATGTACCCTGATCTGGTGGCTGTTCTGTTTGCCGTTTATTTGTATGTTCATGAAAGTGCCTCCGTCCTCATCACGTACAAGGATGCTGCCGGTATCTGGCATAACGACCGTTTCAGACCGTTAATCGTATCTGTCGCCAATCTTTTCATGAATATTATCACGGTTCGATATATCGGAATCTACGGAATTATATTATCAACAATACTGAGTTTTCTACTTATCGGAATACCGTGGTTGATAGCAAACACTTTTCAATTTATATTCAAAAGCTCGTGTAAGGAATATGTATTGCTGATGCTGCGCAATACCCTCTTAACTGCCGCAAGCTGCATTATATCAATGAAGCTTTGCGATATGATCACCGTCACGGGAATATATACTTTCCTGCTTTCTGTCATAGTAGCGGCTGTAGTCACACTTCTTTTGTTTGTCGCCGCCACTTTTAAGTGCCGCGATGCAATTGGGGCATTTTATATGATAACAGGAATGGTGAAAGGAAAATAAAATGAAAAATATCGAAAATGTAGCTTTGACTAAAAAATGTTGTTCCTGCGGTATCTGTGCAGGTATCTGTCCGGAAAAAGCCATATCCATGGGAATAAATTCCAAAACGGGAGAATTGCTTCCCAATGTCAGTGCCGAAAAGTGTATAGAATGTGGGCTCTGCCTGAAAGTATGTCCTGGCCTTTCCAATGCAGAAAGGATTCTCTCAGATAATCCATCCGATCACAAACACAGGCAATGCTCCCACCTGGAATCCCATATCGGCTATATTGAAGATTCGGAACTTCTCGAAAACTGTACCAGCGGTGGTATCGTCTCGGAACTCGTCCGCACCCTGCTGTCCGTCTCCGCTTACGAATCCGCTTTTCTGGTAGGGACTAACCAATATGCCAATTTCGTAACCAGCAGCCGGGTAACAGCATATCTTCCTGGATGCAGCAAGTCCCGCTATATTGCCGTCTCCCATGAAAAAGCCGCAGAATATATGCTTTCGCATAAAAATGAGCGAATCATTATCGTCGCAGTAGGATGCGCCGTAACCGGTTTTAGAAATCTGATCCGGCAGTATCGCCTGAATGCCGACAATTACTTATTGATAGGTCTGTTTTGTGATAAAGTTATGACTTATCATATATGGGATTATTTTGGGCACAAATACAATCCGGAAGGATGTCTGACAGGATTGGATTTTCGGAATAAACTCGAATCTGGCTGGCCGGGAGATGTAAGACTATATTTTAGTAATAATGAGTCTATGCGCGTAGACAGAAAAGAGCGCATGCAGGTTAAAAATATTTTCCAAAATGAAAGATGTATGTACTGCACAGATAAATTAAATGAATCATCCGACATTTCTGTTGGCGACAACTATACAGGTAAATTCGCTCCAAAGGAGGGAAGCAGCAGTATTATTGTCCGCACAGACACCGGAAAAAGGGCTCTTGACCAGATCAGGGACAAGTGTTTCTTAACTCCGGTTTCCGTTGAAGAACTTTACACAAGCCAACAAGTAAACAAAAAGCAAAAAAACATGCGCAATGCCAAAATTAAATATAAAAACATGTCGCATGACGGTATATCGGTAAAAAATATTTTACATTATACCAAGTCCAAACTTATGTTAAAAGCAGGACATCTCTTTCCCAAGGCGCCTCTGTTAATACAAGTGTTAATAAAATTGAAGAGCACCGTTGCTCGCTAAACAGGACGATTTAATAATACCGTGTAGAGCCTATTTATATTGGGACGCACCATATGTAGTGCCAAGTACCCGCAATGGCTCAAACCAAAACCGGAAAACCGGAACCCTTCTGATAATACATGCCGCGATTACCGGTCCGGCGACGCCGACAGCCATGCCGCATATTGTATGTAGCCAGCAGCTTGAAATCCCCACTCTACACAATATAACCCTAATCGATCCCGTAAAGCATGTGTGCAGCAAATAGATATATAATGAATATTCCGACAGCCAAATCAAAAAGCGATTCATTGTATTCTTTTTGGATGTAACGGCCACAGACATGCCAACCATACAGATTACCAACAAAAGTTTTGTAACTCCCTGTAATAAATTCATCGAAGTATCTCCTAATAACTCCGATGAATTTATTGCTCTGTAAAGTACATAAATCCCAATTGTCGCTGCTCCACACACAAATAATCCTCGCTTACCGGTTTGACCAGCACAATATTTTTCCAGAAAATTTCTTTGGTTAAAATACACTCCCAAGTAGAAATAGCAAGTATAGAGAATAAGATATTTAGCCCATAAAATATCTACGCGAATTCCCAGCGCACACGCAATAAACAGAAGTAAAATCCACCCTGAGTTTACTCCCCTATCTTCGGCTAATTGTACAATAGGAACAATCAGAAACATTTCAAAGAGAGCGTAAAGATACCAGTACTGTGCAATAGGCGCGGTCAGCAGTTCCTTCATGATCCCCAAAAAGCTATAGGTTTCAATATCCGCACTCATGATAGGGCCTGCCAGCATGTAAAATACACTACAGGCAAAATACGGCAGACCCAAAACAACCAGCTTTTTCCATACAAACTTCAAATACCCTTTTCCCTTTTTCGGCCGTGAATGCACATATAAATATCCACTTGCGAAGAAAAAGCAAGGAACATGAAATAAATATACAAAATCAGCGACATCTTTCAAAAACAGCGAAACCTCTATTGGGCCCTTTCTCAGTCCTCTGATCACATGTCCGATTACCACACACAGGCATGCGAACGATTTTAAAATATCAATAAACTCAAATTTTTCTTTCTTCTCTTCCGTCTGTTTTTCTCCTATTGCCAGCATATTCTTATCATCTCCTTACACCCCAGTCAAAAGTCAAATCATATGCATCTTTCTCATAATCGGACTTAGCGGATTGTGCTGCAAAATATACTGCCACCCCAAAGACAGATAAATACCCGCTGCTATATATACAGTCCACCACAGCCCCGACGCATCATAAACCGGAAAGGCCGTAATCGCTTTAAGATCCGCCCGCATGACCAGGATTTGCAGTATAATTGGTACGCGGAACAACAGTAAATGCCAAATAACAATACACATCGAATTTTTACCGATATACGCCAGATGATCAGAAAACCAGCAAATTTTCTCCATATTTGACATCCATTCAGACAGCCGCAGTAAAAAAAACGTCGCCGCAAAAACGCCGCCAATAAACGCCCATTTATAGCGATATTCATTTCCACCCAGGGACACTTCATTATAACTTGCGATTATGATGTAAAGAATGCCGGAAATTGGCGCTCCAATATCCTTGATATGTCCGGCGATATGATCTCTGAAATACTTTTTATACAGGTAACCGCATACGTAAAAAAACGAGCAAATCAGCGTCCTGCTGATTCTATGCGGGAATGTGACGGAAAATCCGAGCACGCACACGGCTGCACTTGCACCCAAAAGAATCATGTCACCTGCCCGGTTCTTTCTAAGACCTCTTATCATTAAATGAACAATAACACTCACCTGAAACAATGCCGGCAAAAACCAGGTTGCTCCCAAAAACGGAACCTTCTCCAAAGTAAACAAAATTTCCGCCGCTTCCTTTACAAAAACGCCGATCGACCAATTTCCCCAATAGAACAATACAAAATACAACGGTAAGAACAGACCGTTCCACCACCAGAACGGTAAAAGTAACGCCTTCCCCTTACGCGCAATATAACCTATGCCTGAAGCGTCTTCGCTCGAATACAACAACCCCGAAACAAAGAAGAAAAAAGGCATGTGAAACTGCGTAATGTAAAAATTTCCCGGCCCGCACGCATGTGCCCATACTACCAGAATAATCCCGATTCCCTTCGCAATATCAATATCCGTCCGCCTTCTTGTCTCCATTAATTCTTTCCGTTCTCTTTGTCCGCTTCTTCCCGTTTTTCGTCTTTTGCTCCGTCATACTCCAATTTGCGCACATGATACTGTACATCCTCCAATATCCTGCGGTTGGCCGCAATGGTGTCGGCAAGCAGCCCAATCACAAACGTGATAAACCCGATAATCATCAGCGTGCACGCCAAAATCAGTGACTGCACATGGCCGCCGCCCGTCCCGTTAAAATAAAAGACCAGAAAACGGATGCTGATTCCCAAACCGATGAGCGAAGGTATCAGTGCCACAAGTGAAAAGCAGTACAAGGGCTTATACCACATAAAGGCACGCAGAATCGTCAGCATGGATTTCTTCACATACCCCCACATACTATGAAATAAGCGCGAACTTCTCAGCTCCGGGTTGGTTCTGATCGGTACACTCATAATCGGCATTTTACTCCTGCCCGCCTGCACAATCGTCTCCAACGTATAAGTATAATCGTTGACTACATTGACGCGCATCGCCGCTTCTCTGCTGAACGCGCGAAACCCGCTCGGCGCATCCGGGATATCCGTGTGAGACGCCTTGCGCACCACCCAGCTCCCGAGATGCTGCAGTTTCTTCTTAATCGGTGAAAAATGCGCCGTATCGTCAATCGGCCGCTCACCGATTACCATGTCCGCCCTGCCGTCCAAAATGGGCCTGACAATCGTCTCAATATCTTCCCCGCAATACTGGTTATCCGCATCGGTATTGACAATAATATCGGCTCCGTTTCTCAGACAGGCATCAAGCCCTGCCATGAAACCTTTGGCCAGACCTTTATTCTGTTTGAAGTTGACTACATAATGCACGCCCCAATTTTTAGCCACTTCCACGGTATTATCCTTGCTCCCGTCATTGATGATCAGATATTCGATCTCATCAATCCCGTCAATATGTTTCGGCAGATCATTTAACGCAATTTCCAGAGTCTCCGCCTCGTTATAGCATGGAATCTGAATGATTAATTTCATAGGAATCCTCATTTCTGTGTACAGCCGTTACATTTCGGCCAGCTTTATAATTTGTTCCGCCAATTTCGCGGCATTCCCCATCTCCACATAGTAATGCCTGTCGTCCGCCGCAAAGAGTTCACGGTTAGCGCTGTTATCTCCCAAAATCATCTTCTTCCCCATCGCCTCATAGATATAGGCTTTTCCCGGAATCGTTCTCTTCGCCTTATCAATGTGAGCATTAAAGTGCCCGGCAAGGCACAGATCCGCCATGGCAATCCGTTCGGCAAGCTCTGACTGTGAAAGCCAGTCGATATATTCAATATGATCTCCCTCGTACCGCTTTGTCTCTTTCCTGACAGGGCCGATCACAATAAAATGAATCTTATTTTCCGCTTTTAAAATCTCTGCCGCCTCCAGCACAGTCTCCACTCCCTGCAACGGTAAAATACTTCCAAAATACAGGACGAGAAAGAGATCCGCATATACGTCTTTTTTTTGTTCTCTCGGATAATAGATCGTCCGATCAGCCTCCAGGTACAATACCTCTGTTTTTTCCGGATCAGCCGCAAATTCCGATGCAAAATACGCGCCGTGTGCCCTGGTGTCTGCCAAAATATAATCCGCGCACTTTATCGTCCTCTCGTCTATATAGTGCAGAAGCTTTGCCGGTAGTGAATTCTTTCCAATCAACTGTCTGTCGCAGACTAAGGTGTCATACAGGGAAATAAAAAAATCAATTACCACCAAATGCTTCCTGAATTTCCCATGCCAAAAAGGTAAGACAAGCTGTGGAGCAAATCCAATAAAAATAACATCATAATCCCGTTTTCTCTCTCTAAGTAACCCCAAATATACTTTCACGAGCCGCCTGGCATAACTTTTGTCCGTAAACCCGATTATTCTGCTTTTCACCGCACAGTTCTCAATGATTGAAATCTCCTGCGTATTCCTGATATAATCCAAATTTTTGGTTGTCACAAACAAAACTCTCCGGTCTTTTATCAGCTCCCTGATCATCTCCCCAAAAACTCCTCAATCTGCCCGCGCATGAGCCCATACACGTCTTCCCCCCCGCGGTAGGCAATCGTCCACTCCACAATTTTTTCCATGGCCTTCTCCACATTCCAAACCGGACGCCAGCCAAAAACCTGTTTCAATTTCGAACAGTCCAGCTTTAAGAAGCTCGCCTCATGAGGCCCTCCATCCGATATATTTTTCCACCCCGCCTGTTCCTTCGTCTCCTGATTCCATTTTTCACAAAACAGAGTGACCAGATCGCCCGTCGTATAGCAGTCCGTTTCATCCGGCCCTACGTTGTAGCTGCCCGCAAATTCCGGTTTTTCATACTGTTTTTGCGCGATCATGAGATAGACAAGAAGCGGCTCAAGCACATGCTGGAAAGGTCTTACCGAGTAAGGATTTCTCACAATAATCTCCTTCCCGTCCAAAACGGCGCGCACACAGTCCGGAATAATCCGATCCGCCGCGAAATCACCGCCGCCTATGACATTGCCGGCCCGCGCGGTGGAAATTGCCGTCAAACGCCCGCTCTCCTCCCCGAAAAAGGATTTCCGGTAGCTGTCCGTGACCAGCTCGGAACAGGACTTGGAGTTGGAATACGGATCATAGCCGTTTAGCTCCTCGTTCTCCCGGTAGGCCCAGGGCCACTCCCTGTTCAGGTATACCTTGTCCGTGGTCACATTGACAAACGAACGCACGCTTTCGCAATTCCTGATGCACTCCAGCACATGCACCGTTCCCATCACATTTGTCTCGTAAGTGTACACCGGATTATTATAAGATTCCCTGACAATCGGCTGTGCCGCCATATGAATGACAATTTCCGGCCGCACTCTGTCAAATTCTTTCTGCAGGCTCTTTAAGTCTCTGATATCGCCCGTGACGGAATCTATCCTTTCTCCCATGCCGGCCAGCTCAAATATGCCCGGCTTTGTCGGCGGCTCCAGCGCATAGCCCGTCACTTCGGCGCCGGCCTTTAGCAAAACGGCGCACAGCCATGTCCCCTTAAAACCCGTGTGGCCGGTAACAAGCACTCTTTTTCCTTTATAGAAATCCAAATTTTGCATACTGTTAACTGTCCTCATTCCCCTATCCAAGGGCCTCTATCAACGTTCTCGCCATATAATCGATCATCTCGTCCGTCATTCCCGGATAAACCCCGATCCAGAAAGTGTCAGCCATGATACGGTCCGTATTCGTAAGTTCTCCCACCACACGGAACCCCTCTCCGCTTTTCCTCATTTCGTCAAAGCAGGGATGCTTTGTCAGATTTCCCGCAAAGAGCATCCGCGTCTGCACGCCGTGTTCTTCCAGATACCGCACAATGTTATCGCGCGCTGCTCCGTCCTTGCATGTCAGCGGGAACCCGAACCAGCTCGGATTTGCGTTTTCGCAAGGCTTTGGTAAAATCAATTTCTCCCCGGCGCCGCCTTCCGTAAGCTTCTCCATGAGCCTGTTAAAATTATGTCTCCTCTTTTCCACAAAGGAGGGAAACTTTTCAAGCTGCGCGCAGCCGATCGCCGCCTGCATGTCCGTCGCTTTCAGGTTATAGCCGAAGTGAGAATAGACGTATTTGTGGTCATACCCTCTCGGCAGCTCTCCGTACTGCCCGTCAAACCGGTGTCCGCACAGGTTGTCTTTGCCGGACGGGCAGATGCAGTCGCGTCCCCAATCGCGAAAAGAACGGATACACTTGTGCAGAAGGGCGTTATCGGTATAAACCGCGCCTCCCTCACCCATTGTCATGTGATGGGGCGGATAAAAACTGGACGTGCCGATATCTCCTACCGTTCCCGTAAGTTTTCTCTCTCCGTCCAGGGTATATTCGGAGCCGAGTGCATCACAGTTGTCCTCCACCAGCCAGAGGCCATGTTTTTTGCAGAATAAGCTCACCGCTTTTAAGTCAAACGGGTTGCCGAGCGTATGCGCGATCATAACCGCTTTCGTCCTGTCGGACAATGCCTCTTCCAGCATATTTACGTCGATATTGTACTGTGGAATCGTCACGTCCACAAAGACCGGCACGGCGCCGTACTGAATGATCGGCGCTGCCGTAGTCGGAAATCCCGCCGCCACCGTGATGACCTCATCCCCCCGTCCGATGGCTCTCTCTCCCAAAAGCGGGGATGTGAGCGCCATAAACGCCAGCAGATTCGCCGAAGAACCCGAGTTTACCAACGAGCAATATCTGACGCCCAAATAGTCCGCCAGCCCGCTCTCAAACCGATCCGTATAACGCCCCGAAGTCAGCCAAAATTCCAGTGCACTGTCCACCAGATTCGTCATCTCCGCGCTGTCGTAGACGCGGGAGGCGTAGGGAATACGATCTCCCTCATGATACACCTTTGCCTTGTGGAAAGTGTCGCAGTATTCCCTGACGCTTTCCAATATCTCCTGCCTTGCTTCCGCTTCCGTCCTGTTTTCAAACATATCTTTTTCCTCTCAATCATGCCGCCAGGGAGCCTGTCCGCTATCCCACAGTTCCTCCAAATATTCGTTGTCACGCATCGTATCCATCGGCGACCAAAATCCGTCATGCCTGTAGGCATAAAGCTCTTTGTCCCGCAAAAGCCGCTCAAAAGGCTCCTTTTCCAGCATTGCACCGCCGTCTCCCAGATAGTCAAACACTTTTGTATTCATCACCATAAATCCGGCGTTGACCCACGACTGATCCGCGCGGGCTTTTTCCGTGAAACTCTCCACCCGACGGGACGACGCGTCAATCTTTATCGCGCCAAACCGCCCTGCCGGCTGTGTCGTCGTAATTGTAACGGCGCGCCCGTTTTCCCGGTGAAAAGCGAGCGATGCGGAAATATCCACGTCGGAAAGGCAATCGCAATAAGTCAGAAGGAAGGTGTCTCCATCGATATAATCCCTGATTTTCAATATTCTTCCCGCCGTGAGCGTATCCAAACCCGTATTGGCAAGCGTCACCTTCCATGGCTCCACGTTGCTCTCATGCACCTGCATACGTCCTTCTTTTAAATAAAAGGTGCTGTCCGCCTGATGCACGTAATAATGCGTGAAATATTCTTTAATCATCTGTCCCTTGTAGCCGCAGCAAATGACAAACTCATGATATCCGTAAGCCGAATAGTGCTTCATGATATGCCAGAGGATCGGTTTTCCGCCGATTTCCACCAGCGCCTTCGGCTTAGTCTGATAGCCTTCCGTGATGCGGCTGCCACGGCCGCCCGCTAAGATCACTACCTTCATTAAACTACTCCCATCAAATCCACGGCGCTATGCCCGCATTCCACATATTCTCCGCATCCACAAGATCCCTCTTTGTCTCTATCGCCGACCAGTAGCCATGATGCCTGTACACCGCAAGTTCCCGCTTTTCGGAAAGGGTCACCAAAAGCTGTTTCTCAAGCTGGTAATTTCCCTGCAAATACTGGAATACCGTTCGGTCAAATACAAAACAGTCGGCATTAATCCACGCCATGTCGTTCGGCGGCACCGCCTCATTCCCCACAAAGCGCACGATACCGCTTTCGTCAATCGGCAAAAGACGGCTTCGTCCGCTTGGTTTTGCCATCGCCATTGTCGCCGATTTGCCTTCCCTGCGGTGCGTTTCCAGCAACGCCGCGAGATCGATATCTGACAGGCAGTCCCCATAGGTCACGATAAAGCTGTCTTCCTCTATAAACTCCTTTATCATCCCGACCCGCTGCCCGGTAGCGGAAAACATCCCGGTGTCCACCACCGTGACCTTCCAGTCCTCCGTCTTTTTCCTGTGCACCTGAATGGTATTCGTCGCCAGGTCTACCGTGATATCCGACTCATAAATATAAAAGTCCTGAAAATACTCTTTGATCTTGTCCACGTGATAGCCGCCGCAAATGACAAATTCATTCAGCCCATATTTCGAGAAATGCTTCATAATATGCCAAAGAAGAGGCTTCCCGCCGATGTCAATCATCGGTTTGGGAATCCCCTCCCTCTCATCATTCAATGTGCTCTGCATACCGCCTGCCAGGATTACCACTTTCATATGCTCACATTTCCCCTGTCTTCTTAAGTCATTTCTTAATACGGTAACGTTATATCAAATTTTCGCTTCTTGTTTTTTAAGCAGTTAAAGGACAATATTTATCAATTGCAGCTTTCAATTCTGGTCTTAAATTTTCTTCATCTAATAGACCGTCTCTCTTTACTTCAATTATATATCTTTTAACTTCCTCTCTTTTTAACTCTGGTATATACGCTTTCTCTCCGGAAATTTCTTTGATAATGTTTAGCATTGCGCCCATTTTCCCATAATCCAAATTACATAAATTCACATGCAGATTTTCATAGCCTCTATAGCCCGTTATCCCCTTTTCTTCATAGTTTCTTTCAATTCCATACTTATCCAGCATTTCATCATTTACTACTATAAATTGAGAAGTTTCTATAGATGTGGTGGATAATAAAATTGCTTTCATCGCGTTCTTCAAATCCGTAATATCTTCACTTTTCCAAAAAGATAACGTATTTCTTGTTGTCCCAAGCTCTTGTTTCAGTACATCCGCCTCAATAATACTATTTGATGCAGCATCTCGAATTTTGAATAAATTTGATTTCTTAGACAATTTTCTTATGTAAAACATAACACCCCTCTAAATATTTTACGACATCGTCGATATATTCTTTTAACCAACGCGAAGAACAGTCTAAATTTCTTAATACAGGAAGCAGATCTACCTCTGCCCAATTCTCGACAACTGAAACCGCATACTCTTTAACCGTCTCATTTTTATGCGATAATAATCCCATTAGCATCGTAGGTCCCCATGGCATTACCTCTTTCAATTCAAAGCGGCCAAGAATTTTGCAAATTCCAATCAGCATATTGTAATAATCATTATATTGAATATAAATATTCTGCAGCACTTCACCCAGCACACGCACTGAATAACTTTTTTCAATATCAAGCGCCAATCTTTCCGCACTCGTTATTTCCGAATCATCCGACGAAAAATATTTCAATTCTGTCATTAATTTCGGAGTAAGTTCCTCCACTAAATTATCCAGTTTAATTTTCTCAAACTGAACTTTTTCTTCCACTATCAGTTTGTCTATATATGAAGTTTCTTTTGCTTTTAATTTAGGTGTTTCCCCATTTAAGACAAACGATGACTCGGTCTGCTCATCTAATATTTTTTTACTTTCAAATATGATTAACGCTTTATGTGAAGATGATGAAGTACTTTTTTCTTTTAATTCTGTTTCGTTACTGATAAGTTCAATAAAGAAATCATTGTTCTTCCACATCTTTGCTCAACTCCTCAAAATCAGCTTTAATATTCGCTATGATTTTTTTTGTTTCATCAACAAACGGGTCTAGGCTTTCATATCCAAAACGATATCTCGTATTTTCATGAATTGTATTTATATCCATATGGCAAAGCAGCCTTTTTTCTTCCCCCGAATTGCTTGTAACCATGCTAAGTTCTGTAATTACATTTAGTATTTCATCTATATTAGCAATCTTTATTGTGTGCCAAACATTTTCTCTTGACGACCATTCTTTTAATTCCTTCCCTTTATAAAAATTTAATGTGGATACAATCTCATGTCCAAAACTTGTATTTTTCAAACCATCAGAGTGTGAATCGCTTAACAGATTAACATTAAATGCCAACCGGTTAGAAAGGATTCTGTTTTCTTGTAGTATTTGTTTCAAAATCACCTTCAAATTGTTAGCACTCTCTTCAAAATCACCTCGGATATCAGGTGTAAAATTAAAAATACAGTCAATACGATCATCTTGGCACATGATCTGACCGCTTTTATCTACCGTTACAAATCCAAGATTGGAAACCGATTCAACTTTCCCTTTGACTAAATCTATCGTCTGTCCGGTTGTAACATTGGGAAGAAATTCTTTGATATTCAACAAATTAATTTTATCCATCAGTACAGATATATTTTTAGCACTGGGTTCTATTTTATAATTACAAAATGCAGTCAATTGAAGATTCAAAAACATACTCATTTTCTTTCTCCTTTTCTCGATCCAGTAGCACCTGTCTTTTATGCGGTATAACATTCATATCTCCCCATTCTGCCAAACCATTCGGAAATACTATATTATACTCACATTGACACAATAAAATGTTTCACTTATATCCTCTATCAGAAAGTTCAAATGTACTACTTCCTTCAAATTATATTTCTATCCTTTGAAATAACTATATCACATTGCCGTTTTTTTTTCCATAAATAATGGATCGGTTCGCGCTTTCGTCAGGGTTCCGGTTACTTTTCACACCCGCGCCATGCACTTGCTGCAGGGCGTCGGAGCCAGCGCCAAAATGCGTGTTTTGTAGCGTTTTGTGCGCATCAGTTGTTGCAATTCACACCGAAATAGTTGTAAATAGGTGCGAAATCTGGCGTGGGTGTGAATTGTAACGGGTTCCGTCCAAATTCAAGTCCTGACACTAAAATTTATTAATTATTTTTGTTTAGCCCACTTCACGGTTTCCCGAATCCCCTCACTAAACTCTGTCCGTGGAGCAAACCCGGTGTCCCTCTGCAGCTCTGTAATGTCCGCGCAAAGATACATGACTTGTTTCTCAGCATAAGGTCTTGATCCAAATGTAACCGGAATTCCCGGTGAGATTTCGTCTCGCATGGCCTCTATATATTCTCTGAGAGGCTTCGCCTGCCCGCTTCCCAAACAATACACGGCTCCGTCACGCCCGCTTTGCCATGCCAGATAAAACGCCTGCGCCGCATCCTCGCTGTAAAGATAATCCCACATCTGTTCTGCCGGCGTATACTCCGGTGATTCTCCTCTCAACATTTTCCTGATGCTGGATATGATCATAGTCTGCTCCCCGTCATAGCTCCCATAAACACTGAGAACTCTGAACCAAATGTGGCGAATTCCCAACTGCGCGCATCTAATCCTGCTCATCTGCCCTGCGCACAGCTTTGCTATTCCATATCCTGTTTCGGGAAATGTCGGCGTATCCGCCCTCAATTTTCCTTCAACACGTCCATTCTCCGCCTGGGAACCGGCTCCGATAAAGCACTCACATCCCAGTTTGGCCGCCGCTTCCACCGCTTCCATCGTATAACGGATATTCCTCGTCTGCACGTCCGTATCATTTCTTCCTGCTCCTGCAGTGCAAGCCCATGCAAAGTGAAAGAAAACATCGTATTTCCCTTCTAAAAGCTCCGGCAATCCGGTCATCTCATCCAGATTACATTCCACAACCTTCACCCGGTCAGAAACAGGTATCCGCGCTATCCTCCCGGAACCTCTATGGCAAACTGCGGTAACTTCCGTTTCCTCTTCTATACATTTGCGTATCAACGCCATCCCGATCGCGCCGGTCGGTCCGGTAATAATCACTCTCCTCATACCCTTTACCTTCTTCTGGCTTTCCGCTCTCAAAGAATCCAAACACGCTTATTCCCCCACATAATGAATTTTTGCAAATTCATCCCGATCCAGAAAAGGCGACATGTCATCCAGAGATGGCGACACAATTCTCCCGTCCGGCAATACCCGGGAAGCTGATTTCGGAACAAAGTTTTGTTTTGGATCAAGCATCACCTCACAAATGCAGGCTCCCTCGCTATTTAACGCTTTCAACAATATCTCGTCACATTCTTCTTCCTTGTCAACCAGAAAATACCTCATGCCAAAAGCTCCCGCAAGCTTTTCAAAATCCGGAAAACCGACGCCGCTCTCCCGATCAATTCCGACAAACGGTGGTTGAAAGAGATTTGCCTGCGTCTGTCTGATGGAATGATAACCGTTATTATTCAATATAATCAGTTTTATGTTTAGTCTATTATGCACGATTGTCGCCAGTTCCTGAATATTCATCATCACACTGCCGTCACCGTCTATACATATAACACGGCTGCTGTTATCTGAAACCGCTACCCCCAGTGCTGCCGGAAGCCCGTATCCCATTGCCGCACAGCCTGAGTTTGTGAACATTCTCTGACCCTGTTTGATTTTACCTGCCTGAAATGTGATCACACAGGCGCTTCCGTTTCCGCAGATGATCCGCTCCCCCTCTTCAAACTGCGCAAACAATTTCTCCATAAAAACATACGGGTTCATAAACTCATCGTCTTTTTGGCGATAACCGTCAAGCACTACCGGATAGCGCCGGATCAAATCTCTGCACCACGTCACCCAGCTTTCATGTTTATTTTGCGGCTGATATTCCTCCGCCAGCAGAGCTTCCAAAAGCTCCTTCACATCGGCGTTTACCGGCATATCCGGCCTGATCGTCGGCTTCTGCAATTCGACAGGATCAATATCGACTATAATCTTGTATGCATCTTTGGCAAAATCAAAACGGTTATAGCCTATCATGCGAATATTCAGACGACATCCCAAACTCAGAAGAAGATCGCAATTCTGTACGGCAAAATTACCTGGTCTGGTTCCTACCGTTCCCGGCATTCCCGCAAAGTACGGGTTATCCCATGCAATCGCATCGTTCGCATTCCAAGCCGTGACCACAGGTATCTTGAGCCTGTCAACCAACTTTAGCAATAGCTCCTCTGCCCTTCCAAGCCTGACACCTGTTCCCACCAGAATAAGAGGCGCCCTGGCTTCCTTTATCTTTTGCAGAATAATGCGTGCCTTTTCTGAAAGGTCTATATTTTCTCCCAAAAATACCGCTTCTGCCATTCCCTCAGCCTGCGCGTCGAAATGCTGCATCTCTTCTGTCTCTATCACTGCTCCCTGCACATCCAGGGGAATATCAAGCCAAACCGGACCACCTCTGCCATTAAGCGCAAGAAATAATGCTTTTTCGAGATGGTATGCAATCTGAATCGGGTTCGTAACCATAGCCGCATATTTTGTCATATTGGAAACGGAATGAATAATATCAAATTCCTGATCCCCCAATTGTCTCAAATTCAATTCCGGACACGACCATATCGTAGTCTCCCTCTTAACTTGCCCTGAAAGCACAAACATCGGAATAGAATCCAACCATCCTCCTATAACGCCGGTGATGGCATTGGTTCCGCCCGGCCCGCTGGTCACACAAACCGCCGCCAGTTGTCCCGTCATACGCGTATAGCCTTCGGCTGCAATCGAGCACGCCTGCTCGTGATGGTTAAAAGTACAGTGCATTCCTTCCTGATGCCCAAGGGCGTCATTTAAATGCATGGCTCCCCCTCCGGTAACCATAAAGCAGTCCCTGATCCCATGTTCTACCAAAAATTCCGATATATATTTTGCAACCTTAATTTTCATTTTGTATATTTTCCCTTTTTCCGTTATTTCCTGACGATCCTGTGCCCTGCCCTTATCTCCATCTAATTATGATAACGTGTTTCCGTCAAAAACGTAATTTCCATCTTCCCATGAATACCCGCCAAAAACGTATCGGTATATTCATTCAGATATTCAGCCATATTTTTGGCAAAATCGTATTCCATCTCAACGTTATAATAGTTCGACGCTTCATCCGAATATCCGTCAAACCCAGCCAAAGTTGCTCTCGTACATCCCAAACTAAGCAGCGCCTTTAAAAGCATCACTAACGAATTGTCGACAATCCTGGCTTCCGGATCCATCAAAGCGCTGAAATTTAATACATAGTCAAAAGCATCCGCATTTGTTCCGGTCACATTGGATGTAGCGATAAGCACATACTTTTCCTGACTTAAGCGCGTAGCAAGCTGTACATACCTCTTTGCGTTGCTCAAAAAAATATAGTCCGGCTCAATTCCCTCCGGCACATAATTTATGGAAATAACTATCGGATTATATGCCCCGATATAATCATCAATCTGTTTTCTTTGTGTCCTGACAGTCACTCCTGGTCCCACGAGAAGAATATCTTTTTCTCTGAGAGCCAGCCCAAGCCGTTCTCTGTCCTTGGTGTCATTCACTTCATTCTTTTGATATTCCACATACCGGCGCTCTATATACCTCTCATCATACAGCAGTCTCTTCTCCCCCTCCAGTCTCCCAAGTATCTCATTGACAGATTTGATGGAAAGTGTACGCTTGTTCATCAAATACGCCACATACTCCGGGTGACAGTCATTGGATGCCGCAATATAATAAAACATGTTGTAGCCCCAGGTAGCCGGTCTGTAAAACTGCGAAATATTGGCATCAACCGCCTCCAAAATCTGGCTGATATGGTATTGTTTACCAAGCGAATTATTCATATACATGGCTACCAGCTCTATGGGAACGTTACCGGCGCTTTTGCCCATACCATAGATACTTCCATCTACGATCATCCTGCGTTCGACCCGATTACTCAGCATGGCGATACAGTTTGCGTAGCCCATCTGAAAATTATTATGTGCATGATAACCAAGTCCGATTTCTCTTTCTAAATATTTATCCAGCAAATGGAAATAATGCAAAAGATTGTTCTGATGCATCAACCCGTAGGTGTCTACCATAGAAACCGCATACGGCCTTACTTCATTGGCAAGCCTTACTACATCCATCATCTCTTCGTCATCGTAGCTTGTCACAGATACGAGCTGCGCAAACACCTTATATCCCAATGTCTTTAGTTCTCGGCAAAATGCGAACGCCTGCTCTCTCAAATGCTTTTTAAAAATGACCCGAATACCATCCAGAAAACTTTCTTTGCATGGACTGATGTGCTCCACACTGCATTTCCCATAATCAATCATGCCCACGATCATCGCCTGCTTTCTGTCCAGTCTTCCATAGATTCTGGCTACGCTATCCGTATCGGGCATAATACTCCTGTTTATGTCAAAGGGCCTCCGTTCATCCAAAAAGCCTATCTCAATAATATCCAGATTCGCGTCAACCAGCCTCTCGAAAATACTGACCAGATTGTCATGTCCAAATTTCCAGTCATTCACATATCCGCCGTCACGCAACGTACAGTCAAGCAACATCGTATCACTCATTGTAATCCCTCTTCCGGCACGCTTATCCGTGCCAACGATAACTCTCAGCCTTTATTTCAATGGCTCATCATCTTTGAAGCAATAAAAATAATTATCAATCCCGTTTTCTGCGAAGTATTCCTTGGCTTCGCCTATTGCCGATACAGTGCATACCAGCACCGTTGCGTTTCTATTGTTCAATATAGCTTCCTTCAATTCGCTCTGCCTTCCATGAAAATTAATCTGTTTTCCTCTGTCTACCACCGCAGCCAGCCTGGCATTCTTCCACTTCCTTTTAAGCAATTGATAGATCATCTCCGCCGTCTGGGTCACTGCCCAAATAATATAATCAAAGCTTTCGTCAGGAGAAAATCTGCTTTCCAGATATTTTTCCGCATAATAAACAGACTCAACCTTTCCTTCCCGCACTTTTCTGTCCGCCAGACATTCGTTCAAATCAGAAATTAACCTCCGATACTCCTCGACTCTGTTATAGATTCGGCTGACCGCCAAATTAAGCATCTTTTCTTTTATAGTTTCATACTCAATCGGTTTCGGATTCCAATCAATAGAATCATACTGCTCCTCAGTATATATCCTGGCTATCCTGTCGATCCCCGAGAACCTGAAAGAAAACATATCCCTGGCAAAAACAACAGGTATGCCTGCCGCTATACACGGCAATGCTACATGCATTCTTGTGGTAATCACAAGCTTTGCCTCATTTATCAACATATTGTATATTTCTCTCTCTTTTTCTTCAGACTTTTTATCCAGCTCCTCAACATAACACATATTAGACATAAAAATGCATTCTTTTTTCATTTCAGGAGGCATCTTAGCCAACACGTTTTCAGAACTATCGACGCAAAAAATCTTGCCCTTCTCCAAATCTGCTTCTCTCTTTCTCGGAAAGGTCAGGGTCGTGCATCCAAACAAGTAAGCATCTATATTATATTTTTTCATCGTATGAAACGTATGATTATCCCGACACCCTATGGGAGCATAACGATTCAAATATTCCACATCACTGTCATCCAATGTATCCGTCAAAATGGACACCGCCAAAAAGACAGGATGGATTTTCTCTGAAAAGCAAGTAACACGCATTTCCTGATTAAATGTAAAAAGAGGAAAAGATATCGGCACAATAAGGTCTTCTCCATCCCAGGTATGCAGATTGGAAAATTCAATTCTGACAACATCGCGATAGTCAATATTCATATAATCATATAAATTTTCAATGGCCAAAAGCTGCATGTCATCGCCTAAGTTCATATATTTATTTCTTTTATTGTAAATAATATTTGCAAATTTCACAAAACTTCCTCCAAAACTATCGCCTTTATAACTTCGTAATCTATAATACGTCGGCCTGCTCGAATCTCTTGTCTTTCAGGAAAAAGACGACCCTGGACGCTCCCATCTTCGTTCCGAAAAAACTGTCGCATTTTGACAGCAAAAGCGTTTCCTTCAAATAATCGATATTCACATCCTGTCTTTTATAGTTCTCTCTTATAGGTCTGAAATTTTCTGTCTGCGGCTTGCCGTCCTCATCAAAAAAACGATATCTTGGACGCTCCATAAAAAGGCATTTCTCTCCAAATGTTTCTTTTATTTTATTCACATAGTATTCGTCTTCACAGGAGAGGAAAAAGTATTGTAAATTATACTTCTCCAAATGTGCTTTTATCTGCTGAATGCTTTCCTCAACATCGAATCCATCCGTATGCATTTCCCAGTTTTTTTCTTTTACCAATGCGCCCCAGTGCGCCCCGGCACGTATGGCAACACCCAAAACCTTCTCTCCTGCCGGAAACAGCGCCTTATACATTTCTTCCACCGCCTCCGTCAGCTCCGGCTTTATCCGCATATATTTTTTAATGATTTCATGATATGCATCAAACTCTTTCCCGTACAGATCCATGCCATACTTCCACTCTACACCGCCATAGGGCAGTCCTCTCGGTATCCCGAGTATCACATTTTTGCTCTGATATACCTGTTCCAGCGGAAATTCCGGTGCCAAATCCTCAAAATAATAGTTCCAGGCATTTTCTTTTCCTTTATTTTCCTCATTCTGCATAATCGAAAGATAATAGTCTTTCAGATTTACCACCGGAATCCAGCCATGTTCTATTGCATACTTCGCACTGCTCGCCACAGCCATATATGTAGAAAACAGCCCCCACTGCTGGTCTGTCTCCACCCGTATCACATAGAAAGTCTTATCTTTATTCAGTTCGCCAAAAGAGCATCTTTCCATCTCTTCTAAATTCGCCTGTTCGATCCTGCGGTCACGCATCTTTTCCGAGTACTTCCTTCGAATTGTCTCCGGTATAATATGCCTATATATAGATACCACCAATTCTTTCATGTGTTTTCCCCCACTCCGCAAAAATCATCTCATTCTTCCCCGAAAATTTCCGTCTTGTCCTTGACGGTTATCTTCTTATCTTTTACCTCGTATATCACATCACAGTTTCTTACTGTCGTAAGTCTGTGCGCTACAATGATCAGTGTCTTGGTTCCTTGCAGCGCCTCGATCGCCTGCATAAATTCCGCTTCTGTCTCATTGTCCAGAGCCGCGGTCGCCTCATCCAGCACAAGAATATCCGGATTCCGGTACAATGTCCTTGCAATGGCAAGCCTCTGCCTCTGTCCCCCGGAAAAACGTACTCCCCGCTCTCCAACCATTGTGTCAAGCCCCTGCGGAAGCTTTCTCACAAATTCATCAAGCTGGGCAATCTTAAGGCAACTCCAAATCAGCGCATCGTCGATGCTCTTTTCCTTTTCGCCAAAAGCAATGTTGTGCCTGATGCTGGCGTCTATAATATAAGTGAACTGCGGCACATACCCTATGATACGATTCCACTGTTCCCCCAAATCTTCCACGTCTATTCCATCCATCAAAACCTGCCCCTGCGTCGGTTTGAGAAGCGAAAGGATGATATCGGATGCCGTCGTTTTTCCTGCTCCCGAAGGGCCTATCAATGCGATGGCCTCTCCCTTTTTGACCTTAAGGTCAACATTTTCAAGAATATTATCCTCCCCGGCCGGGTAGCGGAAGGTCACCGACCGTAAGGAGAGCTCCTTCTGAAACTGAGCCTCGCGATATTGGCTCTTACGCTCCGCCTGCTCCGATTCCCGCTTTTCCAGCTCAGTAACAAGCTTTATCGTTTCATGGCAGGCGTTCAACTGTGGCATACAAACCATAATCATATTGATGCCGCTTGTAATCGCTCCAAGAGCAGGCAGAATACGAAACGCACCCACCGCAATCGAAGAAAGCTGTGTAATCAGCTCTCCGGGATTGGCTGTACTCATCATTTGAATTGCCACTGCCAGCATAACGCCTGCCACGCAGACAACCTCAATCAAATAGACAGGAATAGAAGTTCCCATGTCAACCGTGGCGGCGGCGCGGCTGTATCTCGCGCGTGCATCCTCATAAGCCTTGGCGAAAAATTTCTGTTTGTTCATGACCAGTACTTCCTTATGCCCCTGTATAGCTTCCATAGCATACTGGTTCATTTCGCATAAAAGCTCTCTTCTGCGGACACCGTTCCGGCTCATGGACTTTCTGTACATCACCTGTATCCCCATCAGGCACATGCCTGCAAGAAGCATAAGAACAGTCGCCATCTGCACCGACTGCATCATAATATACCCACCGATACATACGATTGTCAGCAATTTCATAATACATGTAAATATCGTTTTTAACACATTGTAAATACTGGCCGTATCCGAAGAAATACCGTTTAGAAGCCTTGTTGTATTATGATCCAAAAAGAACTGGTATCCCTGCTTCATATAGGCTTCCAGCATCCTGACGCTTAGCTCACGCTGTACCATATAAGAATATTTTGTGGAAACCCAGGTATAAAAAACAAAATACAGCGTCTTGACAATATATATACCAACAACGCCCATACAAACAAACCATATCACTTTTCCGTTTGTATCCAAATGAAAAATTTCTACAAACGGCTCCATATACCATCTCGTTTTCACCCCTTGGATATCCAGCATCATATCCAGGACCGGCATAACGACCGCTACGCCCAAAGTCTCCATCAGCGCAGCCATCATACTCATAACCATAACAATTACCGCGTATCTTTTCTGTCTGGGCGAGAGCATAAAAGTTATTTTATTCAGAAGATCTTTTGTCTTTTTTAACGTATCCACAACTTTATAATATAGTGATTGCGCAAATGCGCATGCACCGTCTCCTTCATCTACAAATCTGTTTACCAAAAACTACTTATAACATCCACTATCAAACAAGTACATTTCACTGTATCCTTTAGACAACAGAATCGCGCTTTTTGTACCGGAAACAATACCCGCGCACAGGCAATCGCATCTGGACAGAAGCATGATTGTAACCAGATACTCCATACCGGCTTCACGAGTGTCGGTTCTGCTTTCGTAGAGCGTTTTTCCAATACAGCCGCTCTCATATTTCGCAAATTGCTTCGTATTTGTAATTACAATATCGCCATATTTTTGTTTGAACCTTTGATAAATTTGGCCATCCTCAGTTGCAAGAAAAATTTTCTTACATCTTTGTCTCTGCATGATTTCATCTATCTTGCCGTACATTTCTTCCGGCGTCGGTTGAATTTTATGCTGACTGGGTTTGCTTTTTACGTAATCCGTACCTCTGCAAAGCACCCCCAGAATCCGACCTTCACCCACAAACAGTCTTTGGTATTCTCTCTCGACACATTCCCTCGCAGAATCACTCATCTGCATATATTTTCCTGCCAGTTCTCTCCAATATGGCAGCTCCCCCGTTTTACCGTAGAGAAAATCCGCATTATTCCATGGAAATAATTTCAGATTTCTCGCAGTGGATCCGATAATTACATGGCGGCTTCGTGCGATATCATCAATGGTAAAACCCATTGGCTGTTTAAAGTAGTATTCCCATGCATTTTCTTTTCCAACTTTATCCCTGGCAAGATATATATTAAAATCACTTTGCATGTCTATTATCGGAATATAACCGTCCTTCAAAACCTGTTCCACTTTTCCAAGGAAAAGAATAAAGTTGGAAAACAAGCCACAATACTCAATTCCCGGCCGCCTTATCACATAAAAGATTTTATCCGGATTTTCCGACCCTAATCTCCTGGGCCTCCGGTCCTCATCAGTAATATTCCGACACCATTTTAACAGCGTATTTCTCCAAACATATGATAACCCTTCATACACCGCATGTTTCTTTTCCATGATTTACTGTCCTTTATAATCATCTCCGTTGCGTTAAAGCCTCGGCAGGCTGAAAATTTTCGGTTATTATACCATATTTTTCATCTATTGTCAGCTTATACTTTGTTTCCGTCACTCCCTGACCGTTTCCAAAACTACAGACTTTTTCGCACATACTTTTTAAATAATCTTTTACCCAAAATCCAGTATAACAAATAAGTCAGGGGATCCGCATACCACCTGGCTCTCTCACTGTTCCACTCGCCATGCTCGTCCAACTGTCTGTCATTATCTTTATCCCTCTGTAATCCCGTATCAAAATATTCGAAATGCGGCTCGACGTCTATTTTCTGTTTCTCATATTCTTCCTGTTTTTCCCTGCTTCCCGAAATATTCATTCCCGTACCATCCCAGCCCCAGTTTCTGACCTTCGACAATACCGGATTTACCGAGTACCATCCGTTCAAAGCCATCACCACCGCTCTGCTGATATCCCGGCTTTCAATCGTCTCCGGCTGATATTCCGACAAAAGAACGCCCAGCATTCTTGAAAAAAGCCGTTTTCTGTTCCTGTATATCCCAAACATCAAAATAGGATTTCTCGCTTTCTTTTCCCAAACATGCAGGTGTAATTGTTCTGACATGATTCTCTCTTTCTCACGCCAGAAGCCGCATCCCCATACGCAGCAGTTCGTCAGCGCGATCACGTTGTTTCCGTGGGTATTAAAATCATAATCGTAGCCGTAACCGCAAATGGCGAACACATTCGGGTCTTTTTCATAGAGCATCAGTCCTTTATCTATATACTCCAAAAAATTCGTTGAAAATTCGTTGTCGTCCTCCGTAAAAATAACCCTGTCATGCCGCTCATACACTTTCTCGTAAAGAAACGTCTTATTCTTGTAAAAGCCCAAATTTTTTTCCTGATAATATATAGTAACCTGCTTGAATCCATCAATCGGCTTTTTTAAAAACGCGCACACCTTTTTCCAGTCTTCCACATACTGATCATCCCATGGATAATCTACACTGATATACAGTTCTGTCTCTTTCGCGCAGCCGTTTTTTTTCAGAGAGGCAATACAGCGTTCCAGATGTCTGTAGCGGTTACACGCCGTAATCATTACCGGAGCATAAATCATTTTTGATTCCATATGATCCCCCAACCAATTTCATGCCGTTTATTTTTTACAGGAAATCAGTTCCTTTCCTCCATACATGGCCGAAAACAAGGAAAACACACTGCCGTATGAGCCAAGAATACGATCGCAGGCAGCCAGACACAGGCAGTCGACAATAGCGGATTCCATGCCGGATCTGCTGTCCCTTCCCCAAACCTTCTCACGGTACGTAACAATGCATCCCTGGAATTCTTTGCAAAGTTCCTCCTCCACGGCCGGATCGTCCGTCGCAAGGAAGAACTTTACGTTCCCGTCCTGTTCCTTTATTTCTTTCATCTTTTCCTTAAAAAGATATAGCGGACTCTCACGAATACAACCGCTGTGGTCCGTGCGCCTTACATGCACACCGACCCATGAGCCGCCCGCTATCAGTTCTTCCGCCTTTTGGTGATATTTCCTCTGAAAAAGCAGGCTTCCGTGATCAACAGGCGCCGTCCTGTTCTGGCTTGCCATCATCCCTGCGTAGACGTCCGCCAGACAATTTGTTTCTGCTTCCAGATACCCGCTGACACGTTTCCAGCAGCGTTCGATCCAATCCTGATACGCCTCTCCGCTCCATCCGATCTCCTTTGGCGGATGATATTTCACGTAAGAACCCTGTTCCTGAAAATAGCTCATCACCCGCTGCGCCTGTCTGTTGCGAAGCTTCCAGACGCAATATCGTACCCACTCCTTGACGCAGCGCATCAACTCCCTGACATCTAACTGCTGTAGACTCTTTTTAAGCCCTTTGCCCCATTTCGGCGGAAAGAAACCATGCGTGAGCACAACGGTGTTGATATCCGCAAACTGCTTCTCGTCAAACACTTCCTCATATCTGATATTACAGCATTCCTCCAGCCGCCATATGATAATCAGGTTATTAATATGATATTTCCGAACCAGATAATATGCCTGCATCAAAGAAAGGCACCTGCTCGTTATGCCGGTATATACATAGACGCAAAGACATCTCTCATTCCGATACATTTCATCCCGTAATCTGTTTTTTCCCATCGTTTCTCCGTTTCATCCTGTTGATTCTCTTCCTCATACATCCACTAATATCCATCCGTCCATATAAATATCGCGGTTTGCTGCATCGTCACGACGCCACCTTGCCGGCGCAACAACTATCTTATCCTCCGCTTCTCCCAAAAACTGTGCCCACCAGCTAAATGTAGAATTTGACATAATAAAATGTCTGCACTGCCGCATCAAAAACAGCTCGTCACAGGCTTCGTGCCGCTCCCGCACATATACCACCGGATAGGGAAACTTCATCTCCCGTTCCACCTGCCCGATATCATCGGAAAAAATAAAAAAAACCGGATCCGCAACCTTTCCGGCAATGCGCTCCATGGCTCCGCAATAATATGCCTCGTGACAGACATCAAAAACAGGGTGATTGATATAATCGCCCCTCCGCACATGTACGCAGACAGAATTCTCCGTCCGCATTCTTTTGCAAATCTCTGTATCCGCAAGTCCGGGTGCGGTATAGGCAAAATCTTTTATCAGAATATCTCTGATCGGCTCAAAAAGCACCGCCTCCTGAAACCAGCCGTTAACATAGATATTTTTATGCAGCTTCAGAAAGAAACTCTCCCTTATGCGGCTGTGATCCCTCTGCACAATTCCCAATAAAGCAAAAAAAGCACTCCAAAAGTTTTCCCGTCTCCCGGCGACTTTCTCCGGTCTTCCCGCAATAAAATAAGAAACCAGTTTTTTCCTAAGCCACTCCTGCATACGGACAATTCTGCCCGGATTTATAAGAAGCATGTTTTGGTCAAAAAAGGCAAAATGTGAAAGCTCCAGCCGTCTAAGCTGATCTGCCCCGATCACCGACGTTTCAAACGCAATCTTTTCTATTCCGTATGCCATCTGAAGTTTCCGTGCTATGGCATATTCAAACATCTGGTTTCCTAAACCACCTTTTATTTTTACAACAATCATTCTGTCCCCTGTGGCTATCCTGGCCTTTCCCGGCGTCCCGTCCAATGGCCGGGGATGTCTTTAGAGCCCCTTCTTTCACTACGTCCCCGCTCCGTAAAGCTCCTCTATAATCCTGTCCCACTCCCCGCGCTTTTTAAGAAGCGCCGATATGATATCCCGGACGGCTCCGTAACCGCCCTTTACCGTGGAGATATAATCCGCCTGCGCCTTTACCTCCTCGCAGGCGTCCACGGGACAGCCGGAAAACCCGCTCCGGCGCATTCCTGCCAGATCGTTCAGGTCGTCCCCAAGATACCCAAGCTCCTCCCAGGATACACCTTGCTCACGCAGGAAGGTTTCCAGATAAGACACCTTGTCCTTGCAGTTCTGCACCAGAAAATCCACCTTCATTTCACCCATCCGTCTTGTAGTCGCCGCGCACTCCCGGCCGGTGAGCACAAGGATTTTGATTCCTGCCTTTTTTGCCGCAAAAAAGCCCGCCGCGTCCTTTGTACAAAATTTTTTCAGCTCGTTCCCGTGCTCGTCATAATAGATGCCGGCATCCGTCATCGTGCCGTCCACATCAATAACCAGATATTTTATCCCACACCAGCAATTTTTCTCCGACATGTCTTACTCCTGTTCACTTTTCCTGATACATTCATTCATTATATAGAGAATCCGTCAAAAACACAACCGAAATCTGTTTCCCCACATCCTCCATATATTTGCGTATTTTCACGTTCTCCTCCATGCCCTTCGTGTGCTGGCTGGCCATATAGGAAGAAATGTAGTTATTTCCTTTCTCCTGATAACCGTCGAATCCCGCCACAAAGACCTGCGGCACACCGAGCTGGCATAGAAGTTTTAAAAGCATTATGACGCAGTTGTCACAATTACCCTTCTCGTCAAAGCTAAGCTCCGCGTAATTCAATACGTTTTCCTCCTCGCATACATCGAGAAGATTGGAGGTTACCAGTATATTTTTATCCCTGCGCTCCACCACCATATCATCATAGCGCATAGCGTTTGAACAGAACGTGTAATCCGCAGCGTAGCGGTGTGATACAAAGTTTGCCGAGAAAATAAAGGGGCTCTCCTGCGCCACAAAATCGTCTATTTTTTCCTGCTGTCGTTTCAGACTTCCTCCAGGCGCCAGCACAAGCACCTTTCTGCCCTGCATGGCGGTACGCAGCATGTCCCTGAGTGAGCTGTCGTCCACTTCGTGATCCTGGTACGCCCTGTACAGCTTTTCAATATACTCCTCGTCGTAAGCCGTTTTCTTATCGTCCGCGATTCCGGCCAAAATCTGATTGATCTGTTTGGCCCGAAGCCGTCCCTTTCCGATCAAAAACTCCGCGTAATTGCGATGCAGATTATATTTGGCTGATATAGCGTAGGGCATGCTGTAGCCCCATGGCTCAATCTGTTTGAGCGCCGCAATGTGATCGTCGATCCCGTCCAGTATGGGATTGATGTCGTAACCGCCGCCCTGCGTCCTGTTCATATAATCCATAATCAGTTCCATACACAGATTCCCGGGTGTGCGCCCCATTCCCAGCATGGATGCGTCTATGATGCTTTTTCTCCCGGCCGCTTTCATGGCGATAAACTCCTGTGCCAGAGAGTAGGACAGCGCCAGATTTTCGTGCAGGTGGAGACCGATGGTGATCTCTCTGTCCAGATTGTGTTCCACCATAGAATAGATCCGCACCAGGTCGGCGCGCATCATGGAACCGAAAGTATCCACGATGGAAAACGCATAAGGGTGTATATTGTTGACCTTCTTCAAAAGCCCAAGAAGCGCTTCATCCGAATAGCCCATGATATTGATGGGATTGCAGAATACCTTGTATCCCTTTTCCATCACCCTGCGCACAAAAGTGAGCCCTTCGTCGATATCATAATCGTGAAAGGTTACCCGAACGGCGTCAATGGTCTTTCCGTCATAAGGCTCCAGCTTTTCCACGGAATATTTGTTGTGCAGCGCCATCGCCGTAAAAACCGTATTTCCCCGTTTCCCGGGAAGTATGGGCGCGATTTCCTCACAGTTATTGTAGAGACTTCTATCCTTGTCATATTCGCAATCCCGCAAAAATCCTACTTCCACATAGTCAGCCTGGGAATCCGTAAGTTTTTTGATAATACTCCTTATCGTGTGGTAGCCAAACTGCCAGTCGTTGATATAACCGCCGTCCCGCAATGTACAGTCCAAAAGTTTAATAAACGACATTCTTGTCATCTCCTATCTTATATAATCCGTTAAGCACGTTCCTCATCTTTCTGTAGCACTTTTCCTTGTCAAACATCTCCCGCCACAGCACAAGGCTCCTCCCCTTTATCCCGTCAAGCTCCTCCCCCGACATCCGGAAGATCGTTCGGATCGCCTCCGCCACTTCCTCCGCCTCGGGGTCTTCGCTCAAAAGGACTCCGTTTCCGTCAAGCATCTCCGTGATCCCGCCCACGGCGGTGCCAATCACCGGAATGCCGTAGGACATAGCCTCCTGGATCGAAACCGGACATCCCCCTTCCGTGGCGGAGGTTGTGATAAAGCAATCAACCTGATTCTCCTTATACCAGGCAGCCGCATCCTCCAAAAAGCCCGTAAACACATATCTGATATTTCCCTTTTTCCAAAGCTTCCGCTTTGCATACGCCTTCACGGCTTCCATGCTTTCGCCGTCCCCAATGTGCGTCCAGCAAATCGGCTGCTCCCCGATCAGGGAAAGGCCGTCTATAATCCGCTCTATCCGCTTTAAGGGAATTACGTTGGAACAGCTTACAAGCATCCACTCTCCTCCCGAATAAGCCGGCATATACCGGGAAGCCTGCGCCGTTCCAAGCCTGCACACATGCAGTTTCTCCGCGGGAAACCTCTCACTTCTGACGCTTCTGTCATAATAATCCCTGCCATAGGCGCAGGTGAACGCAATCCCATCCATCCCCCGTTCCATCTGTGCCCGGAAGGGCTGCCTGTCTCCGGGCACTCTCCCGTGATAGAGATCCCGCCCGTGTGTCCTGGCAACGATCCGCACCCCGGGGTATTTTTTCCTTTCGCGAACCATGCTGTAGCAGTAATAGTCATACCAGAAAGAATAGTAGACAATCTCCTCTTCCCCGGAAAGCAGACCGCTTTTTTTAAGTATTTTCCGGTCAGCCAACATCTGCGCATAAAAAGAGAGGGACTGGTAAAAACGCGTTCTTTTCTGCTTTTTGCCGCGCAGTATTTCCCGGATTTCCTCTCTTCCATCCGCATCCGTCAAAAATCCAAACAACGCCCGCAGCTTATCGCGTCTTGTAAACCGCGGCCTTGGGTGTGTAACCAGGTGCACTCCCGCCGGCAGTCGGTTTTCCCTTTGTCCCTCCGTCATCTGTCTCTCATCCGCATGAGAAATGACAGTCACGTCATAATCTTTTGCAAGCCTCGTAAGCTCCGGCAGGACAAAGCTCTTTTCTCCCCTGCCATAAGGAAAGTTTTCCGTCGCAAGTAAAATCTTTGTCATCTGCACCCTCTTACTTCTCAGACCGTCGGATTCGGGTCCTTCATGGCATAGAGCGCTTTGGCCATCTCATAGTCATAAAGGTCGTCTATATCCGCCGCCTCGCGCTTGTTGATCACAAGCTGATAATATTTCGGCCCGTAATTATAATGCCATTCCCTCACCTTATCCGTCGGCGCCAGATCGATCCCGTTTGTGAAATGGTACATCATGGGTAACTGCTCGGAATTTTTATGTTCCAACCCCATCTTGAAATTCAAAGGCCCGTTGTCATCCATCAGATATGTCTGGTAAGGGGATACGGTGATCAGGGAATCATATCCTTCCTTCAGCTTCTCGAAATACACTTTTATCGCCTTCTCATACAGATAAGGCTCCACGCAGGGGGATGTGGCGCAGGCGTACAGAAGGTGATCTCCCTCTATGGTATCGCAAAGATACTCCAAGAACATGCCAAAGGGTACGGATTCGTTCGCGTACTGCTCCGGGCGCTTAATGGCTTTCACACCGCACTTTTCGCCGATGGCGAGCATCTCGTCGGAGTCGGAAGAGACGATGATCTCGTGAAGCCCCTTCACCTGCTTTAACTGCTCGATCTTGTGCTGCAATAAATTGGAATTGCCGAAGGGCAGAATGTTCTTGTTCGGCAGCCTTGTGCTGTTCCCCTTCACCGGTACAACTGCTGTAATCTTATCGCTCATGTCGATTCCTCCTTTTTGTCCTTACTTTTTTATATCCAACTGCTTTGCAATCTTTTTTACGATAGACGCGATTTCCTCCTCGCTCGTACTCTCGATGGCAAACCTCTTATTTCTCTCGGCCTTTTCCCTTCTAAGGGCGCGCTGGCCTTCGATCCAGTGAAAACGGATATGCTCGTTTGCCAGAATTTCCTTATACTTGTCATAGAACCAATCCCACTGCTGCAGTTTCTTCTGCATCTGTATCAGGGGCGGCTGTTTGGTTCTATAGGAAGAAAGCTGCTCCGCTGTCAGATTGTAGCTCGGATCCTTGTAGACTTCCTCCGCCATATCGGCCAGCTTTTTATAGCTTGGTTCCTTCTCATCCACCAGATAAATCTCGTTGATGGCGCTTTTGTCAATCGGGAACACCGGGTCTTTCTCGTCCACCGTCCCCGCGAAGCTCTCATAATCCCTGATCTTTTCGCCCTGGCTGATGAGTTTCAGCTCAAAGCCGTCCGTCACCTCAAGCGGGAAGAGCAGATGGCACATCCGCCCCGCGAAGTAAGCCTCCACGATGGTGGAGCTGTTTCCCGTATAGACAATGTCGCTCGCAATAATCCACTGCTTCACGGATTTCTCGCTGATCACTCTAAAATTATCACAACGTTTTTCCACCTCGGACATATGCACGCCAATATGTCCAGGGTGCGGTCGGTATATGACAAGAATGTCATTTCTCTCATGGCAGATCCGCTCCATCCACTCCAGGATGATCCGCTCCGAGCGCATCATAAAATCATAATAATCGCGCCAGTCCTCCCCGTGCTTTTTGCACATGCCCGCAATGTACTCTTCGGAAAGGTTGTCCGCGTAGAACGGGGAGGCGAAAAGCAGTACCTTTTTGTCCGTGGGCAGGCCGTACTCCTTAAAAAGCGTTTCTATGTCAAGATAATAACCTTTCAGCTCGTCCCTCAAAAAATCCATTCCCACATGGCCCACCACTTTGATATTTCTCGGATCCATGTGCGCCGCCTCGAGAAGCCTCTTCCTGTTCGCCTCTCCCCAGGAAACACGCACGACCTCCCTGCCGATGCCGGTATAGTTTTTAAACACGCCCGCCCGCTCGTCCTTCGGATAGACAATGTTTTCCCACTGCATGTCGATCACCTTGTCGAAGGAGACAAAGTCCTTCGTATGCCACTCAAGCGAAGCATTCTGATAGCACGCCATGGTCATGACCACACGCGCGTGGTAAACGGGCTTTACTGCCTCAAGCGCCTCCTCGTCCTCGATATGCTTAATCAGCACCGTATAGCCTCTTTTTTCCAGCTCGTACTTGACGAGGCACATATTCTCAAGTTCTCTCACTTTGTGCTCGTAAATGATAAGGAAATCCACTTCCCGCACTTGTTTTTTCATTCGGACGCTGCTCCTTTACTCCTCAAAAAATAAATGTATCGCGCTCAGAACCGTGAGCGCCTGCTCCTTTTCCGAAAAACTCCCCTCCGTAAAGAGCAGTCTCATATCGGAGCGCAGGTCTTCTTGCAAAATACTGCTGCCGATCCGCTCCTCAAACATTGTCTCAATATAGTTTCTGACATCTTTGTCACATTCATACCAGTAATCCACGGGATTCATGGAGTTCGGGTCAGGTCTTCGCAACGCGCGCCGCATATATCCTCCCATCAGTTTTCCGGTGGTCTTTACCTTCCGTTTAAAAATCTCGTTCTCTTTTGGCCGGACGCCCCATTTCTCCCACACAAAATCCGCCGCTTTGGGATATTTCGTCTCTATCCATTTCAAATAGATGCGATGCTGTTTGCGGTATTCAAAAGGTACAGCCATCACCGCCGCCAGAAAATCCACATCCAAAAAAGGCGAACCGGTTTCCACATAATTCTGCCTGATCATATAGGAACTCTGCGCCCCCAAAAGTCCCCTCGTGACGAGGGCAAAGATTTCCTGCGTCGGATACCGGGCCAAAAGGTTTTCGTCAAACGTATATTTGAGTCTGTCGGAATACTGGTGCAGGCCGAAAACCGGGCTTCTGTCGTTTAACGCCTTATCCTGGTAAAAGGTAGAGACAATGGCGTCCCCCACCATGCCTGTATGCTCGATACCGAAAGACTCTTTGTCAAGCAGACGAAGCAGGCGGTTTCCACCGGTCATGCCAAGACAGATCGCCGCCCCGTTGTTTTTACAGGTCATCTCGTCCACATCGTAAACCCAGGTCAAGTCATCCAGCGGTTTGTGGAGATATTCATGTTTCAGCGCCCCGGCAACCTGCGCGGATATCCTCTGATCCAGATAGCCAAGCCTGCTGTAGGCGATGTTGACCTGATCCGTGAATCCCAGCTCATGTGCCGCCCAGGTCACCATACGGCTGTCCATGCCGCCGCTTAAGTCCACCAGATGCCTGTAACCATACTCCCTGTCTTTCGAAAATTCTCTGTAAACTGCCTGTCTGAACGCCTCGTCAATCCGCTCCACCGCTTCCGGTTCGCTCATATCCTCCTCGCCGCACGGTATTTCATAATACCGGTGAAGAGCTGCCGTGCCGCCTTCAAGTACGGCAAAGTATCCCGGGAGAAGTCTGTGTATCTCCTTTACAAAAGTGGAATCGTCCAGCATGTAGCCGCAGGTCAGCATATATTTTGCCGCCGTTTCGTTGAAATGATACGCGATCCCGTTCTCCCGCATGGCACGCACGATAAATTCCAGCCGGTCCGACACGATCCATCGATCCTGGTCACAATAGTAGTACACGGACTTATTTGACATCTGATCCGTAAAGACCGTGACCTGCCCCGTCTCCTTATCGTAATAGTAACCGCCAAAAGCGCCCCGCAGTTTCCCAAGATGAGCTGCCCTGTCCTTCTTTAAGGAGTAGGCGAAGGAATAGGACCACTTCCCATACCCTTCGGAGCAGAGAAACTCGTCCTTATTGTACACATAGCCGTCCAGAAAACAGACCTGGTTCGCGTCCGACAAAAAAATCTGATCCTGCGGAAATTTGTCCAAAAGCTTCCTGCAATGCACGCAGACGCCAAGGTCGAAATATTCTCCCAGGCAGAACAGTTTTATATTTTTGCTCGCGGCGAGAAACCCCCGCAGCCGCCAACCTTTATCCCCGGACATCCGCGATACCTCTCAATATACTTTCACACACAAGGCCGATCTGTTCCTCCTCGAGGTAAGGGTGGAAAGGAAGGGAAAGGCATCTCTCGCTCAAACTCTCCGCAACCGCGCAGGACACCGCCTCCACCTGTCTGTCCCTGAAAGCTTCCTGCTTGTGCATCGTTTTTTTATAATAGACAGCGCTCGGAACGCCCGCCTCGTTCATGCTTTTGATCACACGATCCCGCTCGTTCCTGTCTTTAAAGCAGACGGTATACTGCGCCCAGGCGCTGCGCCTGTTTTCCAGAATATGGGGCGTCTGCACGGCATCCCCCAGTAAAGTTGTATACCGATCCGCCACCCTCTCACAGGAAGCGATCTCCTCCTCCAAAAAATCAAGCTTAGCCAGCAGAACAGCGGCCTGCAGCGTATCCAGGCGGGAGTTCATGCCGATGCGGACATTGTCGTACTTGTCGCCGCCTTTGCCATGCACATGAAGAGAGCGAAGCTTGTCTGCCCACTCGTCGTTATCCGTAAAGACCGCGCCGCCGTCCCCATAGCAGCCAAGAGGCTTTGAGGGAAAAAACGACGTGGTCGAAATGTCTCCGAAACTGCAAGTCCTGTCTCCGTTCAGGCTTCCGCCGAAGGACTGAGCCGCGTCCTCGAGAAGATACATGTCGTAACGCTCTGTAATCTCTCTGATTTTGTCGTACTCCGCAGGCTGACCAAATAAGTCAACTGCAACCACCGCACGGGGCCTGTAAGTCGTGTGATGAATCACAAATTCGACTGCCCTCTCCAGACTCCCGCAATCTATGTTGAAGGTGCAAGGATCCACATCCACAAAGACAGGCACGCCTCCCACAAGGGGCACAACCTCCCCGCTGGAGAAAAAAGTAAAATCCGGCACAAACACCGCGTCCCGCGCCCCGATCTCCCACGCCATAAGCGCAAGCTGCAAGGCGTCCGTCCCGTTGCCGCAGGCGATACAGTGCTTAACACCCACAAACGCCGCGAGCCGCTCCTCCAGTCTCGCAACCTGAGGGCCTCCGATAAACCGTGTCTCTTCTATCACGACACGCATCGCCTCGTCAATGGCCTGCCTGTGTAGCTGATATTGTTTTTTCAGATCCCGAAATTCCATTTTTGCCATCTTTTTGCCCCCTGTCAGCCAATCAAACCATTTTCCTCCAATGCGCGCACCATCTTTTCCGCAGCATGGCCGTCCCCATAATATCCGGGCCGGTCTTTGGGAGCAACCCGCTTCGCTTTTTTCGCGAAAGCCAAAGCTTCCTCCACACTTTTTTCATCCGTCGGATCTACGCGGTGAAGCCAATCCTCCCGCATCAGATCCTCCCAAATATCCAGATTCAGCATAAACAGGCATTTCGCCCCCGCAAAGGAGGATTCCTTTGACACGCCCCCCGAGTCCGTCAGAATCAGTCTGGCCCGGTTCATAAGGCGCACCATCTCCCCGTAACCGACAGGCTCCATAATTTCCAGATTGGGGATCGCCTTTGCCCTCTCTAGCAGTCCAAACCGGGAAAGGCACTTCTTCGTGCGCGGATGGAGCGGGCAGAGCACTCTGCTCCCCAGCCGTTCCACCAGATTCAAAACAGCCTCCATGCGTTCTTTGTCCGAAGTGTTCTCCTGCCTGTGCCACGTCATCAGCACCGGCTCTTCCTCCTCTTCTACCGCCTCGTCCTTCTCCCGCCGCCTGGCTATAGAGCGGTAAGTATCGTACATAATATCGCCGGTCAGGCAGGCTTTCTCACCAAGCCCCTCCCTCTTGCAGTTTTCCAGAGAGACGGCGTCGGGGCAAAATAAAATATCCGAGAGATGATCCGTCACAATGCGGTTGCATTCCTCCGGGTTCGTCTTAATATGCGTTCTCGGCCCTGCCTCCACATGGGCGATGGGAATACCAAGCTTTGACGCCGTCACCGCGCCGGCAAGCGTCGTGTTTGTATCCCCGTACAGAATGACAAGCGCCGGCCTCTTTTCCGAAAGTTCCTCTTCCAGCCCGATCATGGCTTTCGCCGTCACCTGGGCATGGCTGCCGCCGCCCGCGGAAAGATTCACGTAAGGCGCAGGAATGCCAAGCTCCTCAAAAAAAATATCGGACATATTCTCATCGTAGTGCTGTCCGCTGTGTATGATATTCTGCTGATAACCCGCCGCCTCAATCGCATGATAAAGCGGCGCCAGCTTGATAAACTGGGGACGGTTCCCCACAATATGTGTGATCATCCTAACCTCCGATATAATCTACCACCGGTTTCATTACCGCTTCCATACTGACATGCTCCTCGGCATACTGTCTGATTTTGTCGGAAAGCTCTTTCTTTCCCCTCGTCATACTCCTCACCTGTTTGTAAAAAGCTACGATTTCCCCTATATCCACCGTGCTCTCATCGTTCGCAAACACTCTGGCGTAGGGGTAACTTTCCGGCAACACGTCGATCTGGCAGCCTGTGATCAGGGGCATCCCCTTGGCGAGACATTCCCTGGATTTGAGAGCGCAGAGCTTTCCGAAAAATCCAAGCTTGTACATGCCGAAGGATACCAGCGCAATATCGCTGTCATTGTACAGCTCGTCCAATTCATCCCCTGTCAACGTCGGATAGAATGTCACGTACTCCGAAAGCTTGTTTTTTTCCGCTAACTCCTGGTATTTTGCTTTCTCCGGCCCGTCTCCCACCAGCCTGAGATTCACCCTAAAATCCGCCTTCCCGGTGCTGTAATAGTCCTTCAATCCCTCTATGATACGCTCGTAGCCGTGGTGCCTTTGCATAAAAGCCACGCCGATCAGGTTGATCTGCTTTTCATGGAACTCTCCCTCCACCTGCTTTACGGCGCCCACATTGATTCCGTTCGCGGAGTGGAGCGTGGGAATGCCAAAAATCTCCTCGTGCTCCGTGTATGTGACAAAACGATCCACATATTTTTTCAGCTTCGGACGGTAAAGCAGCTCCTTTATATAAAAAGGCCATGCATTCCACTTTGCGAAATCATCCTTGTCATAAGGATAGGTAAACAGTTCTATAATAATTTTACAGTCAGGATACCGTTTTTTTATTGTCCTCCAGAAACCGACATAAGCCCTGTCCGCAACCGCTCTTCTCACATAAAGAAAATCAGGGCTCTCTATCCGTCCAAGCGCCTCCTCGTAATTTCTCAGGATGGAGGCTGTCGGAAACAGGCCAAGTATTCTCCCTGCCATCGATCGCGCCGGCGTTTCCACTTCTATTTCCTGAATATCAAACACCCTGCCGAGTTCCTCAATCTGCATGTCGATCTTCTTGCTGACCCCAATAGACTGCCGTCCCTGAAAGTGGATATAATACCCTTTTTTCATACACTCTCCCACGATTCCGCTTTTCAAAATCTCGTTTAGAAACTCTTCTCACACTAGTATACTCTCCCCTTGAATGCAATGCAACGAATTTTCAACTATACCCCTGCGCCCTTCCGAAACATCCCTTGCGGTAATCCGCAATCCCCCGCAGGGTCGCGCGCACAAGCGCACCCTTTCCCCGAAGCAGCCACAGCAGGCAGCACACCGTCCGGTTGAGCGCGTAATACATGACAAATACAGGATACCGCCGCCCCAGATGCAGACGGTTACACAAAAGCCAATTCCTGGCAATGTAGTAGGCGCAGAGCGGACTGTCGGCCCCCTTCGAGCTTGCGCCAACCTTATGATACATCACCGCCTGCGGGCAGTAGTATATGCGTATTCCAAGACGGTGCAGCCGAAAACAGTACTCCGTATCCTCATAGTAGAGGAAAAAGCGCTCGTCCAGCCCTCCCGCTCGTTCCAGCACCGGAACCGGTATCAAAAGACAGCACCCCGTCGCAAATCCGATCTTAGCCTCCCGATCGTAACGTCCCTCGTCCCGCTCGTTAAGGCCGATGTGACGCGCCTTTTTGACGACGGGGGAAACGCTTCCGCCTGCCGACCATATCCTCTCTCTGTCGTCGCTGTAATAAATTTTCGGCGCGACCATACTTTCCGGGTGTCTTTTCGCGCACGCGAGCATGTGCGAAATCATGTCCGCCGCGATCTCCGTATCGTTATTCAAAAGCAGGACGTAATCCGCCCCCCATTTTTTCGCCCGCTCTATACCCACATTGTTTGCGCGGGAAAATCCGTAATTATCGTCGAGATAAACCAGTTCGACTTCCTGTATCCCCGCGTACTTTTCCTCCAAATGTCGCATCGATATGTCTGAGGAGGCGTTATCCACCACAACAATTTTCGTCTCAAAGCTACCCACATTTGCCCGCACGGATTCGATACACGGGATATTATAGTTATCCCCGTTATAGTTCACCAAAATAACAGCCAGCTTCATAGCCTATTTTTCCCCCAAAACACTGCACAACACCCGATAATACTTTCCTGTCAGCTTCATCTGGTCATAAACCCCGAAGTCCACCTCCGCGATCCGGTCGGCCGGATTTTGCATGACCCGAATCCACTCTTTCACATCATATGGATCCGTCACATAGTTCGCCTTCCCTTGGGTGACCTCCGGTACACACGTTCTGTCCGTGGCGATCACCACCGCGCCAAAGAGCATCGCCTCCACCGGCGGCATGCCAAAGCCCTCAAATACGCTGGGGAACAGGAAGGCGCGACAGTTTTGGTACAGGGTATTTCGCTCCTCATTCTCGACAAACCCGGTGAGCACAACTTCATTTTCCAGTCCTCTGTCAAGAATCTTTTGCCGCAGAGCCTCCCTGCCGGCCCCGTTTACCCCGGATATAAGCAGCTTACACGGAAGATTCGTCTCCCCCTTTTTGATCTCCTCCATGACCGCCAAAAGTGTCTCCAGATTCTTGTGGGGAATCATCTGCGAGACGGTATAATAGTATTCTTTCTTCTCTATCTTGTATTTCGTCGAAAGTGTCTCAAACGCGACCGTCTGTTCCCTGTCCACGGTAATCGGATTGTAGATGGCCGTAATCCGCCCCGGACGCAGGCGATAGCGTTTCATAATATCCTCCTTCACCCAGTTCGAAATCGCGATGAGATGGGCCGAACAATGCACATCCAGCCACCAGCACAGCTTTGAGTAAGCAATCTCATGAAAAGGATGATACTCCGGGTAGTGCGCCGCCTGCAAATCGTGTATCACATTCACGTATGTGATTCCTCCGTTAAAGAGCGTCCTGCAATAAACCGGCGTGAAGCACTTGCGGATACCGTGCTTTCTGAGAAACCGGTTCTGGCAGAAAAACTGCCACAGAATCCTTCCGGCAATATTGGCGGAGCGCACCTTCGTCTCCAAAAGATCGATCCGCTCATCTTTTGCATAATGCACAAAAGTTTCCCTGTTATCCTCCGAAACCATCAAAAAAAGATGAAAAGGCTCCTTGAGCCGCAAGAAGCCGTCCAGCAGATTTCTGATATAAAATTCCGTCCCTCCCACCTTCCTGGGACGAAGCCACAACAAGTCAACCGCTATATCAAGCATATTTTACCCATTTCTGCGCTGCTTTTTGCGCATATCGAGTTTGTGGCAAGCAACGCGCAGACACAAATCTCGCGATTGAAAATTTTAATTTTCAATCTTTATCCTTCACCTTTCAATCCGCCTCGCACTTCCCTGCCCTCTATGCCCTGGCAGCTAAGCTTTCTTTTTCTCCAGATCGCGCACGCGCTTCTCCAAAATCGCAAGCTCCTGCGTCAAAGTCCTGATCTTCCGGTTCTGCCTGGACGCGATAGAAGTCAAAGACAAAAGAATCATGGTCAGAAATCCTATGGCAAAGAGAAACAGGCCGTTCATATTGTCCTGAATACCGAAAATATGGATGATCCGCACCAGAAGCTCCGGCACCACAACCAGAATACCCATGACAAATCCAGCCACAAGCCATAACAGCGTATATTTCAGATTAAGCGCCTTCTGCTTCAAAAAATACAGAATCACGACAAAATAACAAAGCACCGCCACAATCAGCGTCACTCTCAGCGTAGCAGGTATCATAACCGGCCTCCCCTTTCTTTTTCATGTCTAAGACGCGTCTTCTCTCTTCGCCCTGCGCACCCCGTATCCCATGCGGCAGATCAGAATAGCGAGCGTAACTTTAATCATGTAATAAATAGATTTTTTAAAGGTAATCGAGCTTGTCCCTCCCTCTCTGGCACGCATCCGCACAGGTATCTCCTTCACTTTTCCAAGATGCATGATGGCCGCCACGATGGCCTCCGGCTCGGGATAGTCCATGGGATAGTCCTCACTGTAAATCCTGATAAACATTTTGTTTACTGCCCGGTAACCGCTAGTCACATCCTTGATCCGCCGCCCCGTGGTCAGCCATATCAGAAAGCTCAATATATTGATACCTGCTCTGCGTCCCGCCGAGGATTGGAATCCTTCCTTTTCCAGAAAGCGGGAACCGATCACCACATCGGCTTCCCTCGCCAGTATCGGCGCAATCATCCGTTCCAGATACGTGATATCGTGCTGGCCGTCGCCATCCATCTGCACGGCGATATCGTACCGGTTTTTCCGGGCGTAAATATATCCCGCCTGCACCGCGCCGCCGATTCCCATGTTGATGGGTAGATCGATATACTGGAACCCCTCCCGCTTACAGAGCGCAAGCGTATCGTCCGTTGAGCCGTCGTTTACCACGAGATAATCATACTCCGGCGCCTGCTCCATCATCTGTTTTACCACGCGCACAATACTTTCCGCCTCATTGTAAGCCGGTATAATGACCAGCACCTTGCATTTCGCCTTATTTTCCATGCCCGCCTTCCCCGCCGTTATCCTTTCGTTTCTTTACCGCCACCCACTTTTTGACTTGTTGCCGGATGCGTATGTTCCACAGCTCCCGCAACAGCAGATAATAGACGATGTAAAATATGCCAAAATTATATACCAGATACCGCTGCTGCCCGAAAAATACAACCGATATCAAAACAATCATCACCACATTGGTTCCCAAAACGAGAGCCATGCACTCCGCCGCTTTGTTTTTCACGCGCCTGTCCGTATATCCCCATATCATCAGGCCAAACGCCGACACATAGAGAAACAATGTCACCAGATGGCACAGCAGATAAATCGGCCCGATCTGGAAAAAAACGGTGCAGATAAACGCCTGCGGCAAAAGCATCAGCGTGTGGTAGAGAAAGCGGCCGAAATGCGCCTTGATCAACGCCATTCCTATCGTCTTAAGATGCGAGTTGCGTATATCGCTGAAATCTTCGGACCTGATAATAGCCGGATAGTTAGCGACATAGTATTCCGACGGAATTTTCAGACAAGTTTTCCCCACTCTTCCGATACCGCCCACAATATCCTTCCACATCCACAGACCATCTGACGCGTACGCATAACGCTGTTTTTCCGCATCCGCCGCCTCGTACAGTTCCAGATAAAGCCCGCGCAGCGCCTCGTCATCAAACAGGTACGCGTCCTGTAAGTCCGCTTCATACATTCCCCTTGAAAAAATCAGGCTCACATACTGGCTTGTGGCAAACCACTTGTTTACCAGCTCCTCCGGCTCCCCCTGATCCTTCTCTGAAACAGTCTCTGCGGCAGCGTCCTTTAGCATTCCTTCCGCGCCGCCCTGCGCAAGATAAGCCTCGTATTCCTCCGGACACTGTATCTTCATAACAAATTCCGGGAATTTCTCTCCGGCCGGAAATTTCCCATCCGCCGTTATCATGTCCTTATAAGCCGCCGTCATTTTGGATACGCCCAAAATACCCACAAGCCCTATACAGAGACATCCCGCAATTCCGACCGCAAAGCGCGCCCCAAAAGGTACTTTCCCCGTCCGCTTCCCCGGGCTGCAGACGATATATACGAATATAATTCCGCAGACCCCAAACAAAATCTGGAGCTGGGAACGCACCATGGCAAGCAGCACCACCATTCCGAATGCTCCGGCAAGCCAGGTCGGTCTCTTCTCCCATATCGCTTTTAAAAGAACCAGCATAAACAAATAAAACAGGGAATACGCCAGACCTTCCGTAAGAATCTGCTGGGTCGCCATACTGCCCGGCATCTCTGTCGTAAAGGGAAGCAAGGATAGCAGAAAGGCAAGAACAGCCTCCGTATAGCAAAGGGTAAACTCTTTCTTTATTGTTTTTATAAAAGCAACGACACAGACCGCCGCCAGCGCCGCCTGTTCGGTAATCACCACCTGTAAATAGATCCCGTCTCCGAACAGCCATTGGTTCAGCAGAAGAAAAATCGGATAAACCGGCATAACTCCCTCAATGCGCTCCACCCTCAGGTAAGCGCCGCTGTCGTCAAACAAAACCGGTTCACCCGAACCGACAAAACGAAAGATCAGGAAAGCCAGCACCGACAAAGCGATATAAAACAGGAAATCTTTCCTTCTTTTATTCAGTTGAAAGCTTTTATTGTTCTTCCCCATACCGCTACTCTCCGAACACTTCATCCTTGCCGCGCTTTTCCACTCTGCCCTCTCCCACCTCATAGATCATGTCGACGTTTCGTATCGTGGTCAGCCTGTGGGCAATGATAATCATGGTCTTCATCCCCTGTAAATGTTCAATGGCCTCCATTACCGCCGACTCCGTCTCATTGTCCAGGGCGGAAGTCGCCTCGTCGAGCACCAGTATCTCCGGATCGTGATAGAGCGCCCTGGCGATCCCGATCCTCTGTCTCTGGCCGCCGGATAATCTGACACCCCTGTCACCAACTATGGTATCCAGACCGTAGGGCAGGCTGTCGATAAACTCCGTCAACTGCGCTTTCTCCACCGCCTGTCGTATCGCCTGTTCGTCAATGTCCTTCTCCTTCACACCGAAAGCGATGTTGTTGCGGATCGTATCGTCAGACAAGTAAATGACCTGCGGAATATAGCCGACCTGCGCATGGAATGTCTTTGGTTTTTCATGCACATTGATCCCATCCGCCATAACCACTCCCGACTGCGGCACAAGCAGCCCCAGTATAATATCCACCATCGTCGTCTTTCCCGCACCGGAAGCCCCGATAAAAGCTACGGTCTTTCCCTTTTCAATGGACAGACTGGCATTGTCGATGACCAGCTCGTCCGTATCAGGATAATGGTAGGTTACGTTTTTTACCTCTATCCCCTTTTGCAGATTCCAGTTTTCCCTTATCTCATTGTCCTGCTTCTCGATATAATCCTCTATCTCCGTCAGGTCATGGTAGACCAGATCCACGGAAGGGAGCGCATAGAGCGTGTTGGTTGCGTGCTCGTTGATGCGCCCCACGCTCGGCATCAGGCGAAACGCCGCCACCGCAAACACGGTCAGCTGCGGGACATAGTACGCCATATCCGCCTCGCCGAAAATAAGCTTTACAATAATTGCTACAAGAAGACCGGAGATTGCCACCGCCTCCACCACATACTTCGGTATGATGGAGATCGTTCTCGCTATCCGCAGTCCCCTCGCAAACTTCGCGTAATATTTGTAGTATTCGTCCGTAAAGAACGTCTCTCTCTCCAGAATCTTAATTTCCTTAATGCCGCCCAGCGCCTGGTTCATCCACTGGAATATTTTCCCCTGATACCCCTGGTTGTCCTGTCCCAGCTTGCGGCTGTACTTCCTCGTAAAGAGCAAAAACGATCCGACGCAGAGAGTCAAAAGCCCCAGCACGATGATGGTGATGGACTTGCTGACCGTAAGAAGGTAAATAAACATTACCAAGCAAACTGCGAGTTCCGCGACAAGTTCCAGCGAGTATAATATCACCTGCATGAACTTCGACGTATCCTCCTGAAGGCTTCTTTGCAAAGTGGCAATGTTTTTGTTCAGGTGAAACGTATACGGTTCTTTCATGTAAGTCCTTAAAAGTCTGGTGGACAGCTTCATCTGCATGTTATAGGAAAAGCGGTAAATATAGCTTTTCTCTATAATCAGATAGATATTCTTTACGATATAAATAACGATAATGCAGACCGACACGCCGATCAGAAATCCCTTTGCGGACTGAAAGCCGAATGCATCATACACCCACTTCAGATACCACTTTTTCTGAATCGTCCGGGGGTTTTCTATGATATTGATAAACGGCATGAAGATCGTGACGCCCAAAAGTTCCAGAAAGCTCCCCACAATCACCGCGAACAGCAGCGCGCCGATTTTCCACTTATCCCTGTTGTCAAAAATATATCCCAGCTTGGTGAGCATTCCCACCCTTTCGCTCTTATTTTCCTCGCTCATTTTCATATCATTCCTCTGTCTGTCCAAAAAGCGCGGCACATAAATTGCTGTGGGAATTTCGGCCGCTTATCTTTCTGGCCGGCGCTCCCGCCCAGGTCGTGCCTGCCTCTGCGATATCCTTTGTCACCACGGCGTTTGCCCCAACCGCCACGTCATCCGCAATATGCACGGCGCCGATCACCTTCGCGCCGCTGCCAAAATAACAGTTATCTCCGATCACGGCCGCCTCATGACTTCCGCCCGTGGCGCCGATGGTCACTCCCTCCTGCAGCCGGCAGTTTTTCCCCGCCCGGACGTTGCCGTGCACAACGATTGTCCCATAATGGGGAACGGACAGCCCGGGCCCGAACACATTCGGCGGGATCGTAAACCCGAGTCTCACACTGAGCAGGTGGAACAGAAACTTGTGATACTTCCCGATCAGCTTCCCGAAAAGCCCGAAGCGGCAGTTCATATCATACTCCACCTTCCTGAGCAAAATCTCAAACTTCCAGATCTCATCGCCAAACGCACGAGGCCGGCGGTCGTCCCGCCTCCCGAGGGCGAGCTGATCCTGCTTTAAATAATACGCAAATGCTTTTTTGCTGTCTATCATGACCCAATCCTTGTTTTAATCTGCTCCAGATATTGTGTATATCCGGCCTCCCGGTTTGCCTCCTCGCTGGTCAGCTCATGTTTCTCAAGTTTGATCTTCCCGGGCGAGCGCCTCACATACCACTCGTACTCCATATCCATATTTCCGATATCCAGCGCGCGGTATCCTCTCTTAAACAGCTCCACCGTCAGAAACTTTGCCGCCACGCCTACCGACAGCACGAACAGCCTGTCCTTCCCGTACCCCACGCAGGCATCCAAAATGGCGGGCACCGCCCCGTAAGCGTCGCTTGGCGGACAGATAATCCTCTCAATGCTGCGCGCCGTGTCAAAGAGATCGTTGCCGACGCCGTTGTGGGTTCTCTCCCCCTCCACGATCACGACATCCCTATTCTCCCATATTTTCCTGATTTTGGCAAACCAGGCTTTACAGCCGCTCCGGTCGCTTGCGTAATAATAGCACCGGGAGACAAACGTGCTGTAGTAAATCCGGTTCGGATCGCAGTACTTCTCATAGGTTTTCCTGCAAAAGAGCAGGTGGTCCTTCCAGAACTGCCGGCTGGCCTTGTGATGATCGGAAAGCGTATCAAAAATACCCGGGATCGTCACCATCAGTCCTTCGTCCGGATACGCCAGTATCTCCCGAAGCCCCTCTGCGATCTCCGGGCTCGCTTTTTGCAGCATCAGATCCCCGCCCTTTATCATCACGATCTCGCCGTCCCCAAAGCGGACCATACTCTTTTGCGTCCGCAAAAGCTCGTCGATTGTCCCGTCTATGGACTGTACTTTTATCCGATTAGGCAGGATGCCCTTCTCATACAGAAAATAGGAGATCGCCGCCAAACCGTCCTTTATTTTTTGTCTCATACCTTTCCATGCTCCTGCAGGATTTTGTCCCGCATACCCATAATCGTATCGAAATATCTGTCAAAATTATATTTATCTTTCAGCGCGCGGTATCCCGCCGCTCCCATCTCCTTCATCCGTTCCCTGTCTGAGAGCATCACGGAAAGCTTATTTCGCAGGTCCTCCTGGTCACAATCCCTGAAATGATAGCCCGTAACGCCGTCCTCCACATAACAGGCCGTGCCGTTTTTATCGCTGCAGATCACGGGCAGCGAGTAGCTCATAGCTTCCAATTGGGACACGGACGCCATCTCCAGCGTGCTTGGAATCACATACAGATCAGCCCCCATATATTCCGCCTCCATCTTCTCACGGGGCAAGTTGGTTTTTACCGTGACCATATGTTCCAGCCGATGCTCCCGCACAAAGCTTCTGACCTGCTCACAGTACTCCTTCTGAAAACGGTTGGTGGCCTCCCCGACCAGCGTCACATGAATCCTGTATTTATCCCCAAGCTCTTCCACACACTGCAAAAGCATCAGATGATGCTTTCTGATCTCATACTTTCCGATACAGAGAATATGTATCGTATCCTCCGAAAAATAAGTCCTTTCCTCTGGCGCTCTCCTCGGATCGACCACAAAGGGGACAAAATAATCGTTTTCCCTGATCGCCGTCCCCGGCTTCTTTACGCCCATCACCGGCGTCATACGAAGAGACGGCGTCATGCGGCCTGCCAGCCTGTGAAGCGGATCCGTCTTTGCGGGCTTTGACCAGAGCGGATTTTGATTGTATAAAATACAGGGATACCCCTTTGTCTTACAAATCAGATACGCCGCCATGGAATACACCGATCGTTCCCGCAAGATCACCACATCCGGGGCAAATTCACAGATCAGCTTTTTCAGCCTGCGAACAGGCGGAAAACCGTGCTGTATTTTAAACACGATGGCTGTGGGATCTTTTCTGTGGATCACATTCACATATAAAAAATCTATCAGCCGGTATAACGGCGAATACCCAAGTACAACCGGCGTCACGCTGGAATAATCTTCTATGATGGCGGCGTAGTGGCTGATAAAGCGCACTTCGCATCCCCGCTCCTTAAGCCCCTTCATGATATCCGCCTGGTTGGTGTGATACCGTGGCGCTACATAAAGAAATTTCATATAAACCTGTTCTCCTTAAGGCTGTATTTGCCGCCTTTTAAAAATTTATGCTTTACAACCCACCATCCCGGCACCCATATATACTTGTGCATAGCCGGCGAGGCGGAACCGATCATCCAGCAATTCCTGTCGCATTTTCTCGTACATTCCCGCACCTTTTCCGCCTGCTCGGAGTTCCACAGCTCGTCCCACGACTGTTCCCTGAGATTCCCCATAACCGCCTTTTTCTCCATACCGTTACAGGGAATCACATCGCAGAATGGGTCAATAAAAAACGCGTTTTTTGACATGTCACAGGGCAAAAGCCTTTTGTTTCCGTAAATATAATTGATCAGCCCGTGATTAAAATAGGCGCGGAACCATTTTTTCGGAGATCTGCTCTTTAACAGCTCGTTGATCAGCTTCTCAAAATTCTGCGCCACCTTATATTTGTCGTCGATTTTGTTGTCTGTCTTTCTGAAATAAAAGGAATTATGCAGCGTCGCCGTCGCAAACTCCATCCCCATATCGTTGGCAATATTGTATAAAGGCACCAGGTCTTCGCAGTTCATGTCCTGCACCGTCATGCCAAATCCCACGTCAGGGTGCCCCATCTCCACAAGCGTCTTGAGCGTTTTATAGCCTCTGTTAAAGCCGTCCGGGATCCCTCTGATTTTGTCGTTGGTTTCCTGTAACCCCTCGATGCTGATGCGGATTCCCACCTTGGGAAACTCCCTGCAAAGCGCGATAATCCGGTCCGTAAAGTAGCCGTTCGTAGATATGACAATCCTGTCGGATTTCTTGTAAAGCTCCCGCACGATATCTGGTATATCCTGCCTGATAAAAGGTTCGCCCCCCGTGATGTTCGTAAAAGCCATCTCCGGAAGCTTTTTGATATCCTCGAGGGTAATTTCCTCCTCCGGCCGCGTTGGGTCGCGGAAGCAGTCGCACATATTACATCTCGCATTACATCTGTATGTCACTATCACGGTTCCGTATAACGTTCGTCTGGCCATGCAGTCATTCCCCTTCTCTTTTTTTAAAATCAGATGCTTCGCATCTGCCAGCATTCGCATTCCGCGCTCTCGCGCTTCTTGCTCATGCCGGATGTTCGTCAAATGTACACATAGCTTCATGCAAGCATGATCTATGTGTACACTTTCCTCACTATTTTATCACAATATTCCTCAATTGTATCGAATTTTATGTCTTTACAGTTTTCCCTGTATTTCATGCATCTTTCGGGGTTGTTCCACAGCTCGCGGATATGTTCCGTGAGTTCCTCTGCGTCCCCGCCTCTGAAAAGCTCTCCTGTTCTGCCTGCTTCCACCAGCTCCGGCGCGCCGCCGAGATCGGATACCAGAACCGGCGTTCCGTACATTTGGGACTCCATCACGGAAAAAGGGCAGTTCTCATACCACTCGGAAGGATAGACGGAAAATCTTGCCCCTGCAATCAGCCGCCGCAGGGCTTCCCCTGTCACAAAGCCTCTGTTCTCCACATTTTTCACCTTCGAAACCTGCTCCGTCATGGGGCCGGACCCGGCAAAGACAAAGGGAATTTCCGGCAGGGCTTTGCAGGCCGCAAGAAGCGTGCCGATCCCCTTCTCCTCGGAGAAACGGCCAAAATAGAGCACATAATCCGCCGGCGTTTTCATCTCGTCCCTTTTTTTCCCACTCAGGCGCATCTTCTTGTCGTCCGCCGGCGTTCTTTCCACAAAGTTGCGCATCATCACGGTCTTATCCGCCAAAAGCGGGTCCGTGTCCAACTGTTTTTTCATAAACTCGCTGGGGCAGACGATCACATCCACCATCGCGTAGGTCTTTCGCATCCTGTAAAGCTCCGCTTCCACGGTCCCGAGCACGCTTTTGATTTTTGAATCGTGAATGCAGCGGTTTTTCATGCAGGCGGAGAAATGCCCTTCCCTGCAAGCGAAGCAAATCTTTCCGGTCGCCGGAATCCGCATCATGTGGTTGGGACACACCCACTGGTAATCATGCGCGGTGTACACGAGCTTTACCTTGCGCCCCGACTTTTTCCCGTAAGAGCGCACGGCGTAAATAACCGAGGGCGTGAGCTGGAAATTGATATTGTTCAGATGCACCACATCGGGATTCATATCCCCAAGCACCTCTTCCATCTTGCGTTTTGCCTCGAAGGAATAGATAATCTTAAACGGATAAAAAAGCTTTTGCAGCTTTCCCGTATGGAAATCCATATTGCCGGTATAGCGCTGCGCGTGATTTCCCACGATACGCCCCTCATGCTCCATACCAAAATACTGTACCTCGTGTCCCCTCTTTAGTAATTCTTCCCCAAGCTTAAAAATATAAGTCTCGGAACCGCCGTTTGGATACAAAAATTTATTGACCATTAAAATTTTCATAATGCCTTGCTTTCTACTCCTGTTTTACATCCTGTCCATCTTTCGATGGCTCGCGCCTGATCGCTTTCCCATAAAGAGCAAGCGTCTGCCCTGTCACATCTTCCCAGTTATATTTCCCGCAGATAAAGTCTACGCTCTTCTCTCCCATGCGGCTTACCTCCTCCGGGTTGTCCAGCAGATAGACAAGCTGCCTTCTCAAGTCCGAGACATCGCCCTTTTTGAATATCAGAGCCTTATCCTCCACCACCTCGGTGTTCTCCTTGATATCGCTGACAAGACAGCAGCTTCCGTAGCTCATGGCCTCGAGGAGCGTCAAAGCCATGCCCTCCACGTCGCTTGGCAGCACAAACGCGTAAGCGTTGGCATACAGTTCCTCCAAAATCTGTCCCTGCACAAAATCGGTCATAACGATTCTCTCATCCCTCGCCGCCATCCTGTGAATCTCGTCCATATAAGCCATGGCCTGGGAGCTGCCTCCGGCGATCACCAGTTTCTTGTCCGTCTCAATTGCCGAGAAAGCTTCAATCAGATAATGCAGCCCTTTCTCCGGCACAATCCGCCCGAGAAACAGAAAATACCCGTCTTTTTCCAAACCGTATTTTTCCCTGATCAGGGACGCCCCCTGTGGCTTCGGCCTGCTGATGCCGTTGGGAATATAGGTGACCTCCCTCCTGTATGTGTCCGCAAAATACTGCTTTACATTTTCCGACAGCACGATCACCTCGTCCGCGTACTTCGCCGCCATCCGCTCCCCGAACTTGATCACAAAGGAAGCAAAATTTCCCCACTTTGCCCGCTGCCAGTCAAGGCCGTGGACTGTCACCACGATCTTTCTCTTCAAAAGATGCGGCAGCCAGAGCATGGCGCACGGCCCCTCCGCATGATAGTGGATCACGTCATAGTTGTGAAAGAGCGCCATAATGGTTGCAAAGAAGGAGTAGACGATCGCGTTTAAGCTGCTGCGCCGGAAGGTCGGCACGATGTAGACACGGATGCCTTTATAAAATTTCCTCCCCTTCCAGCCGTACTCCTGGTCATACTTTTTCCCGGAAACATGGTGTCCGAACCGGTTGTACGCGTCCACTTTATGTCCCATAGCCGCCATCCGCACGGAAAGCTCCTCCACAACTACCTCGACTCCTCCCTCTCTGGAAGGAATACGCTTGTGGCCGATCATGGCGATATGCATACCCCTTTTCCGTCTCTGCTTTATCGCCCTTCCCTCTCTGTAGACATAGTATACAAAGGCAAAATTTGTGTTTAAGTAGCGTGGCAGCATACGCTTCGGATCACGCAGAATCCGAAATACCCATTCCAGGCAAAGTCTCTGCATCCACATGGGCGCCCGCTTCGTGGTGCCCGCTGTAAAGTCAAATGCCGCTCCTACGCCAAGCATCAGCGCCTTTATCTTATGCCGGTGCTCATACATCCACCACTCCTGCTTGGGTGCTCCGAGAGCCACCCACATGAAATCAGCCCCGCTCCCGTTGATGCGGTTTATAATCTCCTCATCCTCCTGCGCGGTCAGCTCGCGAAACGGCGGGGAATACATGCCCGCAATCTGCAGCTTCGGATAACGTCTGAGCAGCGCGGCCCGCAGCGCCTCCAGAGTAGCCTCCGTACTGCCGTAAAAATAATGCCGGTATCCCGTTTTCTGTGACAAATTAAGAATGGCCGGCATAAGATCCGGCCCCGGTACTCTTCTCGCCTCCGAAAACCCTCTTTTCCTGCTGACGATAGACAAGGGCTGCCCGTCCGGGAGTGCCAAGGCTCCGCCGTTTTGTACTCTGCGGTAAGCCTTGTCACGGTACGCCATCACCGTTGTATGCACATTGGAGACACAGATATAATCCCCTTTCAGCTTCTCCAGATTTTCCGTGATATAGGATATGGTGTCCTCCATGTTTATGACATTGATATTCGTCCCAAGTATTTTACAGTAAGTCAACTCATTTTTCATACGGTTCCTCGTCCCCCTCCGGCGATTTTAATTTAAGTTACTTGTCATACCCCGAAATTTCCGTGACCGCAAAGGCCGCTTTCTTGCGGAAAGCGCCGCCGCAAAGGCAGACAGCCGCACCCAAAAGAGCGCCGATCAGCACGCTTCCCACATAGTAGCGCGCCGTCTCAAGCTTCACGGCCTCGCCGGCCACAATCTGCATGGGCGTCCCGGCATCCTGGTAGTTCATAACCCGATACCCCTCATAGGCCGGATCGTCAGCACTCTCCAAATAGACGCTTGTCTCCTCCAGACCGTCCGTATAAAACCGCGGAACCACATAACCCGCCGGTTCACGGTACAGCATGGCGCACAAAAGCGCACCCAAAACCGCGCCCGCGAAAGTCGCACAAAAAACCGCCCCCCTATGCCCCCTGCACCACGCGCGCACATAAAAAAACATTTGGTCCGGCATCCCCGAAAGAGGAACCGTGACCTGTCTCCACTTTGACGGAATCAGAGAATGCAGTCCGTACTCCGCCTCCCCCTCTCTTGGCCTGAATAAAAGCGCCCCGAGAAACAGAAGGGTAATGTTCTTGAAGGAAGTGTTGAACAGAAGCTGTTCCGTCCAGCCGGCCCCCAAAAAGCAGACGAGAATCACAAGCTCCCTCGTCCTCTGTTTGTGCGTATCGTAAAACAGCAAAATAAAATAGCCCGATAAAATGATGATTGTCGGAATCAGACCGTAGTTGATGTAACACCAGACGTAAGAATTGTCCAGCGTCATGGAGGAGCGCACTATCTTGGAGACGTCCGCGCCGAACAAGCTTCGGTACTCCGACTTCAAAAACTGCTCCGCCAGCCAGATTCTAGTATTGACCATAAAATTAATCTTCTCCACGAAATGGCTGATCTTATGCCAGCTCAGATAGAAAGGCAGGACAAAGGACATCAGCAGACAGACCGGAAGCACCAGATTTGCCAGCGCCTTCTCCGCCAGGCAAAATCTTGGGCGGAATTTTATATAGAGGCAGCCTGTCAGCATAACCGCCACTATCCCGAAGCCCGTATAGCTGATGGAATAAAAAAATACCAGAAGATTCCCGATCATAAGGAGCGCATACTGCTTAAAGCCGTATTTCTCTTCCAGTTCCCATATCGCCAGCGCACAGAGCATCAGATACGTGATATGCAAAATATTCGGATGTGTAAAGCCAAGGCTCCAGCGGAAAATATGGCCCATTCCAAGTTTTTGGTGAACCCGGTAGACAGTGTGCTCCAGAAAGAAGAAGGAAACCGAGGATAACACCACGGCGCAGACAGTCCATACCCACAGCGCAATATGGAACACTTTTTTTAAGGAGATGTTCTTCATGCCAAGCACCGTAAAAGCCACAAAGAAAATGGCGATCTGGCGCGACTCATAATAGATGACAGCCACCAGAACCATAAACAAAATCTGCAAGACGGCCTGCCTTTTTGTGTAAGGTGTCAGGAGAATTTTTAAAAGCCCCAAAACAAGCGCAGGCGCGACAAGCAGGTAAAAAAGTTTCTGCCCCTCATAAAATCCCAGCCCCTTCGCAAGGGACAGGAGAATGAAAAATCCATAGTAACACGCTTCCTGTACAGTAATCTTTTTCTCGAATCGCTCAAATCGTTCCATGCTGCATCCGTTCCTTTCGCTTCGCAGTTTCCGGCCTCCTTCACCTGTACCAACCTATATGTCGCGGCTTTGCTGCAGCGCTTCCAGCGCCGGGCCCAATGACCACGGATACGCGCCGTAGCGCTGTGGGTAGCATGAAAAGCCCTCGCACTCTGCCGAACACTGATATACCGTCCCGCCTCTGACCGATCGCTCCAGTGCGCTTCTTCCCGCTTTCAGCGCATTTTCGTACTTCTCGCCCACGAGAACGCCGCTCTCTATGCCCTGTCTTAAACCGGCGCAGATCATCCCTGTGGCAGAGGTATCCGCCGGCCCTTCCAGCGCCTCGAGCTGCCAGGAAAAATATCCGTCCTGTCTCTGATACGCCATAACCGCGTCGACAAATCCGACGCAGGAGTCTTTAAGCTTCTCCCTGCCGTACCCGGAAACCATACAGCCCATCATCCCGCGCAAAAGCCATCCCACAGCCCTTCCCCAGCCGATAATCCCGTATTTGCAGCCATCCTTCCCGTCGTAACCGTGGTAAGGAAGCCCCGTCACACCGTCCATGCCGTAGGATAAAAAATTCACGATCTGCAAAACCGCCAGCTCCTTATATTCCTTTTTGTCAAAAGTCTCCCCGTACCGGTAGAGAAAAGGGCAGGCAAGGCCGACGCTGTCGGCAAAAACCAATGCCTCCCCATGAGCCGGCCGGTAAATCAGGCTCCCTGTCCCATCCTTCGGATGCTCTTTCGCAAAGACAGCCAGCCTGTCAAGACACGCCTCGAGCGCTCCGGCCGAAAAGCTTCCCGAAAATTCCGACTCTTCCGTCCGTACATCCAAATAAATATTTAGCAACGTTTCCCCCGCCAGTAAATCATCCAGAACCGCAAGCGGCATGCCTTTTTTCAACCATCTTCCGAAATATGCCGCAAGCGATATGTCTATGCTCTCTGTCCCGACATCGGCATCCTCCCCGGCCTCCAAAAGCTCCTTTCTGCAAAACCACAGTCCCGCCGCCAGAAGCCCTGTCGGCCAGAATACCGGATCTTCCCCCTGCACTTTTTGGCGGAGTATATATCGTTTGACCAGATATTTGCATTTTGCCCGCGTGTCAAAAACGCCATACCGGAGCAATTCTTTACAGGCATTATCCAACAAAGGGATCTTATTCATCAAAACCTCCCTTCCGGGATTGTTCTCCCGGAAAAACGCTTCGGAGTATCGGTATCCTCTGCGCCGCCGCACTCCACAGGTAGGAAAACTCCTCCGTCCTGTGAAACACCGCCAGAAACGCCAGATTGTACAGAACGGTTATAATAATCACCATGACGGCAAAAGTCAAAATCGTAACCTCCCCCATGACGACGTGCCTGATCGGCGTAATCACCGCTCCCACCGTAAGAATCACTCCGATATATTTCATGGAATCCCTGAAATAAGCTCCCGCCTTTTTATCAAAGCAGACCCGGTAAATGATTCCGGGCCGGATCAGGTTCGCCAGAATACCGGATACAAGAGTCCCCACATAGACGCCCGTCACACCGATCTTTATCACAAGCGCAATCGAAACCGCCAGGTTGACGGCTCCCTGCACCAAAGGCAGATACCGATCCTGCTCGAAAAGGCCCGAAGCGATCTTGAAGTTGAGAAGTACCGTGCGTCCGCCTTTCAGATAAAAGTCCGTCACTAAAAGCGTCACCGTAATCCATGGCAGCGTCCAGCTTTCATCCCTCAGCCAAACCCCTCCGATAAAGGGGGAGAGCAGGTGAAAAAAGCCCACCGCGCCAAAACCGAAGAGCCAGCAGGCGAAAAAGCGGTACACCTTAAAGAGAAGATACTGCCTCTCCTTCGACTCCGTGGCCACCACATTGCCGAAGCCCGAAATCACGGAGTCAAATATAATATTCACAAAGTTTCCCACATAAGTAATGATGTAGACATAATTGTCCACAACAGCCGCGGTATCTACGTTGACAAAGGAGGAGATGACAATCTTGTCGGTCTGCAGTCTGGCCACATCCCCGACCTTGTGGCAGATAAGCGCCTTAGTCTTGGTAGCCACGACCTGCGTCTCTTCCCTTGTAAGTTTTTTCACATCCTTATCCAGCAGATACGGGTACAGTCTGTTCAGATAAACCGTCACAAAAATCTTTTGCAGCAGCTCTACCGCTGACTGCGCCAGCAGATAAAAGAGGAAATTGCGGGTGAGAACCAAAACGGTGATCTGTGCGGCAGCCGTAGCCGCTTTTGTCAGGGTAGTGATATTTGTCTGGATATAGTTTTTCTGTTCCGCGTTTACCAGACTGTACTTATAGGTGACAAAATAGCTGATCACCGTATTAAACAAGAACAGATAATAGTACAGCGTCAGCTCTCCCACAGTCAGATTGCCCGGATTTTTCAGGATATATTTCAAAAACGGGGAAATCGAGATCCCCAAAAGGGCAATCACACCCGCAATGGTCAGATACGCCTTTTTGTAGAAGCGCATGTATGACTTGATTTTTTCGATGTTACGCTCCGCCACGGGCTTATAGAGACTGTAGTTTAAGGCCGTACCAATTCCCAGCTCCGTCAAGGACAGCACGCTCAAAACATCCGTGTATACGCTGTTTACCCCGGAGAGCGTCCTTCCCAGCACATAAATAAAGACCGTCCGCTGGATGAAATTCACCAGCAGGATCACCAGATTGCTGGCCAATCCGAATATAATATTTTTTCCGGCTTTCTGTATTCTGCCCATACCCTATTCGCTTTCGTGCAGTTCCCGCCACAGCCTGCGCAGCTCCTCCCCGGCCTGTACCGCCTTTTGGCAGTACTCCGGCATAATGTCCCGCAGTCTTTGCCTGATTTCGTCCTCTCTCTCCATCAGCCACTCAAACGCGCCGATCAGCTCCTCCGGGGCCATAAGCGTCTGCACCGGCAATACATAATGCGCCGAGTCACCGAAGAGATCCTTTGCGATCCCCCTGGCTTTCACGGAATATCCCACGACAAGCGTGGGAACCATGGAGGAGTAGGCCGCAATGGTCGCGTGTGTTCTCGCCCCGATAAACGCCCGGCACTTGGAAATGACATATTTGACTTTCTGACAGGACATATCCTCGAACTGCACGACCCTGTCATTGCCCTGGTAAACGCTGTACAGCTCATGGATTGTCAGTCTGTCATCATTATATTTCCACATCACATGGGGAATAAGCGCGATGTGACAGTCCGTCGTCTCCAAAATATGATCGATCAGTTTCCTGTAATTTTCTATCGTTATCCCGTCTTTTTCTTCGTATTTGATAATCATCGGGCTGATGTTTATGCCGATGGTGTTTCCCTCGGCGAAACCGTAAGGGAGCTTCACCTCCTCCGGTTTCAAGGCGAAAGCCGGATCGGGAAACTGCTTCACATTCTCCGTGATCCCCGCCTCTTTCAGCGCTTGTGTGGTAATCGATTCCCTGGGGGTAATCAGCGCATAACGCCGCATATCCTCAACTACCTCTGGTTCTTTTAAAAGCGCGGGTTCCAGGGAACACCCCCACAGAACGGTCTTTGCCCCCGCGCGGTTAAAAGCGCTGTTGGCGGTAATGGCTTCCTTTTTCGAGAGCTCGTAACAGTACATGTCCCCGCCGATGGAGAGATAGAGAGGAGCAAGGTTTTTTCCCATCACCTCACGGAAGCGGTAACGCATAAAAGACTCCGGGTCCTTAAAAATCTTCCGCCAGGCATAGTACCACACATGCGCAAAAAAATGCTCCGCAATCTTTCGCTCCTGCAGGATATCACAGAGAGGCTCCACAGAATAGTGCCTGTCCTCCCGCTCGCTGTTCGTCACCAAAAGCTTTGGAATCTCTTCTATCATATGGCACGTGCTGTTGACAATCGCCTCACAGCCATGGTTTCCGCTGCCGCCATGTAAATACATGACAAGTTTGTCATTTTTATGTTCCATACCGTTATTAAGCCTTTCCGTTTTTCCACCGCCCATTATATCATACTTATTTCTTTTTGTCATAGATGCGCAGAATCAGGCGCAGGACGCGCAGGAGCATACCGCCCGGATAGAGCATTCCCATATACAGAAGCTGGTTTGCGCGGTCGGTCACGGTTATCGGCGTATTTTGCAAAAGCGCCTTTATTTTCTCCTCCCCAAAAACGTCCTGTATCCTCTTTCTGTATTCCCTATCCGGGCTCCGCAGCTCGTTTTTTATCACATACAAAAGCATGTAGCAATGTTCTCTCGAAAGCGCCCCCTCCCTGTCGGGGGCTTTCTTCCCCTCCGCCTCGCGCAAAAGAGCCGCCATCAGTTTTTGTACGTTTTCATATAAATTTTTGTCATAGCTGTGGACGAGCGACCCGGAAACATACCGGTAATGATAATAAAACGCGTCCTTCATAATCACTACACGCACAGCGCCAAGCAAAGCGGGATACATCAGATTGGCGTCGTCCCCGAAGCGCAGGCTGTAATCATAATACTTCTCATTTCCGTCAAAAAGCGATTTTTCACACAGCTTCATGCAACGCGAAAGCGAGACGGTTCTTCTCTCCTGCCCGATCAGCCCCGCCTTTAGCTGCCGCAGGCTGTCCCCCTCGTAGACGCCGGGCTCCACATTGCACCGGACCTTCTGCGTGTTTCTCTGCTTTTCCATCACATAGTTGCAGCAGACAAGTTCCCGCTCTACGCCCCGAAGCCGTTGTGTCATCTGGGCGATCATTTCGGTTTCCAGATAGTCGTCGCCATCCACAAACATATAATACCCGCCTTGGGCCGCCTTCATGCCTGCCGCGCAGGCCGCCGTCGGCCCGCCGTTTTTTTGATGAATCACCCTGACCCGGCCGTCCTTCGCCACGTAACGATCGCAGATTTCACCGCTTCCGTCCGCGGATTCGTCGTCCACCAGCACAACTTCCAGATGCTTATATGTCTGTGAAAGGATACTTTCCACACACTGTTCCAGATACTCTTTTTTATTGTACACCGGGACGATCACACTGACCAGATACTGCCTCATACAATCCTGCTCCTTTTTACACCGTGTCCCCCTGCGGGGTGATCAGCGTCCATCCTTTCCAAAGCTCTTTCATCTGCTCCGGTATGCAGACTTGCGTATTCTTATGGATAGACGGACGTATCATAATTTTATCCTGATTCGCGTTAAGCCTCGCCCCCCAAAAACTAAAGGTACTGTTGGCGCATATGTGATGCCTGCATCTGCTCATCAGCATCATGTCATAAAAGCTGTCTTTTCCCCTGTTCCAGTCGATTACCTGGTACGCTTCCCCCTGATAGCGTTCCCTCACATAGGCGCCGTCATCGGAAAACAGGAAAAACCTCGCCCCGGGGAGCCTCTCTCTCATATACCCCATGGCTCTTTCATAATAGGCGTCCGTACAGATTCCGCCAAAGAGGGCGGCATTTACATCATCCAGATAATCTCCCCGCCTGATATGCACGCTGACAGACTGTGTCTCCTCCATCAGCCTGATTGTCTCCTCGTTTTTCTTTTGCAGCGTTTCATCCGCACTTCTCGGAAAAGAGATATCCTTTCTTAAAATATCCATAATATCCGCATAGTATTTGTCGCAGGCCCAATACCCTGTCAGATATTTCCGGTCCATCGAAAAAATTTCCCCGTGGTACATCCCGCTCTCCTCAAAGGATGGGGCTTTAGAAGGACAAAGCTTTCTCCTCAATTTCGCGCCGGCGCTCTCCGGTTCCTCCCATAATCTCCCCAGCACGGAGCGAATTTCCGTATCCGTCGCTCTCCTGTACGGAAGCTTCTCGAAGTAGGCAAGCTCCAGATCTCTTCCCGCCGCCATACCCGCCTGCAGCTCTTTGTCAAAAAACCAGGAAGTGTCAAGCCTTGCGTCCTTGCCCATATGCTCAAGCTTTCTATACAGGGCATACTGCTGTAACTGGTTACCCAGCCCGCCCATCGCTCTGACAATCACCATGTCTTCTGCTCCTCCAAAAATGATAGATATGCATGTAGGTGTGCGGGAAAAAGAGGAACACGCCCGCTTTCAGCCGATAGCCCGCGGACAGCTTTCCAAAAACGCCCCTCACCTTACCTATCCTTTTTAATTTGCTGCGGCACGCCGTGACACAATCCTCATATTTGTCTCTCTGCGCCGTAGAAAGTTCGGCCAGCTTTCCCGCCGTAAGCATGATACCCATGATGCAAAGCGCGCTCACCTGCGCATCCAGACTCTCGTCCGTGCGCCGCACTTCCTCCTTGGCAAGCTCCCAGCAGGTGATCTGATCCATATACCGCGGTGTGAACGGCCTGTTGATAGCTCCCTGCGGATTCTGGTAGTAGCCGTAGCCCTCAAACGCTGTCTCCGTTATCCGGCCGACGCGTCCGAGAAGCTGCAGTACGAACAACATATCCTCGCCGATCGTAAGTCCCGCCCTGAAACGCGTCTCTCCTATGACCTCCCTCCGGTACAGCTTGCTCCAACACCTGCTGTTTCCCTGAAGCAGGAAATCCCTGAGATACCGATCCCCGTCGCAAGTCACCGTCTCCTCCTCGTCCGTCTGCGCTTCGACCCCTCTCGCCCACTGCGTCTCATCGCTCCACATGAAAAAACGACAGCCCGCCATATCGCTTCCTGTCCGCTCCATACAGTCGCAAAGCTTCCGCAGCATGGCCGGGTGAAGTCTGTCGTCCGCATCCACAAAAGTGACAAGCGTCCCCACAGCGTCGTCAAGTCCTGCGTTTCGCGCGACGGAAACGCCCTGATCGCAAGTGTCAAGTACACGCACATTGCCATATTTCTTTTGCAGATCGGCGCACACGTCGGCCGTTTTGTCCTTTGAGCCGTCGTTGACTATGATTATCTCCAAGTTCTTATACGTCTGGTTTTCTATGCTCCTGATACAGTTCTCCAGATAGGCCTGTCCGTTATAGACAGGCACAATCACACTGATCAGCTCTCCTTCACGATCCGGTCCGCCCGCCATTGCCTGCACCTCCTACCGCCTCATAAATCTCCAGAAGCCGTTCGATGTGGTATTCCATGGAAAATTCCGCCTCCGCCTTCTGTCTGGCATTTTCCCCGAGCATACGACAAAGCCCCGGATCGTCCAGCAGTCTGAGTATTCCCTTTTCCAGCGCCTTTTCGTCCCGTGGCCTCACCAACAGCCCGGTCTTTTCATCCTCAATCATATCCGGGATTCCCCCGGTGTCGGAAGCCACGATGCCACAGTTATATGCCATAGCTTCCAGGATCGACACGGACTGCCCTTCAAAGTAGGAGGGCATCACAAAAATATCGCACTCCCGCAGATACTTTTGCTTCACGTCGCCGCCGACCCATCCAAGCTCCGTCACGCAGTCTCCAAGCGACAACATCTGCTCCCGCAGTTTAACGTCCTCCCATATCCCTCCCAGATAAAGCCGCACGTCGGGGTAGCGCCGCAAAAGTTCCGGCATGACAGACAAAAGCTCCCCGATTCCCTTCTCCCTGCAAATTCTCCCCAAAAACAAGATTTTATGGACGCCGCATCGCTTCTCTACTCTCGCCGGAAGCTGTATGGCATCCGGCAGCACCGTGATTTTGTCCCGGCCGATAATTTCACCGAAAAAGTCCTTCCAAGCCGTTCCCAGCACAAGAAAAGCGTCGCCTTTGGAAAGCGTCTCTTTCACGCGCCCTCTTCCCGCATTCCCTATCTCCTTGTCATAAAAATCCGGGAAATTCCCGCCGTGCTGGTGGATGACCAGCTTTTTGCCGAAAGCTTTCGCCGTCCATACAAAAACGGCTTTCCGGTAATAACTCATATCCGACGCCATGTTGACATGCACGATATCATAGCGCGGCAGATTTACGAGAAACCGGATATAAGCCATCCCGGCCCGCGCCAGCTTTTTCCATTTCGTCCCTTCCACCATCGTGCCGATGTAGCGCAGATCGATCCGTCTGTCCAGCCCGGCTTCATAGTAATTGTTGACCACGCCTGATATCCCGCCGTGCACGCTTCTGTCAGGGCCGACCATCAATACCTTGTATCTGTCTCTCTCCATTATTTTGAGCCTTTCCCCGTCAGCACCACCACAACCGTCTGAAACAATATTTTGATATCGAGCCCGAGCGTCCAGTTGTCAATGTATTCCAAATCCAGCTTAACCACCTCGTCAAAATCCACGATCTCGCTGCGTCCGCTGATCTGCCAAAGTCCCGTCAAACCCGGCGTCATGCTGATTCTGCGCCTGTAGTGGGAATTGTACTGCTCAAACTCTCCCTCCGTCGGCGGCCTTGTCCCGACCAGACTCATATCGCCCTTGAGTATATTCAAAAATTGCGGCAGCTCGTCGATGCTCGTCTTTCTGATAAATTTGCCGACTTTCGTGATGCGGGGGTCGTTCTCCATCTTGAACATAAGCCCCTGCATTTCGTTTTGCGCTTCCAGCTCCTTCTTCCTCTCCTCCGCGTCGATATACATGGAACGGAACTTGTATATCTTAAAGCGGCGTCCGTTTTTACCGATTCTCGTCTGTGCAAAGAAAACCGGCCCCGGCGAATCGCATTTGATGGCAATCGCCACAAAGGGTATCATAACAGCCGTTATAACGCACCCCACCAGTCCCCCGGCAATATCGATCAGCCGTTTGACTACCATGCGTCTGTAGTCAAAATGATTGATGGAGTAGGTCACAACCGTGTATCCCGCAAAGCTCCCCACACGCACTTCCTTGCTCGGCCTTTCTATGATGTCAATATTGTAATGGCAGGCGACCCCCATGGACTCCAGATCGTAAATAATGTGCTTCACATAAGCCATATCCTCGTCCGGCAAATCGATGAACACCTCGTCCAAAGGCATCTGCCTCGCCATGGAGAGCACGTTTTCCCGGTTCGCGTTCACCGTAACGCCCTCCACAATCTCCCCTTTCCTGTCCGCGTCCACACAAGCAAGCGCAACGATCTCATAGTTGATATCCATAGCTTCTTTGAGCCTTGCCACCGTCTTTTCAAGCTCCTTGTCCTTCGCTATGATCATCATTTTTACAATGTTGGATTTCGCTGTAAAATATACCCGAAGCCCCTTTTTCATGAAGAGTCTGACGAGCCATATGATCACCACATTCAGAATGGCGAAATACCCCATCACCAGGCGGGAGACGTCCGCGCCCCTTTGCAGCATAAAGAGAAGGGCCATCACGGACAACTCCATAAATATATTAAATTTGGTGACCGCAATCAGCTCGACCAGCATTCCCCGTTTGATAAACTCCCTGTTCCAGTCGAACAGAAAGCTGTAAATCGTGCAGAACAGCAAAAAGCCGACGCACACCACGAAGTGCAGCTCCGGCTCCATGACGCGGGCAAATTTGCCAAACCGCATCAATATGGCGATGGTATATGCCAGTGCAATGCTGACCAGATCGGAAAAGAGCAGTAAATAGCTCTCTATCAGTTTCATTCTACGGTTCATGAAAATCCTCATTTCGAAGCGATTACGCGGCTGCATATGTTTTCCGTTTCCCGCGCCGCACGCATAATCCGTGTAAAATTACCCTTGTTTTGGTAATTATTTTATCACATCAGGCCTCAAATTACGAGCCTTTACGCATTCCGCCTGACATCCCATCATCAAAAGCAGGTAATTTCTTCCTATATAGACGGAAATCAGGTGCGCCTCCACTACCGTATACACCGCGAACATCACAAAAAGGGCAAGCCCGCAGGCGTCGCGCCGCCTCCATAGCTTTAACAGGAGCCAAAGATTCGCCGCCACATACAAAATGCCGGGAATCACGCCATAGCGGTAAAACACCTTTACCCAGCCCATATCAAAGTAGTAATTCATGTTGTTCTCACAGGAAAATGCCGACCAGGTCTGAATCATTCCGTCGTTGTTGTCGGAGTCCGTAAGGGATACAATCCTGCCGCTGATATACCGGTCGATTTTCCCAAGCGCCACAATATGCCCGTTGTCTCTCGGATTGCAGTAAAAGAACGCATTCCACTGGGCGTCTTTGACCCGTTTTGCGCAGACCGCCGCGTCCACGGAAAAGGCGATGCACAAAAGAAAGACAAGAAAGCCGCACACATAGGGAAAGGTCATCTTTCCGAATCCCTTCGCCAGACTAAAAAGGCAAGCCCCAAGAAGAAACGCGGTGGTGATCAGCATACTTGTCTTCGAACCGGTAAGCCGATAGACACCTGCGCTTAACAGCATCAAAATAAGATAGCCATACCATTTGATCCGGTCAAACCAGACATAAACTCCCAATGCCGCCAGCATAAAGAACATGCACGACAACGCATTGGGATGTCCCATTCCAAGTGTATAGCGGGTTTCCGCCGCCTCCTCCTGCCCGATGTAAAGCGTAGTCTCCGCCGATTCATGGCCAAAAGCCTGCGTCAGGCTGATCTCCCCGTAAATACCCGTCACCGAGAGCATCACGATGGCAAGACAACCTGCCAGAGTCAAATAGAACGTGTATTTTAAAGCCTCCTTAAGGGGAATCCCTTTGCATGCCGCCACAAAAGTTACAAAGCGGATCATATCGTTAGCTCCCGTTACCCGGTAGGAAACCAGACCGACCACCTCCAGCGCCAAAATGCCGATCCATTCCCGCAGCTCATAGCGGGTGAGCGCAAGCTTACAGGCAAACAGAAGAAAAGTCAGCCGAAACAGATATCCCTCAATGGGATTGATATAGTTGCTCTTGTCGACGATAACCATAAGCAGTTCGACCGTCAGTCCGATGTAAAAGACAAGGCGCGGAACCGGACTTTCCTCCCGAAGCCGCCTGTATAAACGCCAGATCCTCTCTTTTCCCCGTTGCAGCATACTTTCTATCCCTTCCTGATCCAAGCCGGCCCTCCCGCCGCACGTTCTTAGCGCCCGAGAACCCGCGCCGCCGTTCCATGCATTCTGCGAAGCCACCGTTTTGCCCTAAGCTTCGCTTTCTTTCTGATCATCCCTGCTTTTCCGATATCCGGCGCGATGAGAAATCCGTATTCCTCCCGGTGCGTCCGCAAATATTCGGGAAAGCTCCTGTCGATGTCTACCCTGACAAACTTCGCGTCCCGCTCAAAAATATCCTCTCCGCACAGCAATCTGTCAACAGCCTCATTTATATAATGCCTGTTATTATACTCCTGATGTGCCGCCGCCTGCACCTTCGCGCCGATACGCTTCGCCACATCCCGCTCGCCGTTTCCGCCCATATACCCGAAATGCCAGCCGCCGTCCGCAACCCTCACACTCCTTTGATCCTGCGTGGAAACCTCTCTCAGATATACAATGCCCTCCTTCGGCAGATTCGCGAAGCTGCAAACCTTTGTCCCGAGCCATTGCCTGTGTGCCACACCCGGAAACTCCCCTGTGATGGAGAGAAGCTTCCCGGAAATCTCCTCCATATTTAAAAAACAGTAAAACATCCGTTGGGCCAGATGGTAAATCTTTGACGGATCAAAGTTCTCTACAAGAGCCCGGATTACCTCAGGATTTGGAATCTCGTCCACATCGCCGAAAATCACAATGTCATCCGGCTTACATCCCGCCATGCCTCGTATGAGCTGGTTTTTCTGATACTTATCCCGCTCGTGCGTCGTGACTCCTTCCAGCGGAGAATCGTCCACCGCCACGTAGATAATCTTGTCGGCAAACGCCCCGAACTTCTCCCTGTTATTTGCAAAAACCATCTCCTTCGGCTCTCCCGAGAAAGTCACCGTGGACTCCTCCAGCACAAATTTGTCCACATAAGGCGAAAGAATCTGCATTCTCAGCTTCAAAATATCCAGTTCGTTAAAAAAGGGAACGCAATCATATACCATGTGTTATTTTATCCTCTTCGTTGTTATTTGGAAAACCTTCGCCAAAACAGAAAGGGGCGGATCACATTCTTTGCTCTCTGCCAGCCGACCTTCCACGGATTGGAAAACTTCGGATACGCCGCGTTTCTTCCCCGCCATTTGTGAAAGAGAAAAGGCGCCTCCACATCCTCAATCTCCGGAATCATGTGCTCGTGTCCGAAATATTTGGCCACTTCAATCGGGGCAAACCGCATACCTGCCTCCTCGATCTCATTTCTGTATTTGCAGCAGAGAAAGATGTCCTCATTGTACTCGTCCTCCTTCTCTATCTTTTCCCATTTAAGGCCCGCCCCCGCCGGAAAATCCATCAGCCTTTTGCTGCGGATGGAAACGCTGTTTCCCACCCGGACAAGCCTGCCTTTTGCGTCCCGGTAGGAATAATCGTTTTCCGGCAAAGGCCAGGGCGAACCGATATAATCATAGTGAAGAAACTCCTCCCGCCAGCTCTCGGGATGCACGACAAAACCGTCCGCATGGACAATGAGCGCAAACTCCGTGTGAATATGATCCCCAAGCTCGTACACCATCTTGTAATTAAACTTGTCGATATCGTCAAGCTTCGACGTGTGGGAATAGCGGATGGATTTTGGAAGGGAAAGCGGTTTTCTGTGCGTGATAAGCACCACATCCCCAAACTCGATCCCCCGCATACTGTACTCCATGGCGCGGATCGTCTCATAAATATTCACACTCGTCATAGCCGCCAATGTGACGTTCGGCAGTTTTAGCTTTTCTCCCATAAAGATACCTCAGTCCTCTTCCTGCGCCAGTCTCACGCTCTCCTTGTGGTAGTAGCGGGTCACCGCCAGATTCAGCCAGTTGCCGGGATCCTCTTTCAGATCCTCAAAGGAAAACAGGTGCGGTCTTTCGCTGTAAGGTGATATCACCACATCCGTGATCTCTTCGTCCGTGTAGAGCGCATGGCGCTCCATGGCCTCCTCGTAGAAAACCTGCCCTTCCCCGTTGAGAAGGGAGCGGAGCGCGGAAACGCTTGTGTACGTATTTTTGTCCGCCGTAAGCACCCATACGGCCAGGAGCAGGAAGAGACATACCATGCTCATCCGGCCCCCCGCCCGCTCCAGAAACTCGCCAAGAGAGGCCGCGGCGCTCCCAAAATCCTCCCGCTTTTTGTGCGAAAACCAGCCAAACCAGTAAGTCGTCACAAGCAAAACGGCCAGATAATAAGTCATCTGAATGATATTATCCACCCTGGAAAGGCCCGTCATACCCACCGCGTAGAGAGTCGGCGTAAACATGGCGGAGAGTACACAGTAAGCACCGGCCGTCACCAACACCGGATGGGAAAATTCGCTCCTGGACGCTTTCGCCATCTTCCAGAGAAGGGGCAGCAACGCCAGCCACATAAGGATTACAAACGCAGGCGTCCAGCGGATCGCAAAAACGGCCGTATTATAAAAGGATAAAAAAACCGATTGCACCGCAGAATACCCCTCATCCGTATCAAGGCTCCCCCGTATACCGTTGCCGGGTGCAAGCGTGTTGAAAAGGAAGCCGATGCTTCCCGTCAAAAGCGGAATGACAGCAATCGCTATTTTATTTCTCTTTTCAAACAGGACGTAGAGTACGAGGAAAACCATGAGAATTTCCGCCTGCAGCCCCGTCACCAGATTGCCGCCTCCGACAATCGCCGCAAGAACGGCGGACACGGCGCAGCAGACAATCGCACGCCACCTTTTCTCCGTGAGAATCATACATGACATGAGTGTCAGCAAAAAGAACCAAACCGACTGCATCAGCACATAGTGGGTGGCCCCATTGTACCAGTAAATACCTTCGAAAGGCGCCTCGATCACCTGATAAAACACAAACACCAGAAGAAACATGGCCAAAGACGCTCCTGTCTTCTCACAGCCCAGCCACCCGGTTAGAATATGCCGTCCAAGCAAAAAAGAAGATATGGCAAACATGCCGATCATCAGCACCGGAACCACCCATGCCGCCCCGTAGTAAAAGTTCATGGGGCACATTCCCATCAGGAAACAGGAGATATATGTGCCCTGCCAATTTTGGTAAAACTCCATATTCTGCTTCCATGCGGACTGCACGGAAGCCGCAAAAGACCCCGTCTCCTGCCATGTGTCGTGCACCTGTCTGCCGTAATCATAGTCGTCTATGCACATGACATTGTATTTTCCAAGCAGCAAAAGCGGAAGCAGGGACAAAATCAATAATCCTGCCGCCAGAATCACCGCCCGCCTGCCGCTTACGGCACTGTTTATCCTGTCGTTTATTTTCCCTTCCGTCATATATCCTGCCTTTTCCTCTTTAACCTCCATGATTCGCTTGCTCGTCCTGGAGAATGCCCGTTTTTCGGAATTCTGCTCTTCTCACACTTCTCACATTTTTAGCCGCCGCAGCACGCCTCTTCCGATCTTGCACAGATACGCCTTCTTATAAATATACTGCGCGTGGAGCTTTCCCGAAAAAAGTCTTGCTCCCGTCGGCCTCACGTTCAATCTCTTATATTTGGCACTAGTCTCCTTATACCGCGCCAGCTCTTCCCTGCACTCCTTTGCCGTAAACAGTCTGCCTTTCCTGTCCATATAGTGAAAAAGGCTGTAAATATTCTGTTCCGAAGCCCAGTAGCCGTCCGACACATTATGCCTGGCCCAATACTTGGGCGCGATGGCAAATTGCAGCGTCTCGCTTGTATGTGCCGGCAGACAGGCAAAGGAAGAGTTTGAGAGCAATAAATAATGGGCGTTTTTTATTGTGACATAATCTTTCGCAATGTCAAAGTGATGCGCCTCGATACCTGGCAGAATCTTGTTCGCCGTCTTCACATCGTCCGTGACAATCAAAAATTCCATATCCGGGCGGATTCTCTTCATCTCCTTCATCCCGTTTATCCAATACCTGCGGCCGATCAGAAGCTCCGGGCTGCCCGTATACTCGCCGCCCCGCATATTGATGACGCAAAGGTTCTCTCTGCTGTACTCATAGGAATCATACGCCGGCTTCACCTTAAGCCATTCTCTCACCTGCGGCAGATATTTGATAAAATAGGACTCGTCCTGCATGTTCCCGTAAATCAGCGTGTTGTCCTCCACCTGATGTATGCCGGGATCCGCCCCCGCCACGTAACAGCCATGGGTCAGGTCATGCGCCGAGTTTCCGATGTAGAGACGCTCCTCCACATCGTGATATATCCTGAAATTTTTCTTTTCTTCCTTTGTAATCGCATGTCCCAAATCCATATCCATGAAGTACATGCCCCTGTCGCTGTGGATATTGACCGCAAACCGCTCCTGGCCGGCCGTGCCAAACTCACAGCCCCTCTCCAATGCCACCGCCCTGGCCGTCACATAGCAAAAAAGCTGGTTTCCAAGCCCCTGGCCGTCTATAAACTCTGTCCCTATCATCCGATTTTACAAATCCCTTTCTAAATTTCTATTCCTGCAATGTTGTCCGCGTAATCTTTTCGTTTTCTACTTTGTAGATCACGTCGCACTTGGCGATCGTGTTCAGGCGGTGAGCGATAATCACCATCGTCTTCTTTCCGTGGAAGCTGTTGACCGCCTCCATGACCGCCGCCTCGGTATCGCCGTCCAAAGCGGATGTGGCTTCGTCAAATACAAGAATCTCGGGGTTATGGTAAAGCGCCCTCGCAATTCCAAGCCTCTGCCTCTGCCCGCCGGAAATTCTGACACCCCTGTCACCTATGGCCGTATCAAGTCCTTCCGGCAGTTCCTCCACAAAACTCTTTAGCTGCGCTTCCTCCAGCACCTCCCATATGCGCCTCTCGTCAATCTTGTCCGCGTCGATGCCGAAGGCAATATTGTCTCTGATGGACTCGTCAATCAGATAAATAGACTGGGGAATATAGCCGATCTTCGCAAGCCAGGACGGATAGTTTTCAAAAATATCCCTGCCATCGCAGGTGATTGTCCCGGACTGTACATGCAAAAGTCCAAGTAAAATATCCACGATCGTTGATTTGCCCGCGCCGGAAGGCCCCATAATGCCCACCGACTGCCCTTTTTTGATCTCCATGTGGGCGTCCGTGAAAATAGGTTTTTCCGTGTTCGGATAAGTAAAGCTGATATGGTCGAGCACGATCCTGTCCGCAAGCGCAAGCGGACTATCCTCCTCCTGCCCTCGCGCTTCCTTCGTCAGTCCTGTCACACTTCCGTTCACATCCTGCTTCATGTTCTCCGTCAGGTTCTCGTACAGATAATCAAGACAAGGCTGCGCGTAGGCAATCTCAGACAAATATGTGTTAATGCGGTTTGTCGCCGGCATCACCCTCACCGCCGCGGCCGCAAAAGCCATGAGCTGAGGCATCAGCACCGTGAGATCGCCGTCCTCCAACATATAGACAAGGATAAAGGTTAGCATCGCCGCGATAAAGATCGCCTCGATCAGTAGTCTCGGCGTATTGTTTAACACCGCGTAGTTTCTCGCCACATTAGCCCCGATAGCGCCGCTCTCGTAATAGTTGCACACAAAAAACTCTTCCCGGTGCAGCACTTTTACATCCTTCAGGCCGTAGATCGACTGGATTCTCCACTTGGCTATCCGCGACTGGATCTCCTGATTCCTTCGCCCGATCGTATTAAGCCTTGGTTTGAGAACTCTCGTGATTATCAGCGTCATACCTAAAAACAGAACGCCGCAGCCAATGGAAATCAGGGGACTCACCCTAACCAGCACAATGCAGATGGACACCGCCACCACAATTTCCGTGGTCATCTGGATCAACACCAGAATCAACTGGAACGCGTTTGGAATATCACTGTCCGTCAGCCGGAAAACCGTGGGAATATCCGCGCCCAAATAATCCTCGTAGGGACGGTTTAAAAATTCCCGCATCACACGGCTTATCATTCGATTGCGGTTTCTGGTCACAAAAGTATTCTGCACAAAAGTCAAAAACAAAAGATACGCATTCTTAAATATAAAAATGACAATCAGCGCGCCCAGCATCATAACGATGAGATCCCTGGAGGAGGTAACTCCCAAAAAGGCGGCAATCCGGCTCACCAGCTCATTTTCCATAACCTTGTCCGGCGCCATGACCGCCTCCGCTACAGGAAGCATCATAGAGACTCCCATAGTCTCCAAAATACCACCGATCAAAATGAGAACGGCCAGACCTCCAAGCTGCCAGAGCTGTTTCCTGTCGAAGAGGTATGCTATCTTTTGCAGAAGCGTTACTTTTTTTTCCATATTGTACTCTGTTCTTTCCTTATTATAATATAATCCGCTCTAAATTTGTATCCTGCACATATCCGGCCGGTACAAGTCGCTGCAATCCGCCCCGTTGAGCCATCGGCTTGGTGCAAAAACCGTTTTATCGGGATTTTTATTTAAGTAGGAAGCCCACCAGCCAAAACTGCTGTTAGCCAAAATATGATGCCTGCAGAGGCTCATGAGAACAAATTCCGCATAATCGTTATCCGAATCCTTCGGAAGCGCAATCCATTCGATATCGGAATCGCAAATCACGGATACCGCATCTCTTTGCGTTCCGTCGCCGCTCTCCTCTGTAAGCTGTCTTCTTGCCCACTCCCTGTCGTTTGTAAAAAGAAAGAATCGGCATTCCGGATACCTCTCCCGCATCCGTCGCATTCCTTCCATATAATATGCCTTGGTACAGTTGCCTCCAAAAAGCGCCTGGTTCTCGGAAGTCAGATAATCGCCTCCGCGTATATGCACACTCACAGAACATGTGTTATCAATATCTTCCGCGTACTCCCGCGGAAACTTCCCTGCCTTTCCCCCCGTGGACATGCCTGCTCTCTCCCATACGCCCGCCTGCCGCAGGTAAGCAACCAGCCTGTCCGTGTCATACGCCGCCAAAACTTCTTCCTTCACTTCCCGGAAATACTTTTCCGACTGCCAGTAGCCTTCCAGATAAATATCATCCCAGCCAAGCACCTCCGGCATGAAAAGTTTGCTCCCCTCAAAGTAGGATTTTTTATGCCTGCCAAAAAGCTTCCTTCTCACCCTGTGCCATGGCAAGAGCGAGGAATCAAGCATTTGCCGAAGCTCCTTTGCCGTAGGCCGCTCGTAGGCAATTCCGAAAGGTGAAAGAGCGGGAATCCTCTGCGCATCCTCCGCAAATCCCGAAATATCGTCGATCTTCACCTCTTTACCCATGCTCTTCAATTTTAAATACAGGGCATACTGGAACATCTGATTTCCCAAGCCGCCCGACAACTGTACGATAACCATCTTTGCCTTTCTTTAAATAGCAGCTGCTATTTCCCGTCCTCTGTGGCTCTATTCAGCCGGCCTTATCCTTCGAAGCACCCGCTTCACCTTCACCTTGAGCGGAATAACCACCTGCTCCTCCCACCGCAGTCTCCTGCAATAGGACGCCGTGGATCTGTAAAAGAGCGCAAGCTTCCTTTTGTCTCTCGAGTCGGCGACAGACACCGAAAACGCCTGTCTTGCCCTCTCCTTGTCTCTTCCCAAAATCTCCTCAAGCCGTGACAGATATTCCCTGCTTTCCGCGTCATCCGCGTTTTTCTCTATATCGCCATAAAATAACAGCAGTCTTTTATAAAAAAAATAATCGTGCGTCAGAGCTAAATCTTCTCTGCCGATGCTTTGCAAAAACTTTGTCTTCTCAATATAGGCGGGGATCTGATCCGTAAATGTCCGAGAATTGATCCGCCGGTTCATGATACTTCCCTCTCTGTCTATTATATAGTTATACATGGCAGTGTCAAGGTAAATACACCGGTCCGCCCGCGCAAGGACGGCTGTCATAAACACGATATCCTCGTACCACCTTCCCTCGGGGAAGGATATACCATCCAGAATTTCTCTTCTGTACAGTTTGTTCCACGCAGCGTTCTGGATCGCATACTCCTCCCGCTCCTCCACATAACATGTCAAAGCTTCCTGCTTTTCGAAGACAACTGCTCTGTCCGCCGACCCGTCCAAAGTATGTGAACGGGAAATCTGGCGGTAACGGCAGACGGCGACATCCGCCTGCTGGTCTTTAAGCGCACCCAAAAGCTTTTCATACATATCCACGTCAATCCAATCGTCCCCGTCCACGAAGCCGATATAGCTTCCCTTCGCTTTGGCGACTCCCACATTTCTCGCCCGGGCCAGACCGCCGTTCTTCTGGTGGATTACATTTACCCTGTTATCTTTTCCTGCCAGCCTGTCGCAAATCGCCCCCGTATTGTCCGTGGAACCGTCATCCACCACAATCACTTCCAGATTCCGGTACGTCTGCTCACAGATGGAACGCAGTCCTTTTTCCACATATGCTTCTATATTGTAGGCGGCAACAATTACCGAAATCAGTTCTCCTTCATCCTGCGATCCTGGCGGCTGATAGTGTTCCAATATTCGCATATCGTTTCCTTTCTGTTTTCGGCGCTCTCTTTTAGGGCACCCCAAAACCTCATATCGTATCAGTTGTTGTTTTTCACAACATACATAACCGCACATAATTTTAGCAATAAATAACGCTAATCACTTGTTATGAAATAAATTGGAATATTTTTCTTTTGATCCACAACACATGTATTTGCTCTTTAAAGCAAGTCTGTTTATTAAATTATAAATTAATTTTCCTCTTTCTTGCCCACTCCTGAAACATCAGAATGTACCAAATCTGCGGCTTCCAGACATTTTTCACAATATAATCATCCCATAATTTTTTCACTGCCGTCGCGTCAAAGAGCCCTTCTTCCTTTAAAAGGGAAGGATCAAGCAGGCCTTCCGCCCAATCCCTGAGTTCTTTCTCTCTCAACCACCGGTGCAGCGGAATCGAGAAGCCTTTTTTCGGTCTGTCCATCAACTCCCGTGGCACATACCGGTACAGTACATCACGCAGCACCTTCTTTCCGACCCCTCCGTCCCGCTTGTAAGCAAGCGGAAGCCTCCACGCAAACTCCACCACATCTTTGTCCAGCATCGGCACCCGCGTCTCCAGCGAGACTGCCATAGCCGTCCGGTCCACCTTATTCAGAATATCGTCCGGATGATACATCAGCAAATCCATCAGCATCAGATTGTTTTGCGGCTCCTCAAGAAGTCCCGCCGGATAAGTATCCATCCACGTAAGTCCCGCCCTTTTTGACTGCATCTCTTCCCACAATCCGAATTCCGAATCTCCTCTTTTTTCCGCTTTCCCGATCAGATTAAGCCCCTCTCCGATCTCCGAGCGCAGATACATGTCCTCTATCGATTTCGCGCCTAAGAGCCTGCCTCTGACGGCCATAGAAGCGTTCCCCGTATATGAAGCAAGCCCCAGCAGGGCGCTTGCCGGCGTCCGCAGCGCGCCCGGTATTTTCCTGACCCGGTTCCAGATGCGGTCAATAGAATAATATGTGTTATATCCGCAAAAGAGCTCGTCTCCGCCGTCGCCGCTCAAGGATACCGTCACATTCTCCCTTGTGATACGGCTCACGAGATGCGTGGGAATCTGTGAAGAATCCGCAAAAGGCTCCCCAAACATCCTCGCCAAAGTGGGAATCACCTTTCTGGCATCCTCCTCCGTGATATAGACCTCCGTGTGATCCGTTCCGAGATGTGCGGCGATCTCCTTCGCCACCGGCGCCTCGTTAAACTGCTCCTCCCACATGCCGACGGTAAAGGTTCTGACTCTCCTGCCGCTTTGAGACTGCATCAGCGCCACCACTGTGCTGCTGTCGATTCCGGCGGAGAGAAAAGCGCCTACCGGCACGTCCGCCACCATCTGTCCGGCGATGGATTCCCGCAAAAGACGTTCCAGCTCCCACGCCGCTTCCTCCTCGCTTCCCCCGAAAAGTTCTTTCTGTCCAATAACAGCCGTTTCCATCATGGACCAATAGGTTTCTATCTCTGCTTTGTCAAATGGTGCTTTAACTTTTAATATTTTACCCGGCTCCAGCTTCCAGATCCCCCGGTATACGGAAAACGGCGCGGAAATATATCCGTAACGCATGTAATTCCGCAATATATCTACGTTGACCGGATTGGCAAACCCGTCTAATGAGGCGATGGATCCGAGGTCTGAGGCGAATACAAAGCTCCCATCATTCTCCCTGTTATTTATATTATCCTTTAATATTCCATAAAATAACGGCTTCTCCCCAACTCTGTCCCGAGCAAGAAATAACGTCCGTTCTTCCCTGTCATACAACGCAATCGCAAACATTCCCTTTGCCATTTTCAGCACATCCTTGAACCCGTAGGCGGCGATGGCTTCCAGAAGCGTCTCCGTGTCAGAGCTTCCCCGAAAAGCGGCGGCCTTTTTTTCCGCCTGCAATTTTTTCCGGATCGCGGTATGATTGTATATCTCTCCGTTGTAGGCGATCACATACCTGCCGTCCCTTGAAACCATGGGCTGCGCACCCGCAGGCGACAAGTCCACAATGGCAAGTCGTCTGTGTCCGAGCACCACGCTGTGATCCTCCGTGGCCCACACCCCGGAACCATCCGGCCCCCTGTGGCGCATCCGGTCGCACATCCGTCCGATATTCTTCTCCCAGTCCCCTTTCCAGTTACAAAACCCCGCTATTCCACACATGTGTTATTTTCCCTTCGTTTTTCTTTTCCGCGTTACTGCGATAACTGCGAAACTCACTTCAAGGCTGTGGTTGTTGCACAAATAGCATAATCATAAACAGACCCTTGTAAAACGTTGGTACTTGACGAGGTCTTCTCGAGTCTAGTACCACTACGTTTGGAATGGAGCGAAAGCGCGTCTGTGTTGATTATGCTATTTGTGCTCCCCCCTAAAAGAGTTTCGCATATTCCTACTCTTCCCGCTCCGCGTAATCCTCGTTCGCAATCCGTTCTCTGATCGTCGAAACCGCCTCCGCCTGTTTCTCCTGCCACAGCGCGTAAGCCTCGTCCCAGGAAGCGTATGCAGGATCCCCGCGATGATCGGGCAGATCGTAGTTTTCTCTCAGATAGCGCGCCAGAAAGGCTGTACACTTCTCTGCGCCGACAGCGTTGGTATGGCTTCCGTAATCCGCGAAATCTTCCTCAAACACAATGCCGACGTCCCCGTAGCATTGATTCATGTTGACAAAAGAGTACCCTTCCTCGTTGACCAAATCCCTGATATAGTTATACATCTGCTGCTCTTCCACGGACAGACCGTAGGGGGAGACGATGAACAGCGCCTCCTTCCCCTCCTTTTTCAGAAAGGCGAGAAGTTCCCGCAAATACCCCTCCTGCTCCTCCGGTATGGGAAGCACGCCTCCTATACTGTAGAGCGGCATGGGCTGGGGCCCTACTTCATCCCGGAAAGTATACCCCTTCAAGGGATGCCTGTGACGGTAAAACATGTTTGCCCACTCCGACGGCAGCGCCAGCATTTTCCAGTTGTTGTGGTACTTCATAATGTCGAGATAATAGCTCAGCCTTCCCTCCTCATCATCTTCCGGCACAAGTCCCCGTATGGCTCTCGCGCGCAAAAAAGAGTGCTTCAGGTTGTCCGTCACGCCCCTCGTGTAGGCCATATTGTCCATCAGCCCCGCCTCCTCCATGGTAAACATGCGCATCTCGAAAATGTAAAGTCCCGGAGACTGGGTTTTCTCCGCCTCCTCCACCAGATACCGCATGGCCGCGGGCCTTTGCACATTGGTGGAGAGAGGATACATGGCGATCCCCGTCTCTCCCCACAGCTTTGGCGCGGAATAGTAGGGAAAAACCGGGCTTGATCCGATCATAACCACATCCAGTGAATTCTTCTTCTCCGCGTAAAAACCCGCGAAGCGGTCTTTCACATCCCCGTTGGTTCTCACCATATATGACACAGGCAGCAAAACCGCCAGAAACAGCGCCGAAAAAACCGCTGCCTGCATCAACTCGCGCCGCCTTTTTGCGCGTTTCTCTTTCTCCCCCGCATCCTTTGGCAGGATCTTTGTCCCTTGCGTCTTTTCCTCTCCGCTCACCGCAAACTCTCCTTATATAATCTCCTCAAAATATGCTTTCCACATGGCGTTCACCCGATCCGGGGCAAGTCGATTTTGAATCTTTGCCGCCTCCCTGCCAAGTCTGTCCGAAAGTTCCCTGTCCCCAAGCAGCCTGTCCATGGCCGTCTCCAGAGCCTTCCTGTCACCCGCGGGAATTACCAGCCCGTTTACGCCGTCAGTCATAAGCTCTTCCGTGCCGCCGCTTGGCACATCCGTCGCGATCACCGCAAGTCCCAAAGCCAACGCTTCGATCAGCGCGTTCGACACGCCTTCCGAGTAGGAGGTGAGAAGAAAGAGCGAGGCACGCCCGATCCGTCTCGCTACGTCCTGTACCACGCCGGGAAGAACAACCCGCTCAGAAACGCCCAGGGAGGCCGCCAGCGTCTCCAAATCGGGGCGTAATTCGCCGTCCCCGTAAATTACCAGTTCATAATCGGGATAGCGGTCCTTTAAGGCGGCAAAGGCCCTGATCTGCATTTCATGATTTTTGTTGGCGTCCATGCGTCCCACGGACACAATCCTTTTCTCCCGCTCCCCCTCATATCTTGGTCTGATGAAGTCGGGATTCAGTGAGTTTGGCAAAATCACCGCCCGCTCTCCCACCTTTTTGCAAAAGAAATCCCTGGAACGCTCCGTCTGCAGGATAATTCCCGCCGCCCGGGAAAAAAGAACATCCGCCATCCGACGCATCGCTCTTGTGGGATACTCCTCCCCGGCCTCCCCCACCACCGACACCACCGGCTTTGCACCCGTACCGAAAGCCGTGACCACGGCCATAAAATTGTTTTTTCCTATGCAGGATAAAATAAGCGCCGGCCTCTCCGTCTTCCATATCGCATGTAATTTATTTAATCTCCTGAAAAAATTGATAATCCGGCTGGAGGAGACTTCTTCCTCTCCGATATCGGAGATAATTCTTTTGATCCCGTCCGGCAGGACATACTCGTCCTCCTTCCGGTACTGCGTCACCATGATGACGCGATACCCCTCTCTCTGGAAAAATTCGGCCAGATTTACGAACACTCGTTCTGCTCCCCCCTTTCGGAGAGAGCCGATGTAGAAAGCTATTTTTTTCTCTGTACTTTTACGCTTCATAGGTTTGCATAAATTCCTTCATTTTCGACTAAACACATGTGTTCTTGAATCAGATTCCTGCATTTTTCTACACTTTCCGTCAAAAAACACATTTTTAGTTAAACTACCATTTATTTTCGTCCGTCTGAATATTCTGATAATTTATTTATTTTTCTGAATATTTTTCTCTGCTTCTCTTCAATATAACATTTGCAATTTGATTGTTTTATAACATCCCACACGTTACTTATCCGTGAAATCTTTTGTACCACTGCTGGAATACAAAGAAAGACCATACAAGTCCCGAATAGTTTTCTCCTGTTCCCCTGCCTTTATCGCCAATCTCAATATAACGTTTTATCATCTCCGGGACGTACATTTCATTAAACACGCCCTGACGTTTTATAAATGCGGCGTCAGAACAGCATAACAATTGTTCTTTAAGCGGCCCTCTGAGCCATTTGTCGATCGGAACCCCAAACCCCGTCTTTGGCCGGTCAAGCAGCTCCTTCGGTATAAAATCACATGCGATTTCTTTCAGAATATGTTTCTTGTCCCCCGCCGCATACTTATACCGATGCGGAATCCGGTAGGAAAAAGCCATTACATCCGGGTCAAGAATCGGACAACGGGCTTCCAGAGAATACTTCATGGACGCACGGTCTACCTTGCACAAAATATCCCCCGGTAAGTAGGTATCCATATCCAAAAGCATTCTCCTCACCTGCCACTCCTTTGTCGGGTAGCTGCTTTCCACATGGTAGTGCACAGGTATAACATCTGTTTTGTTTGAGATCTCCGCCACCATAGCGCGAGCCATTGCCGGATAGTTTCCCGCACCAAACTGGGTCTTCGTCTCCCTGTCCCTGTTTCCCGCAATCACACGCACCTTAAAGGGAAGTCTCTTTTCAAGTGCAAGGCTTCTCACCCCCGGCAGGCTGCACATCCCATGCACGATAGCGCCCAACATATCAAGCTTCTGTGCCTGGGCCACCTTCTCGTAAATATTATATCCGCAGTAAAACTCATCCCCGCCGTCACCGGAAAGAGCCACGGTCACCTGCTGCCTCGCGAGCTTACACACCATCATCGTCGCAATCTCGGAAGGATCCGCAAACGGCTCGTCATAATACGTCGGGATACTTTCTACCATGGAGAACATATCCTCCTCGCCGATGATGAGCTGCGTGTGATCGGTCCCCAAATACCGCGCCACAGCCCCGGCATACTTCGCCTCATTATATTTCTCCTCATGAAAGCCGATGGAGAAGGTTTTGACCGGCACGGAAGAATTGTTCTGCGCCAGCGCCGTAATAAGCGAAGAATCATATCCGCCGCTCAGAAAGGAGCCGAACGGCACATCCGCGATCATGCGAAGCGATACCGCCCGCTTCAGGAGCCTTTTCAGCTCTTCCTTCGCCTCCCCGTAGCTTGCCACAGGATTCCTCATTCCCTCTTCATATGCCCTGGCGACGCTCCAATAACTCCGAAAGGTAAGTCTGCCGCCATAAAAAGTAAGAATTTCCCCGGGCCGCAGCTTAGAGACATTCTCGTAGATGGTTTCCGGCGCGTTGATATACTGCTGGAATAGATAGCGCGAGAGAACCGCCCTGTTGATCCTCCGCTCAAAGTCCGGGCAAGCCATAATAGGTTTTAGCTCCGACGCGAACACAAGCTCCTCGTTTTCATACCAGTAATAGAGAGGCTTCTTTCCAATCCTGTCCCGAACCAGATAGAGCTTTTCCTCCGCCCTGTCAAAAAGCGCGATCGCAAACATTCCGTTAAACCGCTCCAAGCAGGAAAGCCCCCATTTTAAATAGGCGGCTATGATAACTTCCGTATCACAGTCCGACCGGAAGGGATAGTCCGCCAGTTCTTCTCTCAGCTCTCTGAAATTATAAATTTCTCCGTTGTAAACGACGATCACCCGGTCGTTGGCGGAATGCATGGGCTGATGTCCCATACTGGACAAATCCAGAATGGAAAGCCTTCTCTGGGCCAGCCCCATACGGTATCCCCCCGACAGCGGATAGCTCTCCTCCCCGCTGTCGTCGGGCCCCCTGTGATACATTGTGTCATTCATCCGCTTAAGCTGATCCGGCGTGACCTGCCGTCTCCTGACATACCCGCATATTCCACACATATCACTTTACATCCTTACTCATAAAATAGTCCCTGTACTCCCCGAAGTCTTTGCATTCGTTGTCCACGGACTGCACAAGCTCCTCGTATTTTTCCTGCATAAGCGCCCTGTAATTGTCAAAATTCTCATACCCCTGTTTGCACCATGCAAAGGGATGGGTCAAAATCTGCACCTTGTCATAGCCTGTTATGTTCGCCTCGTCCGGATAACCATAACGCCAGATATGGTTTGCGTCCGACATATATTTCACGTTCAATTTCATATCACGTGTTATATTATCGCTAAAGGTGAAGAAGTCATCCTGGTAGGCATTCAGAAGGCCATCGAGCTTAATATTTTCCCGCAGCACATCCTTAGACGGCCTGTGCACGGAAAATTCGGTGATTTCAAAGCCGAACATCTCACTCAGAATATTGATTTCCATGCGGATGCGTTTTTTGATCTGCTCCATATCCGTCATGCCATTTAACGCAAAATGCAGGCCGATATGCTGCCCTCTCTCGTGCATGTCTTTGATGATGTCCATATTTTTGCGCGACAGAATATTGTAGGAGTTGTTTGTCCACTGGAAAAAGAAGGTGGACGTAAAATCCATACTCTGTTCTACCTTTGCCAGCCGCCATGCTCTCTCTACACTGTACTCCACGTCGTGACGCATGATAATAAAACGGTCTTTTGAGAGCGCCTCCGCATAGCTACACTGTCTTCCCGTCGCCTTGATAATCCGAATAATCTCCCTGTAATCGTCGAATGAAAACATCTCTCTCTCCTTTTCAGATACACTAACCTCCATGTCACAGCTCTGCTGTGACTCAATCAAGTGCGGAGAATGCCGTATTTTGGGCATTCTCCTGTGTGAGACGGAGTTGCAACGCAACTCCTAGAGTTTCTTGGCGTCCCGTCCTATGGCGGGACGTCTTTAGAAACTCTTCTCACACTATTTTCTTTTCATAATCTCACTGATAATAAGCAGAAGCATCACCTGTACCATGCCGTTTACGCCGCACTCCCACACTATATGCGCTCCCACCAGGTCTTCCATCTGAGGAATCGCCGCGCCGGCAATTTTTCCCCACGCCTCCTTTTCCAGATCAAGCTCACTGCTGTCAAAGGAAACCCTCTGATGCAGCAGATCTTTATCATAGACCTGCCTGCCATGTATTCCCATTCCCCGCATATACTCGAGCATGGGCTCTATATTGATACTGACATCCATCAAAAACTCCACACCGAGCTTCACCTGACCGTCGCCCAAATCCGGTTCCTGCTGCCCTTTCTTTTGCTGCAATGCGACGTCATAGTAGCGGATGACAAGATCGGCATACTGCTTTTGGGGATGTATATATCTCTCGGCGTCCTTTCTCCGGCTCTCCATCTGCTCCAGAATTTCCTCTGCGGAATGCCCTCTGCTTTTCAAATCCCTGTGCAGTTTCCAGCAATACCTGAGCTCCTCGTCGGTATCCAGATAAATTTTCAGATCAAGCACCTGCCTCATCTGCGGCAGATACAGGGAATGCAGGCCGCACATAACCACATATGGCTTCGGCTTCAGCTTTTTCCTGCCCGAAAAAGTGCCGGTATTGTGATCGTATTCCGATCTCTTTACGGAATTATTGCAGCGCAGCGCCCGAAGATCTTCCGCCTGCCTGTAGAGATAGTTGGCACGGGGATTAAGATGCGTCATCTCGTTCCAGTTTGCGTCGCCGCGCTCCCAGCGATGATCACCGTCTCCCTCAATATTCAGAATATTATTTTCACACAGAAGCTCGTCCAGCATGAGAAGCAGTCTGCTCTTTCCCGCACCGCTGTCGCCGGCAATTCCGATTGTAAAGGGGCGGTTTCTCCTTCTATAATAAGAATTGCTGTTCACACCGCTTATATACATGGACACGATCAGAATCAGAAATACCCCCGCCATCAGCGTAAACACAATATCTCCGACCCCCGCGCCGGTATATTTCAGATCATTCCGATCCCTCCCCAAAATCGACAAATCCGTAAACTCCGTCACATGCAGACAGACATAGTAGAGCAGATAGAGCACGTTAAACACGCCGTAGGCCACCACCATCTTGCCCCTGTTCACCGGCGTTCCCGCAAGATATAGCATAAAAAAGGGAACGATCCATATAAACCATCCAGGCATGGCCGGCACAAAAACGAGAAAAACGGCAAACAACAGACCTGTCATACTGATCAGCAGATCCCTGTTCATCTGATTGATATAGAACGCCTGAAAATAAATGATGAGCAGTACCAGCACACAAAGTAAAAGATGTCTGCTGCCATAATCGATATAGACGGCTTCGATGGCATTCTGCTCTTTGTTGAACAACACCATATCCGCAAAGCCGCTGCCCCAAAAAGGCAGGACGATCAATGTCGTAAATAAAATCGGCAAGCCGGACATAACAGCCGCTTTTTTAAATCCTTTTTTCTTATAGAGATAGAGAAAAAACAGCGGCAGCACAACCACGATATGAAATTTGGAGGCCAGGGAGAGCGTCAGAAACAGTACAAACTTCCATTCATTACGCGCGATCTCCTGTTTTGAATTACCCACCTGCGTCAGATAGTATACCGCTCCCACCAAAAACGCTGTCGGCACAATGTCAAGCTGCCCGTGCATATAGGTGGCATACAACATAATGGGCGACAGGAAATACAAAATCAAAATATATTTTCTTTTCGATGTGGATATGCGCATGAGAAAATACAGTCCAAGCAAATCCATCAAAAGAAGCGGCACTTTAAAAAGAAGATTTTGCACAAAAACGGGCATCCATGCGCCCATGCGCAACAATAAACCTCCGATGCACTCCACATACAGCATAACAGGCGGATACGGAAAGGAGGAAAGTAAGCCATTTTCATAATAATATTGATAAGGGTTTTCCCCTCCCAAAAAACATCTTACAAACGGAATAAACATCAAATCCTGATAGTCCGAAGAAAACAGCCCCATAAGAAGCAGCTTTAACAGGACCGCGCCCACGATCCCGACACATAAAAGCTTATGATATTCCTTCTCCACATCCGGTATGTTTATGCTCCACTTCAATTTTTTTACTTCCTTCACCTGTTTTTTGCAAACTCCTGTCACCGCTCATCGCTCTATGAGCCCGCAAGCAAAACCATTCCCTTCATCAAAGACCAAATATCATTATTTGCGCAGTTCCCGTAAAAAATCAAAATTTTGTCGAGAACCTGCCCTGATAAAATAAAAAAGACACTGCAAAGGCTGGCCAGCCGGTACAATCCCTTCCCTGATTTCCATCCCCTTCCAAGTATGACGGCCAAAAACAGCATACCCAAAAAGTAGAAAGGCATCGCAAACCGGGACAGCGCCCATTTGTAGGCATTGAGAGAAATGAAAAAAGCAATCGGATAGCCAATAGCCAGAGAGCTGAAACCCATTACCGCCCAATAGCCGGTTTCCTTACTCTCCTTGTGCCAGTACGATGCCATCATGATTCCCAAAACGCCGAGCAAGGGCCAGAAAATAATGCGTACGCTATCCCACCACAGCGCCGTCAGACAATATAAAAGTACATACCACTCGCTGTTTTGAAACGCACGCACCGCACAATCCAACGTCTCTTTCATATAGGGCGTATTCTGCGCAAGACCCCACAGCACACCCGGTTCCCTCGAAAGCTGATAGTTCATCACCGGAACGATCGCAATACCTTCGCTCGGCTTCTCTTCGTCAACACCCGCTACCGTCATAACGCCTTCCACCGGAATTTCCTCGGCAAGCCCGGAAGGCGTCAGCATACCTCCCTCGAAAATGCCAAGCAGACAGGCCGCCAAAATGACGCCTCCCAGCTTAACGCCCTTGCCGGCGCTTATATAGTCCTTTCCGAAAAGCAAAAACAAAATCAGAAAAGCGCCCGTTCCAAGCAGAATGCAAATATTGTGCGGCGCACTCATAGCCCAGTACAGCACAAAGCAGACCGTCAAAAGACAATGGGGAAAGCCAACTTTCCGGTTATCGCGCAGCAACTGTACCAGCAGCCACAAATAGATAAAGAAGGTCGCCACGCCGACAACAGAATCCGTATAGCCGCTCGATATTAGCGGGTAATCGCTGTCAACGACGCGAATAGGCGCAAATGTAAGGGAAACGCTTCCCATGTGAACCACACAGGTAAGCGAAGTGCTAAGCCATACCGAAAAATATTTGCGGAACACGCCGTACAAAAGCAGGCACAGGAAAGCGCCGCTAAGCGCAAGCCAGAGAGTCAGGGCAAAGCAGAGATTACGACTGCCCAGCAGACCGCTGAAGCTCGCCAGAAGCGACTGTCCGTAAGACTGATTCAGTACCGGTATCCGGTTACGTCCGATAAAATAATCGGCGATACCCGCATACCTTAAAGAGCCGATCGTGCCGATTCCGTCGTAAGGCGTCAGCTCTCTCGAGACGTCTGTCAGGCGATACAACAACGCGTGAAACGTGTGGGCGATCCATATACCGGCCATAACTGCTATCAGAACCGCATTTTCGGTTATCCGCTTTAAATATACGCGACGCCGTTTCAAAACCGCATAAAGAACTGCTACTACAAGCAGAACCCAAAAAGCAATTTTATAAGGAATCGCTAACGTCAACGTTCTAAGCGCCGATAGATAAACGGCCATGCCCGTAAAATAGGAGGCCGCAAAGGTAAAACACCGGTGAGCGGCAGTTTCTCCCGTTTTATCCAGTATCTCTTTGCCGATCGCACAAAACAGACAGGCAAACAGTGTCACAATCAGAACACTACCAATTACAGATAGTACAGAATCCACAAAAAATCTCCAATCATTTTGTCTTCTTTTTGGGGTTGCCTGGCTTTGCAGTGCTCGCTCGAAAAACCTTCGGTTTTCCTCGCTCACGGGCTGTCTTCGCTCCGCTTCGGTCCGTGCTGAGCAAGCGCCACTGGCGCTTAGCACCGCCCTATACATCCGCAATCTGAAAAAATTGCCAGCAAGCTGTCATTTTTTCATCTACGCAGTGCTCGCTCGAAAAACCTTCGGTTTTCCTCGCTCACGGGCTTCGCCCTATACATCCGCAATCTGAAAAAATTGCCAGCAAGCTGTCATTTTTTCATCTTACGTATGCGCACTGCTCATTGCCATCGCGTACATTATAACACACCCCCGCGTGCGATGTCCATCTATCCACATTATGCCCCGTTTTGTGCAAAGTTCCTGTGTCTACTCCGCCCGTTTTACCGATTTTTTTCCGTAATACTGCGCCATTCCCACATTCACCCAGCCTGTCTCATCGGTGTCAAAATAGAAGCACTCAAAGTCCTCTATGTACTCCGGCATCTCCAGGATCACTTCCTCCTCTGGGCAGGTTTCCAGATAGTCATAAAGAGCGACGCACTTTCCGTAATACTCCCTGTAGCTTCCGTTGTGCACGGAGCGCGCCACACGGTAAAGAGGCGCTTCCTCAAGCTTCAACGGGCTTACAATCACCGTGGCGAGACAAATATAGAGCATGATTGACAGGCTTCTTCCGTCTGAGGGAAGTCCGGCAAGTCTGTGCAGGCAGACGCCGGTCAATATTGCCAGATTCAACAGGGAAATCACCAGCGTTGTGTCAATAATAAAATAACATCTGTTTGGTATATTGAAGCTTCCGTAGCCCAGCGCAACAGGAAACTCCGCTACAAGCCCCGCCGCCAGCGCAAGCACTGTGGCCGTCCCGTATTCTTTGAGCGCAATACGGCATTTTCCTGACAGATAAACCCCAGCCACAATCAGCAGCAGAAACACAATACCGAATATAGTCTCCCTGAAAAGCCTGCTCCCTTCCTCCACAAACATGCGCGCCGTGTACATAAGCGCCTGTCCGAAATGCAGGCTTCCCCCCGCCGTCTTGTCATGCCGGGAAAAATTGCCGGGCGCCGCCGCATTGATCAGCGCACCGGCGAGCCCTGCGGCAAAAACCGCAGCATTATAAACCGATATCCGGTGGTTATAAAGAAAAAATACAGCCAAAACCACCAGCGATAAATAACATCCTGTTCCCGCAACCGCAAGGGAACCGCCGGAAGAGAGAAAAAGCAAAATGCCCGCAATGACGGCAAAGGGTTTTTTCATTCCGGGCCGCGTCCCTTCCCTATTTATAAAAAGCTGCAGCGTCAGGGCAAGCAACATAATGGAAAAAGGCATACTGTATGCAACCGCGCCGGAAAACCAAAAGTAAATTTCCGTGTAAACATCCGCATTTGTCACGGCCGCGAAGGTCAACGCCAGAATCACAAGCCGCAGGGGAATCATGCTTTTCTCCTCTTCCTTTCCCTTTTGAGAAGAAAAAAAGGAAAGTCCCGTCCACAGCAGCGAAACGAGCGACGCCAGAAAGAGAATGGCGTTTCCCATCATAACCGCACGAAGCTGCGGCATGCCAAAATTATTGACAGGGGAGAGGAACGCCTGCAGGAACATGGAAAACCAGGTTCCCTGCCAGTCCATGTACAAATCCTTCACATACATGAGCGACGCTGCAAAATACTTCGGCAAAGATACATGGAAAGCGCCAACTCTCACGCCGTGGGTAAAATCATCCCCGATCAGCACCGTGTATCCCGCGCCCGCCACGAGAGTGATACTAATTACAGCTATTATTATAACACTCGCTATCAAAATGCCAATTCCCGCCCACTTCTTTTCTTTCACAATCCTCTCTCTCCTTGTAATACAGTTCAACACCGTTAAAAGCTCTGGTACAAAAACGCCGCCGTATCATAGCTTCCACCGTAAATCCCCGTGACAACCAAAAGCAGCACTACCCCGTAATAGCAGCACCACCTTACCGCCATCGGACAGGACGCAAGCATACGCCGCACGTCTTTTCCCTGTTCCTCCCACACCGAAACCGCAAGCCATACCAGACAGGCCGCCGCCAGCAGCAAAAAGCCATACTTGCTCAGTCCGTAGTCGGTCACGCTCAAAATTCCTTCTTTCAATCGGAAGTCCGTCAGAAACGCGCGGTAAACCGCCCCCGCCTGGGAAAGATTCTCCGCCCGGATCATCACATCCGCCAGAAAAACAATCAGCCAGGTCCGCGCCATACAAAACAGGGAATAGAGCTTTCCCTCCTTTATGGAAAGGCGTTCCTTCCATATAATATACTGCTTTTCCAGCACAAGGGAAGTACACATAATCAGTCCGTAATAGACGCCCCACAGAATATAGCCTGCGGTTCTTCCGTGCCACATACCCGTCAGCAGCCAGACAAGCATCGTTCCGATCATGCCCGTCACATGTTTTCCCATCCGCGGCCATCTTTTTTTTGCGCTCTTTCCGATCTTGCGCCCGATCCCCGACATGACGAAAGAGAACATCACATAATCCTTAAACCAGGTGCCGAGGGTGATATGCCACCTTCGCCAAAATTCCGCCACCGACCTGGAAAAGTAAGGTCTTTTGAAGTTTTCAGGCAAAGCGATACCGAAAGTTTCGCTGACGCCCATCGCCATATCCATATACCCTGAAAAATCCGCATAGAGCTGCAGCATATAAAAAATCACCGCCAGCGCGTAGACACTGCCGGGACTCCCCTGCCCGGCGCCCCCGAAGACGTTCCCCACAAACAGGTTGATTCTGTCCGCAATCACCAGTTTCTTGAATGCGCCCCATACAAACCGCTGCACACCGAAAAGCATCTTCTCATAATCAAATACATGCTCTCTCTCAAACTCCGCCCGCAGCTTCTCATAGCGGTTGAAGGGACCTTGGGTAATGGACGGGAAATAGGACAAAAAGAGCAGAAGCTTCAGCGGATTTTCCTGTGCCTCGCACTGCTCACGCCCCACGTCTACCACATATCCGATGGCTGTCAGCGTATAGAAGGAGATGCCAAGCGGCATCACCACCCGCGAAAAGAAAGCGTCGCCATCCGGCATCAGTCTGGCCCGGCGCAAAATCGGCAACGCCGCCATCATATATTTGGTCGTCAGCAAAATAGCCAGATTGCAAACAAAATAAAGGATTTGAACGCGCTTTCTCTGCCTCTCAAATCCCACCTTCACCGTCTTTTTCTTCTCTTTATCCACACACCCCGAAAGCGCTTCTCTCTGCGCCGCCAGACTGTTCTTTAAATACAAGCCGCAGGCGTACGTCCCCGCTCCGGTCAGCAGAATCCCGATCGGGATCCCCCCTGTGCCGATCACATAAAACAGGCCGCTCGCCACAGCCAAAACTACCCACTGCCATTTTCCCGGCACCAGGTAGTAAATGGCAAACGAAATCACCCACATGATAATAAATGCAGTAGATATAAGTTGCATTCCCACCCTATTCTTCCACCAGTTGTCTCACCAGCTCAATAATCGCCTCTTTGTTCCTGAAATTCTCCGCCACAACGTACTTGGCGTCAATTTCTATATCAAATACATCCTCAAGCTCACTCACGATGTTGATGACGGTAAAGGAATCGATCACGCCCTCCTCCATCATATTGTCGCCTTTGTAGCCCAGTGCCTCCTCACAGTACTCCTCCAGTACTTCCAAAACTTTTTCTTCCATAAATTATTCGTCCTTTCCTTTTTTTCTGCAAATCGCAAGTCATTTTATAACGTGCGGTATTTAATTTTCAGTAAATTTCCGTCATCGAGAGGCAGATATACCATCCCCGCCTCCTCCTTTTTCTTTTCAGGAGAAATCTTCCGGTATCGCAAAACCTCCGCACGCGCTCCCCCAATCTCCGTTTGAAGCGGCGGAAAAATACCGCTTTTCCCATAATCCACACTGCGAAGCAGCCGGTACAAGTTCTCCGGTTTCTCCTCCAAATCCATAAAACCGTCTCCCGGTATCTCGGTGGAGCGGTACATCCGTCTTCCCGGCGGAAAACTTTGCGGTCTTGTCATGGCGCACTCCGTCAAAACCGCGTCGAAACATTCATAAAAGCCCTCGCTGGCCAGATTCATCAACTCCTCCGTCAGTTCATAAGCCCTCGTGTCGGGGCCGATCTCACAGCTTTTTTGGATAATAATGTTCCCCTCATCCACGCCGGCCGTCACGTAGTGCCAGGTGATACCCGTTCGCTCCTCTCCCTGATAGATAACCCAGCTCGGCGCATTTCTTCCCGGATAGTCCGGCAGAAGCGCATTGTGGAAATTGATGATCGTAATATTCTCCCGCTCCACCAGGGAGGCCGGAAAAAGAAAATTGTTGCTGGCGGAAATAATCAGGGTTTTCTCTTCGATTTCTCCCAAATACGCCGCAAGCTCCCGCTTATCCGGCATGGATGCAAAGGGAATGCCTCTCTCCTCGCATATCAGCTTCGTGACACTCAAAGCGTGAAGTTCATGCTCGATAAATTCCAGCCCGTAACCGTAGTCCGCCCCTCTGTCATACGTATATTTCAAAACCTCTCCGGTTACTTTCCCGTATCCGATCACCACAATTCGTTGAAAATCCGTCTTCATAAAATTCCATCCTGTTAAAAGTCCCGCCCGCTCCAGCATTCATGCATCATGAAATGTCTGACAAAAACGGCCTGTTTGATCTGCTATTTTATATATTCCTTCAATTTCACCCTGTCTATTTTTCCGTTGGCATTGATCGGCATTTTCTCCACATGGATCACCTTATCCGGCAGCATATAGTCCGGCACAAGACGGGATATCTTTTCGTTGATGTATGCTTTTTCAAGTTCCTCCTCGATAAAAAGCACAATCTTGCTTCGCTTCCCGTCATATAGACAGCAGTTTAAGGAAATTTCCTGCAAGGAAGACACGGCCGTCTCGATCTCTCCCAGCTCAATCCTGTGTCCCATGTGCTTAATCTGGAAATCTTTTCTGGAAAGATAAAGGATCTCCCCTCGCTCATTATATTTTACAATATCCCCCGTCCGGTAAATCGTCTCCGGCACGGCCTTGTTCAGAGGATTCTGCACAAAAGCCTCCGCCGTTTTCTCCGGATTTTTATAGTAGCCCATGGACAAGGATGTTCCTCTGACGCAGAGTTCGCCCGCTTCCTCGCCTGTCACAAGCTCATCCCGTTCATTTAACACAAGGATATCCGTATTCGGCATGGGGAACCCGATGGGAAGCGGCTCCTCATCCGTAAAGTCGCGGTCTACGATATAATATGTGCAGGCGTCGGTGATTTCCGTCGGGCCGTAAAGATTCGCATACTGTACGTCCGGCAGGAATTTCCGCCATACATTGAGCTGCTTATTCGGCATAACCTCTCCGCAGAACAGCACCCGCCGCAAAGTATCCGACAAATCCACATTTCTGAACGCCTTGAGCTTTGCCACCACAATCAACGCCGAGGGCACCCAAAAAATGGTGTTGATTTTCTTTTCCTTTAAATACGCAAGCAGCAAAACCGGCTGCGCAAAAAGCGTCTTCGGAATAATATAGGTAGTCGCACCTGTTTTCAAAGTACTGTAAATATCTAAAATGGAATTGTCAAAGTAAAACGGCGCCTGGTTTCCAAAGCTGTCCTTCTCCGTAATCCCAAAAGTTTCCGTCACCCAATCTATGTAATCTATGACGGAACGGTGATTGATCGTCACTCCCTTTGGAATCCCCGTGGACCCGGAAGTGAACAGCACATACAGAAGATCGGTGTCAACTCCCTTGCTTCTTGCACGGTCCAGGGCCGCGTCCCGCGCAGACTCCGGTTTGTCCTGGCTCTGCGCCAGGATATCTTCCAGCAAAAGAAAATCCCCTTCATAATCATACGCCGAAAACACGTCCCGCAAAGCCCCGGTGGTGATGACCAGCGCCGGTTCCAAAACTTCCAGTATCTTGTTGACACGGCTTCCCGGCATGTCCACATCGATGGGGGAATAAAAGTTACAGCTATAAGCCGCCCCCATAAAGGAGACAAGCACATCCACACCTTTTTCAAGAAAAACGACGACAGGCTTTTTAAAAAGCCCTCTCTGCGCCAGCTCGCCGCCAATGGCTCTCGCCTGGGCGCGCAGCATCCCGAACGTAATTTCCTTTTTTTCATCCACGTATGCCGCCTTATCCGGAAAACGTTTTGCCGACTCGTCCAGCCAGTAAGTTACATTTGCTTTCATCTCTGCTCCATATCCTCCTGCATCAGCGTACATCTGTCACCGGATAATAGGTATCCGCCGTCTTTTCCGCTTTTACATGGTAAACGTCATATAAGTCCGTCATCTCAAGTCCGCATCCCGCAGGGTCATAGGAACCGTAAAGCGCGACGCCGCTATCGGCTGCCAGCCGCTTCACCTTTTCCTCCACCTCGAGCGTGATCCGAAAATCCTCCTCAGATTCTATGTAATTATACATCATGGGCGAATAGGGTGGCAAGTATAAAATAACCTCTGTGCCGGCCTCCTGCAAATGCCAGACCAATGCCGAAAAATACCAAAAATGCCCGTCATCAATCTCATGGTAATCCGTCATACGGTAGACTACATGCTCCTCCATGGCCTGTCTCGTCATATCCTCCACCGAAGCCTGCTCCACCTCACGAAGCTCCCGCTGATAACTGACACTTCCGTCACAATGTTTGACATACCCTTCCGTCTCCCAGGCGTCCGTATAGGAAACGGCAAACCGCTTTTTTTCGGGAAGCAGCGTCACATTATAGCGAAAATAATCCAGAGAAAGCGCTTTCCCGTAATCCCTGCCTGTATCTTTGCGAAGAAGAACCGTCTCCCCGTCCAGTTTCCCGTCCAGCATCCCTCTCATATAGTCCGCGTAATCTTCCAGTTCTCTCCACTTTTCGTTGTCGTGACTCGTATTGAAGAGGAAGGGATCCACCCCGATCACCACTGTTTGCGGAAGCTTTCCCTGGCCGGTCAAAATACCCGCCACGGCGAGCAGGTCATAGATCGTGGCTTCCGACAGCCCCGCGTTGTAAAAAGATTCCGTTCCAAACATATTGTGGTCGAAGGTGTACACCCGGCTGGAACCGAGAACCATGACCTGCGGTGCCTCATCCATCCCGCTGATACGGGCCGACAGGAGATTTCTGTCATTATAATCAGAATCCTCCAGCCCCTCCACATGCTTCCCCTCCGCCATCCGCGCGGCAATATCGTCGTAGGTGACGCGCAAAAGCGCATAAGAATCGACGTACCAGTTGACCGTTCCTATAAATATAAAGATCGGCAGAAGAAAAAGCGCCGCCTTAAACCATTTTTTTATCATCGGTAACCTCCACCGGGCCAATCGAAAACTCGATCAGCAAGGGTAACGCCGCAAATATCCCGTAGGCATAGCGAAACTCATTGTACACAGGCGTCGCAAGAAGCAAACTTCCAAGAAGCATAAGGCAGGGCACATAGACGAGCGCCGGCTTTCCGGCGTACAGCGCGCATGCCAGGCAGAGAAGCAAAATCCAGGTGTTTATCCCCAGGCTCCACACTTTGTTGTAAAACGCCTGAAACCAAAGCAGAAATTCACTCATTGCCAGACTGTCGTCATAGGAAAACACCTTCCTGCGCGTCTCAATCCCAAACGGATTTTCCACCATAAAATATTCGCTGTAAAGAATTTGCTCGTGTGGAATGTGCAGGGCATAGTAACCCGCTGTCTGGCGAATCTCCGCCTCAAGATACTGCATCGGATTTCGAAGGCCAACCTGAAGCCATAATTTGGCATACGCCCACTTATTGTCCGCGATCATTTCCTGATTCCCATTTTCCCGTATATAGTTTTTTGTCATATCAAACAGATACGGATTGTAAAAATCATCGATCCTCTCAAGCGGCGCCACCTGGTCAATCATCGCCACCTCCTCCTGCGTGAGGCTCCCTCCTCTGACATAAGCGCAGAGCAGATGCTGGACCGGCATTGTCAGGCTCTCGATCGTATCCGGCGGCTCCACGCCAAGCGTGCTTAAAACCGGCCCCTGCCAGAGCAGATAACATAGCAGCGCGGAAGCCAATGACAAATACATATACCCGTCCTTCAAACCGAAGAAAGGCTTTCTTCTCTCCCCGCTTTTTTTGTCTTTCCCGCAAATCCGCGACAGAATCAGGAAAAAGGCCGTCCCTGCAAAGATAAAAATACCGTTGCTTCGAAGCAGGCAAACCGACAGGCCCGTCGCAAAAAGAACAAGCCACTGCCGTTTTCCGACCGTCCCCGCCTTGCCGCACTCATGAACGGCCCACATAAACAGAAGAAACGCCGCCGTGAACCAGGCGTCCTTTCCCATACAAATACTGAACATGCCATTTACGGGAAGCAGGGCATAGAAAAATACCGCAAGGGCCATCCACAGAAGCCTTGTTCCCCTCCGATACATGAGATACAGATAAAACCCGAATACAGCGGCCACAAGCGCCATCTGAAAAAAAGTATAAAGCGCCACCGCCGCCGTGTAGTCTTTAAAAAGACCATACCCTGCGGTCAGAAAAACCTTGATGATAAGCGTGTGAAAATACGGATGATGGTTTGATTTCGCCGCAAGTCCCAAAGCCTGTTCCATCTGCCACACCGCGTCGTTGTTAAACCAAGTCGGATAATACATAAGATAGTAGGGCAGGTAACACAGGAGACAGAAAAGGAAAAAGAAAAGCCAGATCCACCAGCGCCCCTGCCGTCTCTTTCTTGGCGGAAACACTTTTTCAAGCGACCACCGCAAGCTGACCGGCAAAAAGGACGTCAAAAGAGCCTGCCCGTTTTCCGCAAGGAACCCCACCGCCAACAGCACAAGAAAACTGCCTGCCGTCCACAGCACAATCCTGCCTAAGTTCTGCGCATTGCTGTAATCCACCGATCCCTGCCAATCCCCCAGCACGACAAAAAGGGCATAGCAGAGAGAAAAGGGGAGCAGAATAACAAGCTTACGTCCCGTGGGGCGTTGTATTCTCATATCGCTGTCCGTTCCCATGCGTTATCCTCCGTGACTGCCGCGCCCTGTTCTTTCTGCGCGGCCTTATCTTCCCTGCCTTCAGCCTCCGGTTCCTCTCCCGTCAATCCATAGCCGCCGTCAGCCCTTATGTTTCCTGCCATATGCCTCGCACACCTCGTCGATATAATCCCTCCACTGCCCGAAAATCGCCTCGTCGTTTGCCCTCTCGGCAATCTTTCTGGCATTGCGGCCAAGCCTTTTTGCCAGCGCAGGATCTTCAATCAGACGGTTGATGCCATCCTCCATCGCTTTCTGGTTCTTGATGGGAATCAAAAGACCGTCCACCTCGTTAGTCATGATCGTGCGCGGGCCGCCGCAGGGACAGTCCGTGGCGACGATGGGAAGTCCCAGCGCCATGGCTTCCATAAGCGCGTTTGGCAATCCCTCCCAGTCCGAGCTGAAAGCAAACAAGGCCGCATCCGTAAGCTCCTGCTCCAAACTGTCGCTGGCGCCCATCAAATGCACGTAGTCCTGCGCGCCAAGCTCCCCTATTGTCTTTTCCAGAAGCTCCTTCGTGCCGTCCTGCGTATCCCTGCCATATATTTTCAGATCATAGTCAGGATGCTTTTTGTGCACCTCATGGAATGCCCTGACCAGCATCACCTGATTTTTGAAGTCTACAAGACGTCCCGACTGTACCACCGTCTTTGTGCGCTTTTCTGGCTCCGGTACGCCGATATACTTCGGGTTGAGCGGATTTAAAATGATACACGAATTTTTCTGTAATCTCGGCGCAAAAAACTCTCTGGCTCCCTCTGTCTGAAAAACGCAGCCGTCGGCTCTCGGAAATAGGAATGGAATCTGCACCTTGTCAAAAGGTCTGTCGTAGTGCCCCACAGGATCCGTGCGTATGGAAATAATAACCGGAATCTTAATAAAGTAAGCCGCCGTCAGCCCCCTGTAAAGCGCTTTTCTGGCAAAAGGGATCAGGACATCCGGCCTCTCCTCCTTCAAAAACTGCTTCAGATAGCGGATGCGCAGAAAAAATTGCGCGAGACGTCCTTTTTTCTCGTCGCCCGGCCGCAGTCCCACATGCACGCGCCGCACCCTCTCGTCTGTCTGAAATTCGTTTTCTCCTTGCCACTCCGTGGCGACAAGCACCTCATATCCGTTTTTCACAAAACGGTTGGACAGGTTGGACACCACCCTTTCCGCTCCGCCCTGCTCCAGACAATTTAAATGAAACGCAATCTTACGAGCCATATTTCCTCCCTGCCACGCTCAAACTCGTGCAAAATTCTTCCCACACGTCAAACCGACCACTCCCTGATTTTATGGATATAATTCTCCTTGGAGAAAACGCCCGCGCGCTCCACCGACAATCTGCCATAACGCGCCATTTCCTCCTCGTTTTGCAAAAGGGATACCACCCGGGCCGCCGTACTTCTCTCTTCCTCCTCGATATGGGAAGCGTCCATATCCGGCTCCTTTCCCATGTTTGGCACAAGAACCCCGTATTTCCCGTCAAAAATCTCCGCCGGCCCGGTCATGCAATCCGTAGCCACCGCCGGAAGCCCCATCGCCATCGCCTCCACCAGCGCATTGGGAAAACCCTCCCAGTAGGAAGTCAGAAGATAGAGCGCCCCTTTTTTCAAATAGGGATACGGATTTTTCTGAAGCCCGGCAAAATGCACCTCGTCGGCAACACCCAAATCAGCCGCCAGTTTCCGATACTGCGTAAATTCACCCTTGCCGATTATGAGAAGCTTTGTATCCGGCAGCTTGGCGTGTACCAGCGAAAAGATCTTTAACAGATGCCAGAAGCCCTTAACCACATCCTCCCGTCCCATGGAGACGATAATCCGTCCGTCCCGCCAGGGAAGATGCGCCTCACCCTCCTGTGCGCGCGCCCGAATCTGCCCGATGTCAAAAAACCCCGTCAGGGTGTATGTGCAGCCACACGCATATTTCTTTTCGATCATGCCGCGAAGCGTTTCCGAGCAGCACAAAAGCCTGTCCGCTTTTTTGCAAAAAAGACCAAGCCAGGAACTGTCCATATCCATATAGCTCATGACGCCAAGCCAGCATTTCGCTCCTTTGCGCGAGAAAAGCCGCCCCGCAAAAACATTGGCCAGATTGGCCGTAGGGCCGAAGCTGTAGGCGATATCGATCCGCTCCCGGTTTTTCAGCCGCCTGAGTCTGTGCCCCCGTCTTAAAACATTGAAAACTTTAGAAAGTTTTCCCGGGCGGCTTGGCAGCCCAAGGTCCGTCACCGGAATGTCCTCCACGTCGAAATCTATGTTTGCGGAGTCAAATATGGCTATCCGCACATCAAAGTACGGTTTCAAAGCAACAGCCGTCGCCGCACATACCTTTTCCGCCCCGCCCTGATGAAGGGATGGGACGATCAACAATAATTTTTTCATAATAATCATCCATAATTTTCAGTCTATTCCGCATTTTGAGCGCCCTGCGGCTCTACTCACTGACCGCGGGTGTAAAATCTGCAATACCCTTCCGCCTGCGTGCGCACGTCAAATCCCGCTTTCCGCATTTCTTCCGCCGTGTCCCTGCGCTCATAGTCCGCCTGGGAAAGAATTTCCCGTGCCCAAAGGCCGGCTTGTTCCTGAATGCTCATGTAAGTCACAAGCTCCGTGGCTTTCGCCTCCCTTGTCACGGTATCCGACGCGATACATCGAAGTCCGGCCGCCTGCGCCTCCACCAGCACGCCCGGCAGCCCCTCAAAAAAGGAGGGAAGAAGAAAAAAGTCCATCGCCTGGTAAAACCGGTCCGCGTCTCTTCTGTTGCCCAAAAACGTCACCTGTCCGGCGACGCCCAGCCGCCTGCACTTCTCCTCCATGGCCGGCCTGTCCTCTCCGTCTCCGAGAAGCAGCAGACGGGCATCCGGCCTCTCCTTGCACACCGCCGCGAAAACATCCAGCAGGTACGGATGATTTTTCTGATACTCGAACCTTCCCACATGCCCGAGCACAAGCTCCCCTGATATGCCGAGCTGTGACCGGACTTCCTGCCGCACCTTTTCATTGTACGTAAACCTTCCCACGTCAATGGCGTTGTGGATAATCTTTACCTTTCCCGCTTTCATGGCTTCCCCGCCGAACACATCCTGTCCTGCCAGAGCCGAACACGCAAAGCAGTAATCCGCTTTTTTTGCAAGTCCCCTGCGGAAAAATTTCGTGGCAGCCCCTTTTAGGCCCTTCACCACGCCCGCGTTTCTGGCATGTGCTACCGTGACGGGCACGCCGGCCTTCTTCGCGACGGGAAGATAAATACCCGCCGTGCTTGTCATATGCCCCTGTACTACCTGAAATTCGTTGTGCGCCGCAAAGAAAGCCTTAACCGCTTTTCTGTAAGAAAAATAATTATATACCTTAAACTTGGGGAGCACGTAAATATGGCCGCCCATAGCCTGTATCTCCTCATCATAAAACTGCGGTTTTCTGACGCTCGTGCCAGTTTTTTCATTCCGTTTTTCCACGTCTATGTCAGCACGCCGCATCTCCTGAAATCCCCTTTTCACGGCAGAAGCATGTACCAGAAAGTCAAACTGAATCTTCTCCGTGTCCATCTGCCGGTAGAGATCCATGATGCGGCTCTCCGCGCCCCCAAGTCCCACGCCGCCAAGCACGTGCAGCACATGTATCGGTTTCTCCATATCCTGTCCCTCCCGGCCATTCTGCGAACATTGCAGTTTAGGCCTCGTCTCTATCCGGGCCTGCCTTAAGCCAGGACATCCCCCGCTTCCAGTGTCAGGCTGCTCTCATAGCGGTCAATCAAAAGCGAACCGTCCACCGTGCGCACCACCGGCTTTCCGTCAAAGACATCTATCACCTCGCCCGGTGCGTAGGCCGAAAAATCGATCATTTCGTCAAAAGGATGGGCTTCCCACACGCGCACCTCCTCTTCCCCGCAAAAGGCGAAGGCTCCCGGAAACGGCGCCGCCACCCCGCGGATCAGATTATAAATTTCACGTGTTCTTTTATGGAAATCAATTTTTCCGTCCGCCGCCGTCCGTTTCCCGTACCAGGAGTCAAAATCTTTGGAATTCGTGCGGATATCGATATGGCCGCTCCCGTATGCGGCGAGCAGCCGGCGGATCAGCCGTTTCGAGCAGATCATGTTCTTATACTGCGCCGTGCGGATATCGTCGTGGGGGGTTATGGAAAACATCTCCGTAGCAAACACATTGGGGCTGTCCGCTTTCTCGTCGTAGCGGAACAGATTCAGGTTAAAACGGGTGTCCCCGAGAATCACCGACCAGTTTAAGGGCGAACGGCCCCGCCCGAAAGGGAGATATCCGCTGTTGCCGTGAAAACCGTATATGCCATATTGGAAGCAGTCCAACACGGAAGCCGGAATCAACCGCTGCCAGCCCATGGAAATGCCGATGTCAAACTCGTTCTCCCGCATCAGCTTCTGCGTCTTTTCATCCGTCAGAAAGTAGCTGTCCGCCTCATGCACAGGAATTCCATATTTTTTTGTCAAACCGGAAAGTCCCTTGTATCCCGAAACCTCGTTTTTCTTCGTCACCTCCGGACTGATCGTGATAATCAGATCGACGGGACAGATTTCCTTCTGTATAAAATTGACAATATTCTCCGAGGTGTCTTTCACCCCGAATACGACTACTTTGTACTTCATATCTGCCGTCTCCTTTTCGATAACGTTCGATATTTATTTGAGATAATTCCTGTACCAGTCAATAGCGAGCATAATCCCCTGCTCAAAATCATAGGACGGATCGTACCCCAAAAGTTTCCTCGCCTTGCTGATATCCGCGTTGGAATCCCGCACGTCTCCAACTCTCGGCGGCCCGAAATTCGGCTTCACCGTAACGCCAAGCGCCTTGCAGAGCTGTTCGTACATGTCAATCAGATAGAGCCTGCCACCCGCGCCGATGTTGAACGCCTCCCCCGCCGCGCTGCTTTTTGCCTTGCAGGCGCGCAGATTTGCCTCGATCACGTTGTCTATATAAGTGAAATCACGCGACTGTCTGCCGTCCCCGTTGATCGTGGGCGTCTCCCCGTGGAGAAGCTGCTTGATAAATTTAGGAATCACCGCCGCATACATTCCGTCCGGATCCTGCCTGCGGCCAAACACATTAAAATAGCGGAGTCCGTAAGTATCAAGCCCGTACAGCTCTTTGTATAATCGCCCGTACTCCTCGTCAGTCTTCTTCGTCAGGGCGTATGGAGAAATTACCTTTCCTTCCTGGCCCTCCCTCTTTGGAAGTTCCGTGGAGTCGCCGTAGACGGAGGAGCTGGATGCATACACAAATTTTTTAACGCCACACTGCGTCGACGCCTCCATCATATTCAATGTGCCGCGGATATTGATCTCCTCATAGAGAAGCGGCTTCTCTATACTTCTTGGCACGCTCCCCCATGCAGCCTGATTCAGCACATAGTCGGCGCCAATACACGACTTCTCGCAAGTCTCAAAATCCCGGATGTCTCCCTCGATGAAGGTAAATCCTTCCTTTCCCATAAAATGTTCAATGTTTTCATACTTTCCCGTGGACAGATTGTCCAGACAGCGCACCTTACACCCCATGTCCAGCAGCGCCTCACAGAGATTCGAGCCGATAAAGCCCGCGCCGCCTGTCACCACAAATAAAGTGCCTTTTTCAAACGTAATGTCCTGATAACTCATTTTCTCCTCCATTCCGAAGCGTTCTACGCGCTGCTTTTTTCAATTTGTCTTTCTTTCCACACTTCCCGGATTAACAGATAAAGTGCGATATAAAAAATTGAGAACCCGTATATCATGTACCTGGACAGACACATGATTGTAATCGAAGTCGCGCACACGTTCGCCACGATAAACAATACCGCCGTTCCCATAACAACCGCCGCCCGAAACCGCCTTTTTACAAAAGCCTGCCACAGGGCAAGTCCCACGGCCAGCAGATACAGAAAGAGCGCCACAAAATTGATGATCGGATGTACTACGGCAATGCTCCTGACAAATCCGTTTCGGCACAGCAAAATATAATCGTAGAGCCACTGGCCGAAACAGGCAGGTAAAAGCTTTTTCATCATCCTGCCCGCCATCACATCGGACATACTGCTCTGCTGATAGTAGTCCACCTTGCCCAAACCGAAGTAGTAAGCCGACAGCTCCGCCTCCAAAACCTGGAACTTCAAAATATCATGGTTTTCTTCCAGATACGCGGCCCGCTCGTCAAAGCTGTCTCCGCCATACACATGATTCAGTCTCCGCTCCATGGATTTATTGTAAAAGCAGTCGAAAAATGCCTGCTCCAAATCACCCTCCTCGAAAACCTCCCTGTGCTCCTCGTCGCAGGCGTAGATCACATTGGTCAGCGTATTGACCTTCCCGTAGGTGTTACCCATAAAATACCCTGTCACACCGTAATTGTACACGTGAACCGTCAGATCCCGCAAAAGAAAAACAAGAATCACCGACGACGCTGCGATAAACAATGTCAGATATTTTTTCTGCGCCAATGTGCGGACTCCAAGCAGAAGCGCCCACAGAAGAATGGTCGTCATCATCTGCCCTCTGGTCATGGAGAGAAGATAGGAAAACAGGAGCGCAAAAAAGGCGTCCTTCCACCTGCCCTCGAGAAGCATCCGCAAGAGAAAATATACAAAAAAAGTAAACAGCGGAATGCACAGCGCCTCGCTCATCACCGAATTTTCCAGAAAAATATGCAGAGCCGACACATATCTTGTAATCAGGTGCGGTAAAAGCTGCAGCGTCACAATCAAAAGCTCCTCCCACAGGCACAGACCAAAATACTTCGTCAGATACTCCGACAGCACCGTGACGCCAAATGCCGTGAGAATCCCCTGCCCGGCCATCGCCCACACGAGATATCCTTCCCCGAAAACCGCCCGAAACGCCGCCAGATAAAGCGGATAAAGCGGCTCTCTGTGAATATGCATCGTGATATACTGTTCGGAATCATTATAGACGCCAACCCCGCCGACTGCAAGCAGTCCTAAAAAAAAGACGAGAAGCCCTGCGAAAAGACACAGAGCTCTCTTTTTATCTCTATTCAATCCTATAATCTCCAATACAGAAAGTCCTCAGTCAAATATTCTTTGCGGTTCAGTATTCCCTTCAAGTCCATCAGCACCTTTCTCTTATGCTTCGGATCATAGAAAGAAGATATTTTTTCCCGGTCAAGACTCAAAAACTGCTCATGCGCCACAGCGATAACCAGCGCATCCACATTCCTGATATCATCCATAGTCTTAAACTCGATCCCGTAAAGATGCTTCGCCTCCCCTGCGTCGGCCGCCGGATCGACCACGATTGGCTCAATCCCATACTCGCCAAGCTCCCTGTAAATATCGATCACCTTCGTGTTTCTGGTGTCCGGGCAGTTCTCCTTAAAGGTAAAGCCCAAAATCGCAATACGGGCATGCTTTACCGGAATATTCGCCCTGATCAGATCCTTCACCAAGCTCTCCGCCACGTATTTGCCCATATCGTCATTGATCCTTCTGCCGGATAGAATGATCTGCGAGTGATAGCCGAGTTCCTCCGCCTTGTAGGTCAGATAATAGGGGTCTACACCGATGCAGTGGCCGCCCACAAGTCCCGGCATGAAGGGCAGAAAATTCCATTTCGTCCCCGCCGCCTCCAATACGGATTTGGTGTCGATTCCCATCTTGTGGAATATAATAGAAAGTTCATTCATGAACGCAATATTGATATCCCTCTGGCTGTTCTCGATGACCTTGGCCGCCTCCGCCACTTTTATGGATTCGGCGCGGTGAACCCCTGCCTCCACCACCAGCTCATAGACCTTCGCAACGGTATCGAGCGTCTCCTCGTCCATACCCGACACGATTTTCGTGATCGTCTCCAGTCTATGTACCTTATCGCCTGGATTGATACGCTCGGGGGAATATCCGATCTTAAAATCCACGCCGCACTTCAAGCCGGACTCTCTCTCCATAATCGGCACACAGATATCCTCCGTCACGCCGGGGTATACCGTGGACTCAAACACCACAACAGAACCCTTCGTCAAATTCTGCCCCAAAATACGGCTCGCACCCTCCACCGGGGAAAGATCGGGCGTGTGGTCGTCATTGACAGGCGTAGGCACCGCCACAATGTGGAATTTAGACTCCTTAAGCTTCGCGGGATCAGCGGTAAACTCCACCTTCGTATTCCGGATCACCTCGCCGCCCACTTCGTTTGTGGGATCGATCCCCTTCTTGTACAGACCGATCTTCTCCTCATTTAAATCAAAGCCCACTACCTTGATTTTCCTTGCAAAAGCTACCGCAATCGGCATCCCCACATAGCCAAGTCCGATAAGCGACAGCTTTTCCTCTCCGCTCACTAACTTTTCATATAAGTCCATCTCTATCCTCCATCACCCGATACCATGTACCGGTTTTTTTCTTCTATTTCCCCGCAATACGTTTCTTTCCGGCCTACCGGTCCAAAACCGCTGCGGCCTCTTCCATATATGCCGCCGTCACCAGCTTCCGGTCGAATTCCCGCTCCATCTTCTCCCTGCCGCAGCGTCCCATTTCCGCCCGTTCCCGCACGGAGAGGGAGAGAAACTTTTCCATAGCGTCTATGAGCTCGGCGGGTTTTCCGGGGGTAAATCCAAAGCCCGTCACACCCTCCTCAAAGGCTTCCTTGCAGCCGCTGATCCTCGAGGCGATGACCGGTCTGCCCGTGGCCGCGCCCTCAATGAGCGCGTTGGACATTCCCTCATGAAAAGATGCCACCACGATGGCGCTTGCCGCCGCCAGATACTCGTGTACCTGCGTGTGGAAACCGATCTGCCGGATCACGCCCTCCTTCTCGAGATCATCCAAAAGCTCCTGGTAATCTTCGTCACAGTAACCCATAATGTCGAAAAATACCTTGTCGCTATGTAAGCGCCGAGCCGCCTCGATAAATTCCAGAATGCCGCGCTCCTTCATCACCCTGCCAACGAAGAGAAAATGCACATCCTCCCCCGCCGGATAAGGCTCATACTCGTGTTTATCCAGACTCACCCCGGAACCCATGACCATCCGCGTCTTTTTCGCCGTAATGCCCATATTCCGGAAAATATCTTTATTTTCCTCATTTTGAAAGAACACGCAGGCCGCCTTTTTCAAACCCGCGCGGTACATCCCGACGATCAGCCTGAGAAGCGGCCCTGTCCTGTCAAAGGCGCCTCCAAGCCCCGTGATCGTGGCAATATAGGGAATTTTTTTCATGCCGGCCGCAAAACCGCCGTAGATGTTGCACTTGATCGTGTAAGTCACCACCAGCCCGGGCCTGATGTCCTTCATTATTTTAGCGTAAGCGCGGTATAACTTCAAGTCCTCAAGCGGATTGATCCCCCTGCGGTTGATCGGGGTTTTGATAATCCGGCACCCCAAATCCACAAGCTCTTTCTCTTTTACGTCATCCGGCATGCTCACCCAAACCTCGTTCTCCTTCGTGAGCGCCTCCACAAATTCCCCCCGGAAGTCATAGAGACCGCCGGAGGAGTTTGTCAAAACCAAAACTTTTTTCATGGTATGATCTCCTCCCCCGCCATATCCCGTATCATCACCTCATTAAACTTCATCATGCATACGCCTTCTTTATATTCCCCGATCCGCACCTCGTTCTCCTGCCCGGAAAGATTCCTAACCACCGCAGCAGCCATATTCACACCGCAGCCGTAGGCATGAGGATACCCGCCTCCGAAACGTGGATTCACCTCAGAAATATAGTAAACGCCGTCAATCTCAAAAATATCTATATCTATCATACCCCGGAAACCGCATTTTTCCGCAAAATCCCGAATCAGCGCAAAAAGCTTTTCATCTTTAAAAGACACCGACTTGTCGGTTTCACCCGCCCGCATCTTAATCTTCTTCTTCACAAAAATATCCGTACATTTCCCTGAGAGCATGTCCACATATACGTCCGCTCCAAACTCTGTGCCGTCCATATATTCCTGTATCATCAAATCATCATAGAGATCGCAGAGCACCTCGATCTCCTTCCTGCTCCCCACCTTATTGATATGGATGCTGGCACTTCCCCGCACCGGCTTAACAAATACCGGATATGAAATCTCCCCGGCTTTTCCGGCCCGGTAAAAAGATTCCTTGTCCGCATAGCACTTCGCCGTCGGTATATGCATTTCCCCAAGCAGTTGAAACATGCGGTACTTGTCGAAACAAGTCTCGACCAGCTCATAGTCGGAGACGATGGGCGTCGTACCCACTGCCAAAAACCGCTCCCGCTCCTTTGCCAGAAGAGACAGCTCCGGGTCAATCAGCGAAAAAACGCCCGTTATCTCTTCCTTTTTACAGATGTCCAGCACGACATCCAAATATCCCGGCTCCGTAATCCTTGGAACCAGGAAAAAATCATCCGCCTCATACACCGCAGGCGCCAGATTGGAACAGTCCGTCGCAATCACTCTGCCCTTGCCTGCAAGCTCCTTTTTAAAATACTGCACCACCTTGTCGCGGGTGCCCGCGCTCAAAATCAAGATATTCATGCCTGCTGCCTTTCCGTCCGCCGCCCTGTCCTCATTCTCTGTCTATCAGATCAAAAAACAGCGGCGTACCTCCCGTATGGAGAAATAAAATATTCTTTCCAGTAATCCGATGTTCTTCCACATAACGCCCCATGCCGTAAAACGCCTTTCCCACGTATGTAGTATCCATGGGTATGCCGTCTCCGGCCATCACCTTTTCTATTGTCTCTCTGACCTCTTTCGTATATTTCCCATAGCCGCCCAGGCAGCAAAAATCGGTAAAAATCAGTTCCTCTTCCCTGTAGAGCGCCGGGTATTTCTCACCCAAATACTCTTTGATGCTCTGTCTGACTACCTCCCTGCCTCGCTCCTCGTTTCTCGCTATACTGATACCGACGATTTTTTGCCAGCGGGCAGGCTGCCCACTCTCTTTTATCCGTGCGTCCTCCAAAAGTTTCCCGCTGACCAGACCCGCCTGCGTCGTACCGGTGCCTGACGCGTGAAAAATATAATCGAAAGAAATCCCTGTCCGCCTCTCGTAGTCGGCAATTTCCCTGTAAGTGTTTACACAGGCGCGCGTACCGGGATTGCCGTGTCCGCCGCCGAGAATAAAATACGGATTTCTCCCTTCCTGCCTGTAAGCCTCCACCCGCCGGTCAATCGTCTCAGAAACTTTACTCACCGGGCATGTTTCGATCTGCGCCCCAAAGGACTCGACCAGCCTTGTATTATAAAGCCTCTCCCTGTTTTCCTCCGGGGATATGATATGGCAGTCAAGACCCATGGCGCACGCCATATTGGCAATGATCCGGCAATGATTGGAACTGTTGCTCCCGTAGGTCATAACCACATCCGCCCCACAGTCTTTGATTTCTCTGTAAAATTCCGCCGCCTTGCGGGCCTTATTGCCGCCAAAGCTAAACGGAATCATATCTTCTCTCTTGATATAATACCGGTTCTTCCCGTAATCACCGGACATTTCCTCAATCGGGGTAGGGGCAATCCCCTGTTCAAACAGCGCAATCTGTCTCATGCTCTCCTCCCATGAAATCCATGCGGAGAATGCCGCATTTCAGGCATTCTCTTACGCGAAACTTAGTACTTCTTGGCGTCCCGCCCTATGGCGGGACGTCTTTAGAAGTACTTTTCGCGTTTCTCACGTTGCTCTTTGCGGTACACGTCAAAATCCGCCACCGTCTGGTCCGCGCCGGAGAGAGTACCGGATCGCTTCAACACCTTGCCCGCCGTCATAACAATAATTCTGGCGTCCAGCAAAAAATTCAGATGATCCACGTAATAGAGATCATACCGGAACCTGTCCTCCCAGCCAAGCGCGTTGCGGCCGTTCACCTGAGCAAGCCCGGTAAGCCCCGGCCTCACATCATGCCGACGTCTTTCTTCATCCGTATAATAAGGAAGGTATCTGACTAACAGCGGCCTTGGCCCGATCAGACTCATATCTCCTTTTAAAATATTAAACAGTTCCGGCAACTCATCGAGACTTGTGGAACGCAAGAGCTTTCCGAACTTTGTAAGTCTCTCCTCATCCGGTAAAAGATTTCCCTGCGCATCCCTCTCGTCCGTCATTGAGCGGAATTTGTACAGTTTGAAAATTTTTTCATGCCTGCCCGGCCTCTCCTGATGGAATAAAACCGGGCTTCCCAGCTTCACCCGCACCAGAACCACCAGCACAAGCAAGATGGGACTCAGCACGATAATGCCGCACAGGGAAAGCAAAAAATCCATACACCTCTTGATGAAATTTTTATACATATATTGTCCCTACTCTTTCGCAAGAAAATACTCCATGTTTTCACTCATCACGATTTCCAGCTTGGAATAATAAGTATCCTTCTCGATCTTCTGCCCATAACACATATACTCAAACAGAAGCTCGCAGGCAAGGAATGTCTGTGCCTTTATATTCTGAAATATCACGGCGTCAATCGTATGGGATGCCAGCGCTTCCTCTATTTCGGGAAACAGATCCATCCCGATCAGTATGATATCCTGGCGTTTTTCCCTGACCAACACCTCGGATATAATATCAAGGTGGAATGTCAGGTCAAGGATCCCGTGGATCTGCCTGCTTCGTAGAGCCTCCGTGAGGGCAGTGGCAATAGATTCCCGGCCATCCAGCTCATTTAACACGGGCAGGAAGGAAATGTCCGGGAAAGCAGGATTGATCCGATCGAGAAAGCCCTTAAATTTTGCGGTGGTGGCTGCATAGTTGGAGAGTGACTTTTTTGCCACTAACACCTGCAAATTGCCCCCGTCCGGAAGCATTTTCCCAAGCAGCTGGGCCGCCAGCCTGCCGCTCTTATAATCGTCTATGCCAATGAAAGCGTCCGCGCAGGAGCCGGGTATTTCCTTGCTGAGGAGGATCACCGTGCACTCCTTTGACTTTAGCCCGTCCACAACGGGGCGCATCATATCCGGATCAGAGGCCGAAATAATAAAATGCCGGATTCCCGCATGGTAAGCAGTTTCTACATCGGAAATCTGTCTCTCCGGCTGATTGGCGGGAGAGGTATAGCGGTTAATGACAAGGCCATGATCTCCATAGCTGTCCACCGCCTGCAAAACCCCCTGCTCTATGGTAGAAGCAAAATATATGGCATCCGACGAAATGTAATTGACCAGGGCAATCCGGTAGCTCCGGTTCATCGCCAGGTTCCGCGCGTTATTGTTCGGCGTATAGTGATACTTTTTCAGTGCCGCCAGCACGGTCTCCCGCGTCCTGTCACTGACAGTCCCCTTATGGTTCAAAACCTTGTAAATTGTAGTTCTGGAAATATGGATCTCTTCCGCGATATCCTCCAGAGTCAATCTGCCGTATTTTTTTTCCATATGCACGGTTCCTTAGCCTTTCATTTGTTAGTATAACACGTTACTAAACGTCCATGCAAACAGATTCGCACTGCCGCAGATCATTCGTCAGTTTGGGTTCTCAGATTTTCGGAAATATCACAAATAGACAAAAACCGACTTCTGAAACTGGTAAAAATAGCGAACTTTTAACGCGTGTTAAAAATATTGGCAAAATCAATTGACAGATAGGAAAAGTACTGTTATGGTCTATTTAACACGTGTTAACTTTATACTCCGCGACAGCCGCGTACGTCTGCATGCACTCATCCGGTTTTATGTCCGCGGGAAACAATTATGAGGAGGAGGAGAATTGATATATCAAAAAGAGGGGAAACTTTACCGTAGATATGACAAAGAACTTTTATGCCTGGAGCCCTGGGGGCCAAATGGCCTCAGGGTGCGGGCGACACAGCTAAACGCTTTTTTGGAGGATGGGCTGACGGCGCTGTCCGAGACTATACCCGACACGAAAAAACCGGAAATATGCATAGAGGACGATACGGCCGTGATCCGAAACGGTAAGTTGCGGTGTGAAATGCTCTGTACCGGAAAACTGAAATTTTATAACCAGAACGACGAACTTCTCCTGGAGGAGTACGACAAAAACCGCTTTCGAAAAAAGACTGCTCCCGGCGAACCGGACAATGCCCTGGAAATTGCGCCTCGGGAATTTATCCCGCATCACGGGACGAATTATTATCAGTTGACCGTCCGCTTCGAGGCAAAGGAGGGCGAGCGCTTTTATGGCATGGGGCAGTACTCCCAGCCGTTTCTGAATCTGAAAGGATGTGTTCTCGAGCTGGCTCAAAGAAATTCGCAGATATCCGTGCCTTTTACCGTCTCCGACAGAGGCTACGGCTTTTTCTGGAACAACCCGGCGATCGGCAAAGCGGCCTTTGGCCGGAACTTGACGGAATGGAAAGCGGATTCCACAAAGCAGATGGACTACTGGATCACGGCCGGCGACTCCCCGGCGGAAATTGTGGAAAACTATGCGGCAGTCACCGGAAAAGTGCCTATGATGCCGGAGTATGCCACGGGCTTCTGGCAGAGCAAGCTCAGATACCGTTCCCAGGAAGAAGTACTACAGATAGCGCGGGAGTACAAAAAGCGCGGACTGCCGCTCTCCGTCATGGTCATCGACTTTTTCCACTGGTCAGCCCAGGGGGATTTCCGGTTTGACGAAAAACTTTGGCCGGATCCCGAGGCGATGGTGCGGGAGCTGGAGGAGCTGGGCATTAAGCTTATGGTTTCCGTCTGGCCTACGGTGGAGGAGAAAAGTGAGAATTTCCAGTACATGGAGGAGATGGGATATCTGATCCGAACAGAAATGGGCCCACGGCTTGGCATCAAAAACAAAGATACCTATATGGATGCGACAAACCCGGAAGCGCGGGAATTTGTCTGGCAGAAGCTGAAAAAGAATTATTACGACAAGGGAATAAGGCTGTTCTGGCTGGACGAATGCGAGCCAGAAGTGACGAAGTACGAATATGGCAATTACAGGACATACGCCGGAAGCCACAAGGAGGCCGGCAACCTTTATCCACGAAAATTTGCCCGTATGGTATACGAGGGCAGACGGGCGCAGGGAGAAGAAGAAGTCTTAAGTCTGGTGCGGTGCGCCTGGGCAGGTTCCCAAAAGTACGGCGCGCTGGTCTGGACGGGGGATGTGGCATCCGAATTTGACTGCCTGAAAAATCAGGTGACTGCCGGCATGAATATGGGACTTTCCGGTTTTCCCTGGTGGACTACCGATATCGGCGGCTTTCACGGCGGGGATATCCGCACGGAAAAGTTTAAGGAACTGTTTGTCAGGTGGTTTGAGTTCGGTGCATTCTGTCCGGTGTTCCGGCTGCATGGATTCCGAAAACCGCTCGTGATCGCGGAGGAGGGGAAAGCTTTTATCGCCGGCGACGCGAAAAGCTGGGACTACACCAGCGGCTCCCCGAACGAAGTGTGGTCTTTCGGGGAAACGGTATATAAAATCTGCGAAAAGTATATGAGGCTTCGGGAGAAAATGCGCCCTTATCTGATGGAGCAGATGATAGCGGCCCACGAAAAAGGAACGCCCGTCATGCGTCCGCTGTTCTACGACTATCCCTCCGATCCTGCGGCATGGGAACTGGAGGACGAGTATATGCTTGGGCCGGATCTTTTGGTGGCTCCTGTGACCGCGGAAGGAAAGCGGGAACGGGAAATCTATCTGCCGGAAGGGAAGTGGATCTGCCTGCATACCGGGGAAACCCGGCAGGGCGGCAGGAATGTCAATGCAGAAGCGGCGCTTGAGAGGATACCTGTCTATGTGAAAAACGCAGATCTCTATCGTCTGCTCACAGAAGACCAACAAATGAGAAGGGAGAGAAGTGATGGGTAATTTTGGAATAATCAATTGGATTGTACTGCTCGTCTATTTTGGAGCAATGCTGTTACTCGGAAGCCGAGTGGGAAAGAGCAATACCAGCACAGAGTCCTATTTCCTGGGGAGCCGTAAGATTCCCTGGTGGGCAATCGGTCTTTCCGTGATGGCGACACAGTGTTCCGCGGTGTCCTTTATCGGTATGCCGGGCTGGGGGTATACAAGCGGGCTGATGCGGCTGACTTATACTTTCCAGTTCCCGCTTGTCATGGTCATACTGATGGTGACATTTGTGCCGTTTTTTTACAACACAAAGGTTGTCAGCATCTATGAATATTTGGAAAAGAGGTTCGGCCCAAAGTCCCGGACATTTATGTCGGTGATCTTTCTGTTGTCCCGCGGATTGCAGACCGCGGTCGTCCTATTCGGGCCGGCGCTTGCGCTTTCCATGATCACCGGACTGGATCCTAAGATCACCATTTTAATCATGGGTGCTTTTTAGTACCATATAAGTGTAAGAGATAAAGCATTTCATCAGTGCTTTACCTTCTGCACTTATTTTTTTATGATAAGGGAGTAATTGGTCTGGCGAGGTGCTTTTTGGATTAACCACATCCGTCATAAAAACCGTCAAC
>CAJUMJ010000059.1 GCA_910587095.1 uncultured Lachnospiraceae bacterium
TCCTGCGGAACAAGCCCTTCGAGACTGACCATTTCCAGTGTATTTCTTTCCGACTTTTCTTTTATCAGCATGTCCTCACCCCTGATTTTATTATATCAAAAAAAGCCAGCTTTTGCTGACCTTTTTTGACAGTCTGGGGGAGCGGTTTTGAAAACAACCGCTCCCCGTAGATTATGTCGTTATATCCGGATACGTGCCGATCGTGGCCACGATCAATTCTTTATCCGGCATTTTCGCTGCCATTCTTTAACAGCCATCTCCGGCATTCCCGTCCAGAGTCGTCCCGCCAAAGGCGTAGGTTACGGGCAGGCACACCAGAGGCGGCTTCGCAAGCAAGTTTTCCCGCAAAAGCAGTTCCACACACATTTCCGCCATCTCCGGCACGGGCTGTACGATGGTGGAGCAGTAATAGTCCATGCTGCCAAAGGAACGTATGCCGTCAAAACCGATGAGCTGTACGTCTTCGGGAACACGCTGGTGAAGTCCGCGCAGCACTTTGAGGACGTGGCAGGAAAGCCGGTCCGTCACACAGAAAATACCGTCAAAAATGATTTTCCCGTCGACTATATGATCGGACAAAAAAGTTTCAAATTCGCTAAAGGAATCCGCGTCGTCCAATATTTTCATCTCATAGGACAAGCCGCGGGAAAGACAGCCTGTCTCAAAACCTACTTTACGCTTGTTGGGTTCATTGACGAGAGCGGAACCGGTTCGCAGAAAAGCCACGTTTTTACAGCCAAGGTCAGCCAGCTTCTCAGCGGCGAGCTGTCCGCCGGCGAAGTTGTCGCAGGCGACACAGGGGATACGCGGCCCCATGGAGCGGTCGATGGCGACAAAAGGGGTGTTTTCTTCCACAATCAGTCGGGGATTGTAGGTCAGGCCGATAATACCGTCAACCTTGTTGTGCTGCGCCATCAGAATATATTCCTGCTCCTGCTTTGGATCGAAATCGGTGGTGCACAGCAGCATACGGTATTTTCTTTTTAACAGTGCAACATTGATATGGTAGGTGAGCGCGGCATAAAACGGGTCTATGGTGTTTGGGATCAGGAGTGCGACGGTATAAGTCCTGTTCGCTTTCAGGCCCTGGGCGTAGCTGTTTACCTGATAGTTCAGTTTTTGAATGGCTTCCTCCACGCGGATGCGGTAAGAGTCGCCGACCGGCAGGCCGTTTACCACCTTGGATACGGTGCCGAGGGCGACGCCGGCTTCCTTTGCCACGTCTTTCATAGTCGGAGCGGAGTTTTCCTTTTGCATATGACGGTTTCCTTTCTATTATGCGTTGATTATAATGAAAAAAATCGGAGTTGTAAAGTACAGAAAGGAAATGGAATGAAACGTTACATGAAAATTAAATGTATAAAATAGACAAAAACGCACAAATGAATTCGTATAAAATAGCAGAAAATATAAAATATAACTGAATAAACAAAGCAAAAGTATTGACAGAAAGGAGGGGGGGGGGTAAAGTGTAAGTGAAATGAAAATAACGTTTCACGAAAAAGAAAAATGTGTATGAAGGAGGAGATGGGAGATGAGCAGAAGTAGAACGGCGGCCGTGCTTCCGGCTGGAAGAACGGGAGACAGACCGCTAAAGAAACGAATACTTGATAACTGGCAGTTGTATCTGATGCTTTTGGTGCCTGTAGTATTGACGATTGTTTATAAGTACATACCTATGTACGGCATCCAGATCGCGTTCAGGGATTACAAGGCAAGTCGGGGATTTACGGGGAGCGAGTGGATAGGACTGGAGTGGTTTAAACGATTTTTCAGCGCGCCGACTTTTGGGAGGATGATCAAAAATACGATACTGCTCAGTTTTTTCAGCCTGCTTTGGAGCTTTCCGATTCCGATTATACTCGCGCTGATGATGAATCAGTTGCGGTTTCAGAAATTTAAAAGGCTGACTCAGACGGTGCTCTACGCGCCGCACTTTATTTCCACCATGGTTATCTGTGGTATGATACGGATTTTCTTAAGCCCGTCAGGCGGCCTGATCAACCTGATTGCGGGAACTTCCATAGATTTCCTGACAGAGTCGTCCGCGTTCCGGACCATTTATATTGCTTCCGGTATCTGGCAGGACGCCGGATGGGGCATCATTGTTTACATGGCTACTTTGTCCAACGTGGATACTTCCCTCTACGAGGCTGCGAAGGTGGATGGCGCGTCCTTGTTTCAGCGGATTCTCCATATCGATATCCCGGCGCTTACCTCGATTATGGTACTGAATCTGATTATGAGCGCGGGCGGCCTGATGAACGTCGGATTTGAAAAAGTATGGCTTTTGCAGACGGATCTGAACAAGGCGGCAAGCGACGTCATCGCTGTCTACGTGTACCAGCAAGGTATTGAAAACGCAAAGTACAGTTATTCCACGGCGGTCGGATTGTTTAATACGGTGATCAACATTATCCTGCTTTTCGTGGTGAATAAGATAGCCGGTAAGATATCGGAAGACACAAGTTTCATATAGGAGGTGCGGCATGAAAGCAAATAAGAAATCAGGAAAGCCGGCAGGTTTTTCCGAAAAAAGCAGCGACATTGTTCTGGTGGTGATCTGCGCCATTATTCTGTTTATTGTGGCTTACCCGTTATATTATGTACTGGTTGCCTCCGTATCAAATCCTTATGACGTGTACGCAGGCAAAACGTTCCTTCTGCCAAGCCAGTTTACGCTGGATGGTTATAAGTCGGTGTTTGCCGACCCCAATATCCTGACGGGGCTTTTTAACAGCTTTAAGTATACAATTGTCGGTACGGTGTTTTCGGTCGTGATGCTGTATTTGACAGCCTATCCCCTGAGTGTGAAGGATCTGCCGGGCAGAAAGTGGATCAGCATTTTCTTTATCATCACAATGTATTTCGGCGGCGGCATGGTTCCTACTTATCTGATAGTAAAGCAGACGGGACTGATTAATAATATGTGGGCTCTCTTTCTGCCTGGCGGCGTAGCGGTCGGCAATATGATCATCGTGAGAAACTTTTTTGAGAACAGCATTCCGAAGGAGATGGTCGAGGCGGCGAGCATAGACGGTGCGTCCAAGTGGACTACCTTTATAAAGATCGTGGTGCCCTTAAGCCGATCTATCATGGCGGTTATGGTAGTGTTCAGTATGGTGGCTTACTGGAACGACTGGTTTACGGCGATGATTTATCTGCCTTCCCCCAATAAGGCGCCGCTGCCCCTTGTTCTGAGGAATATCCTGATCAAGAGCTCCGCAAGCGCGAGCCAGGCGAGCACCATATCAGGAGGCTTTGCGGAACTGAATAAGATGACGGAGATGATCAAGTTTTCTTCTATCATCATAGCGGCGTTGCCGATGCTGATTATTTATCCGTTCGTGCAGAAATACTTTGAAAAAGGATTTATGGCAGGCGCGGTAAAAGGCTGAGCGCAGAAAGGAAATCATATTATGAAAAACTGGAAAGTACGCAATTACAGAAAGAAGTTGGCGCCCTGTGCGTTTGCGGCGGCTCTTGCGCTGTCTGTGACAGCCTGTGGAGATAAAGAGTTTGGACATCACGAAAAGGGCGTTGCGAATCCGGATACGTCTCAGACGCAGTTTGCGATTATGGGCGCGCAGAGCGCACTGAGTCCGGGATACGACGATAACGAGGTTTTGAACCGGCTTATGGCAGATACGGGGATAGAAATTGACTGGACTACCATGAGCGAATCTCTGGCGGAGCAGGTCAATATACGCATCGCGGGAGAGGAGCTTCCGGATGCCTTTATGGGAGTGGGTTTCAGCAACTACGATATTTCCCGTTACGGAGACGACGGTACTTTTATTGACCTGACCCCGTATCTGACAGAGGAGTATATGCCAAACCTGGCAAAAATTCTGGAGGAAAACCCGGATATCAGAAGCGCTATCACTATGGATGACGGTTATATATACGGCCTGCCTGCAGGCGAGCGGATGGGAACGGCGGGTATCGGCGCTGCCGAGGATTACAGCATATACTCGATTCCGCAGTTTGCCATGATCAACAAGGCGTGGTTGGATGATTTGGGACTTCCGGTGCCTGCTACACTCGATGAGCTTCACACGGCGCTGAAAGCTTTTAAGGATAACGACATGAGTGCAAAATATTACGGAAACGAGCCGGGGACGACCATTCCCATGAGCACGGGTTTTGACCAGTGGTGCTGGGGACAGAACATCTTCTATGCGGGATTTGGTTTCACGAACTGGCCGAACGATGTCTGCAACGATCTGGTTCTGCATGACGACGGCACGGTAGAGTTTATGTGCGTGACCGACCAGTACAGGGATGCGGTCACCTATTTCCATGACTGGTATGCGGAAGGGCTGATGGATTTGGAAATGTTCAGCCAATCCGACACCCAACTGATCTCCAAATGTTCCCAAGGTTATGTTGGCGTCTCCACCTGGTGGTATATTGAGGAGCTGATGGGCGATTACGCGAAGGACTATGTGTTTTTGCCGATCCTGGATGGCCCGGACGGAACCCACAATGTGACAATCCGTACCGGCGGCGGAATTAACAGCGGGCAGCTTAACATCACGAAAAAATGCAAGAGTCCGGCGAATCTGCTGAAATTTTATGATAAATGGTATGACCCGGAGATTGTGATGCAGCTCCAGTACGGTCCTGTCGGTACTTATTTTACAAGGCAGGATGAAGAAGGGATCTGGCTGAGCATTTCCGACGAGGAGAGCCGGGAAAAGTATGGGAAGAGCTCCGGCGAATTAAAGGGTGAGTGCGAGGTGGCAGGGCCTAAACTCATCTTGAGCGATTATTATATGACCACCTTCAGGATGGAGGATCGAGCCATCGAACGGCTGACGGATTTGTATGACTTCTGGATGCCTTATGTGGATGATACGACAACTTACCCGGTGGACTGCGTGTTCACGGGGAGGGAACTTGACGATATCGACTGGTACAAGACGAATTTTGAGAGCGCGGTTTCCGAGCAGGAAGGGCTGTGGCTGAAAAACGGAGGGCCTACGGATGAGGAGTGGGAGGCGTATATCAGGCATCTGAGAGACAAATGCGGTATGGATAAGCTTCTGACGGTGTACCAGAATGCGTATAATCGCTATGCAAAAGCGGATGAGGCGGAGTAATGCGCCGAAGGCAAAGTTTTGCAGCAAGCAGACATTTGACTTGTTTGCGGGAATAAAAAAGGGTAATATGAGGGTATGTGGAGGAATTGAGATGATAAGCCAGACTTTGCGCGATGCGAGAAGATATGAAGAAACCATGGAGAGAAAAATCAGACGGGAGGAGAAACCGGATTTCCACCTGTCCACGCGCGTGGGGTGGATGAATGATCCGAACGGATTTTCCTATTACAAAGGGGAATACCATTTGTTTTACCAGTACCATCCTTACGATTCCCATTGGGGGCCGATGCACTGGGGACATGCGGTTTCGAAAGACCTCCTTCACTGGGAGTACCTTCCGGCGGCGCTGGCGCCTGATACGAATTATGACAGGGACGGCTGTTTCTCGGGCAGTGCGGTGGTACTGCCGGACGGAAGGCATCTGTTGTTGTATACGGGCGTTTCCAGGGAGACACAGCCGGATGGCAGTATGCGCGATGTGCAGACACAGTGTATAGCGCTGGGAGACGGTGTGGATTATGAAAAGTATACGGGAAATCCGGTGCTCACGAAAAAAGATCTGCCGGAGGGCAGCAGTAAATTTGATTTCCGGGATCCGAAGATGTGGCAGAAGCCGGACGGTTCCTACCGGTGCGTCGCAGGCAACTGCACGGAGGATGGGGACGGACAAGTGCTTCTGTTCAGCAGCCCAAACGGTATTGAGTGGAAATACGAAAAAATATTGGCGGCAAATCGCGGTCGCTATGGAAAGATGTGGGAGTGTCCCGATTTCTTCCGACTGGACGGCAAAGCCGTGCTTCTTACGAGCCCTATGGATATGCTTCCTCACGAATTTGAATATCACAACGGCAACGGGACGCTGTGTCTGATCGGTTCTTACGACGAGGAGACGGATACCTTTGTGGAAGAACATAATCAGGCGGTGGATTATGGCATTGACTTTTATGCGACTCAGACGATTCTCGCGCCGGATGGCAGACGAATTATGATCGCGTGGATGCAGAACTGGGATACCTGCAATCTGCATACGCCGGATCAGCCATGGCTTGGACAGATGACTTTGCCCAGGGAACTTTCCGTGAAAAACGGCCGCCTGTATCAGAATCCCGTAAAGGAGCTCGAAAATCTTCGGGGGAAAGAGGTGCGACATGAGAATGTGACATTCTCGGATGTAATCAGTCTTTCGGGAGTGACAGGCCGCAAGGTGGATATGGAGCTTGTAATCCGTCCGGCAGATGCGGAAAATATCTACCGGAAATTTGCGGTCAGGTTTGCACAGAACGAGGTTTACCAGACTTCTGTCAGCTTCCGGCCTTATGAGTCGATCGTGAAAGTGGACAGAAAGTTTTCGGGATCCAGACGCGCAATTATCCATCAGCGGCGCTGTCTGGTAAATAACAAAGACGGAAAAGTAAAAATGCGGATTATTTTGGATAAATTCAGCGTGGAGGTGTTTGTAAACGACGGAGAGTATGTGCTTACGGCGACGATGTACACGGATTTGGCGGCTGACGGGATTTCTTTTTTTGCCGACGGGGAAGTGACTATGGACGTGGTAAAATATGAATTAACCGAGTGATCATATTTGTTGATAAGAGCTTTTTGCAGATGACGAAGTTATGGGAATGTGGTAAAATAAAACATAACGGATGTCTGGCGAAAGGAGAACGAAAATGAAAAAATATGATGTGGTGACTTTGGGCGAACTGCTGATTGATTTCACGGAGAACGGTATCAGCGAGCAGGGAAATCCGATTTATGAGGCAAACCCCGGAGGGGCGCCCTGCAACGTGCTGGCTATGCTGACGAAGCTGGGAAGAAAAACCGCATTTATCGGTAAGGTTGGCAGAGACATATTCGGCAACCGTCTGCAAACGGCGCTGGACGAGGTGGGAATCGATACCGCGAATCTGATGATGGACGAGGACGCCCGCACAACACTGGCTTTTGTGGAGACTTTTGAGGACGGGGACAGGGATTTTTCCTTTTACAGAAATCCCGGTGCGGATATGATGCTCAAGGAGTCGGAAGTCGATATGGAGCTTGTGGAAGACACGAACATTTTCCACTTCGGAACACTGTCCATGACGCATGAGGGTGTGCGTGAGGCTACGAAGAAAGCCGTCGAGGGAGCGAAGAAAGCGGGAGCGCTGATCTCTTTTGATCCGAATTTAAGAGAGCCGCTGTGGAAGTCCCTGGAGGATGCGAGGCAGCAGGCGGCCTACGGTTTTTCACGGTGCGATGTGCTGAAAATTTCTGACAACGAGATCCAGTGGTTTACGGGCGAGGAGGACTATGACGCCGGCATCCGCAAGCTGCGGGAGCAGTATGACATTCCGCTGATCCTGCTTTCCATGGGAAAGGAAGGAAGCCGGGCTTACTATAAAGACCTGTGCGTGGAGGTAAAGCCATTCCTTCAGGAGAAAACGATCGAGACGACGGGGGCGGGAGATACCTTTGGCGGGTGCTGTCTGCATTATGTACTGCAGAACGGCATACATAATTTTGACGAGGAAAAACTGACGGAAATGCTGACTTTCGCCAATGCGGCGGCGTCTATCGTTACGACAAGAAAAGGGGCTTTGCGGGTGATGCCGGACGAGAAGGAAGTGCGGGATTTTCTGGAAGCGCAAAATGCATAAACTTTTGATTGAGAAAAACGGCTCCGGGGCTTGCACTCCGGAGCCGTTTTAAAATTGGGGGATTGTTTTTTTGTAAAAACATAGGTAAAATTAAAAATAGATAAATTTTTGGAAAATAGATGAAATTTTCAAGGGGAGGGGGTAGAAAACGTGGCGGTCAATAGAGGAACATTCTCTACATCTTCTGTCGATTATTCGGACATGAAATACCATAAAAAAATAATTTTTAACAAAAAGTCCTTTACGGCCATGTTTTTATCGGCGGCGCTATTGCTCACCTCGGTCGATTGTATGAAGGTACAGGCTGAGGAGATGGCGGATCAGGTTTTATCGACACAGACGCAGGAGACGGGATCGGTGTCGGATAATACTTTGCCGGTAGCGGATGCAACGACGGAACCGGACTATGTCAAGACACCGGAAGGAGCTGTCATTATCACGTCTTTTGAGGCGTTGCCGGAAGATGTCAGCCACTTTGAGCTGGGAGAGGAAGAAACGTTGGAGGAAGCGGTTGGTCGCATGCCTGCCTCGGTAAAGGCGTCTGCGGAAGTTTATGTGGTGCAGAACAAGCCGGATGCAGGTGATGACACTGCCGACGAGCCTGGTGGCGACGAAGAAAGTACGCCGGGTGCGGGCGACGAGGAAGGGCCGGATGACGAGGAAAACAACCCGGGAACAGGTGACGAAGAGCAGCCTGGCGAAGGGGAAGGAAGCGGCGACGGGCAGCCTGACGAGGGAGACGGTAACGGAGACCAGAGCGACGATGGCAGCGGAGATCAGAGCGGCGACAACGGCGGCGACGGCAGCGGAGACCAGAGCGGCGACAATGGCGGCGACGGCAACGGAGACCAGAGCGGCGACAACGGCGGCGACGGCAACGGAGATCAGAGCGGCGACAACGGCGGCGACGGCAACGGTGATCAATCCGGTGATTCCGGCAGTGACAGCGATCAGTCTGAGGGCGGGGAAGCGCAGTCGGATGACAGCGCGGAAAGCCGGCAGGACTCAGAAGCGCAGAGCCAGAAAGACGATGGGGAGAACAAGGAGGCGCAGGCGGAACCGAGCGATACCGCCAGGACAAAAGCAAACAGTAGCTTCGCACTACGGGACGGACTTCAGTGGCGTCTTTTAGTTGCCGTGGATGAGAATACAGAAAATACAGAGAAAAAGGCGGAAAAAGACGGCGAAAGCCGCGAAGAAGGCGGCGAGGAAGCGGGTAACGGCGGCAGCGGCCAACCCGGCGAAGCGGGTGGCGGTGAGAATGGCGGAAGCGGCCAACCCGGCGAAGCGGGAGACGGTGAGAATGGCGGAAGCGACCAGCCCGGCGAAGCGGGAGACGGTGAGAATGGCGGAAGCGACCAGCCCGGCGGCAGCGGGGACAACGGAAACGGCGGCAGCGACCAGCCCGGCGGCAGCGGGGACAACGGAAACGGCGGAAGCGGCCAGCCCGGCGGCAGCGGGGACAACGGAAACGGCGGAAGCGACCAGCCCGGCGAAGCAGGCGACGGCGGAAACAACGGAAACGTACAGCCTGGAGAGGACACGCCCACAGACGGCCAGCCTGGAGAGGATGTGGCCCCGGGAACAGACGGCCAGCCCGGAACGGATGGCCAACCGGGAGAAGAAACTCCCGTAGCGGGAGAAGACACAGAGACGACAGACCCGGTGCTTCCTACGGAGAAAGTGGAGGTAGAAGTTCCGGTTCAGTGGGAATGTAAGGACGCTGACAACGAGGAAGCGACAGAGTACATATTCCGTCCGACGTGGAACGAAACCGTGAACGGAACCGGAGACAAAATTGCGTGGTTTTTTGACGGGAACGAGAATGATGTTCCCACAATCACGGTGACCCGGCCGGAAGTAGAGGCTGTATCGGAGGTATCTACGGAGGAGGAACTCGCGGCGGCTTTTGCGGCGGGGCTTACTACGATTACGCTCAAAAACGATATTGAGCTGACGGCGCCGCTGGTGCTTCCGGAGACGGCTGTTATCGAGCTGGACGGTCAGGGATATTCCCTGCGCAGAGGGGACGTAGAAGACAAGAATACGGGCACAAGCAGCGCGTTTATCGGTACAATGATTGAGATGAACGGTAAGGACTATGAGAGTACCACTTTTGGCACGCTGACCCTTAAGAACATTACCGTCAATGGGAGTACAAACGCGGATCGGGCCGGCGCGCCTGTGATAGTGGACTGGGGACATCTGATTCTTGAAAAAGACGCCATTATCAAAAGCAATTTTAATTATGGGACGTATACGGAAAACCCAGACGGAAATAAGGTAGCCAGCATCTATGAATACGGCGGCGGTATCCAGGTATATAACAAGCTGACCGTTAAGGAAAAATCTTCCGTCACGAAAAACTTTGCGGATATGTTTGGCGGCGGCGTCTATCTGGAGAGCGGTTCGGCGCTCTATCTGCACGAGGATGTGGTCAAAGGCAACACAGTGCCGGCAGAGACAGGAAAGGGCGCGGATATTTATGCCGCCTGGGGAAGCACGATCTATTATGAGGCCGGCATTGATATGGAACGGGAGGGCTTCTATTTCTGCGAGGGCGTCCACCTGATTCCCCTGCGGGAACAGGGCGTGGAAGATAACCGGCCGGATGTGGAAGGCAAAGAAGTGTACATCAGCGTCGCGGAGGGCAGCGGCTACAGCGAGGCGGATTTGTTGGCGCTTAAGCAGAAGCTGACGGAAAAAGGGTATAAGGTTTTAGCGAATAAAATAACTTATATTGATACCACGGATCTGCGTAGCTGGGCCGTATATGATCATTATGATACGTCACTGTGGCCTGGAAGTGACGCGGATTCCCCGTCGGACGACTGGAAGGACGCTTATAGCTCGTACGCAAAGCGACCTTATTATCCTTGTACAGAGACTAACGTTGGTAGTAACGATGCGGTCACAACGATTCCGGAATGGCAGGCGGCTTTGGAGCAGGGGCAATTCGGCGGGACTACCAATCCGGTCCTGATACGGTTTAAGGAACATATTGATGCCCGTGAGCAGAACGGCTACCCCAACATGAGCTTTGCCGGATACGGGAGGGAACCGTTTGTAGATTTTCTTTATTACGATCCGGATTCCGACGGGGAGAAGGTAGTGGATTTCGATGTGGATTCTTCTATGGTCCATACCCATACGCTGGCCGGAAACGGTTTTCTGGTTAATGCCGGCGAATCGGGCGGATCCATAAAGGGCTATCTGGTCTACTATACATATACGGGAAACGGGGCCTCGGCCAAGGCCAATAAAGTATACATTTATAAATTAAAGGATGATTTGACCATTGATGCTTTGCATCATACAGATAGTACCTCGAGTTCGGGTATTATTTCTCAAGTGGGGAAGGTAATTGCTTCTTATGCGATTCCGGCTGACAGTTGGGATACGGAGATGAGTATTCAGATCAAAGTAACGCCAGATAAGATTGAGGTCAGGCAGCAGCCGAAGTCGGTGACGGCGGATATAGGATTGAGTGAGCCGGTATTGTCTGCATCCCTGGAAAACACAGGATACAGCGGCTTTGGCCCGTTGGTGGCATATGCGGGTCACAACTGCGGCATGGCCAGCGGTTTTACCTACTCTAATCTTCGCATGTATTATACACACCCTATGCTGGAGGAAAAGGATATGCTTTCTCCGCTGGAAGGGGCGGACTTTTCGCAAGGTCAGACCCAAAAATATTTCATCAATCTTTTCGGGAATGCAGCGGACAAGGAATACAATAGCAGTGCAGGTTTTGGGCAGTATCAGGAATACATGCAGATGATGCAGAGTGAGGGAATAGGGTTAATCACAGACCGGAAAACGCCGTTTAAAGATTATTTGGGTGAACCAAATGCGGAGAATTCCAATCTCTTCGAGATTGATCAGGGCGGCGGGCTTCTTCCGGTGGACGATCTGGTGCAGAAGATTGACGAAAGCATATCCGGTAAGAAACCACAGTCCACAAGCCTGAAAGAACAAGTGTCGCAAACTCCCGGTGACGGCGGCTTGACGCCGGCGTCGCCCAACCAATCCGTAGGGAATATCTGGTTGAAATCTGTAGCCAGTGGTAATCAGGTCAGGGCAATATATGGCGACCATTTTGAAGAGGATGGCTACAGGATACAGGTTATGGATGATATCTCCTATTATCACGGAAACGCAGCCGATCTCTCCGTAAAATATGAATTGCTGAAGCCTGGCAGCTTAGAATGGATGCCGCTTACGGATTTTGAGGAAGGAAAAGGAGACGCAGGAGGGAGTGGTATTGCGCTTCACGGGATGGGGATAACAGATGACGGCGTACAGATGACGCCCGCGCCCTTTATCCTGATTAAGGACATAGATAAATGGCCGGTTGGGCAGTATACGGTGCGGCAGACGATCAGTGAGGGTGGGAAGGAATGCAGTGTCAAAGGATATGCCTATTTTACCCTAAGCTGGGCGAATGACCCTGATCCGCCGCCGGTAGATCCGCCGCCGGTAGATCCGCCGCCAGTGGATCCGCCGCCGGTAGATCCGCTACCGGTAGATCCGCCGCCGGTAGATCCTGATCCACCGGTAGACCCGGAACCGCCCGGGCCGGTGAAACCGAATAACCCGCCGAAAAAACCTTCAAAGAAGCCTTCAACGTCTTCGGGAGCTTCCGAACCCGTTGTGGCGGAGCCTTACGTGGAGGAGACAATCGAGGTTGCGGCGGGAGAAGCGGTGAGCGTTGTCGCTCCTGCGCCTGCGCCGGAGGAACCGAAAGAACCAAAAGAACCGGAGGAGAAAAACCCGAATGAACCGAGGACGGGAGATATGCCGGTGGCGACGATGCCGGTATCGGTGGGCGCGTGCACGGCGTTTATGATGAAGCTTCGTCTGTGGCTCTATGAGCTGGAAACGGGTATTTCGGAGGAGAAGAAAAACGAAATCCTGCGGACACTTGTCGGATGGGCAAAGGGCAGAGCGATGATAAGGGTTTATCTGGCGATAGCTGCCACAGCCGTGGTGCTCACGGCCTATCATCTCCTGCGGGCGTTAGATGCGAGGAGAAGACAGGTGGTGGAGTGGTTTGGAAGATAAAAACAGAATTTTGTTTTCGGCGCAGAGACAGGTGGTCAGACGCAAAGTAAAATATTTTCAGCGAGTACTGAGTGTCTGCCTGCTTGTCTGCGCCGCGTACCTTATCTGGTATCGTCTGGACAGCCGCGCGGCGGCGCGAAAGAACCAGGAATTACAGCAAATTGCAAGGCAGGCGACGGTGGAAGAGTCACGCAGTACCGTGGAGGGATCCGGTGAGGAGGAGGCGTTTTCCGGCGAGCCGGCACAAGACAGCGGGCAGGAGGCGGAAGCCGAAACGGAAGAAGTGCCGGAGTCTGTCCCTGAGACGCCGCAAGAATCACCCTATATTACGGGATATGCCCGGCTTTTGCAGATCAATCCCGATTTGAGAGGCTGGATCAGCATACCGGGAACCGTACTCTCCCTGCCGGTTGTACAAGGCAGCGACAATTCCTACTATCTGGGGCATGATTTCTACGGGAATGAAGACAGGCACGGGACAATTTTTGTGGACTGCGAGGGAGATTTGGAGAACGGTGTTTTCAACACGGTGATCTACGGACATCATATGCGTGACGGCAGTATGTTCGGCATATTGAGGGAGTACCGGAACGAGGCGTTTTACAAGGAGCACCCCTCGTTTTTCATTACCCTTCCGATGGAGGAGAGGGAGTATGAGATTCTCGCGGTTGTCAGAAACGATATCTTCGAGGGCAATCAGGAGGAGTTCCAGTATTACGATTACAAGCAGATTGCGGATGAGGAAGCTTTTATTGCTTACTGCCAGGCTTTGAAGAAAAACGCTCGTTATGAAACCGGTGTGGAGGCGGAAATCGGGGACGAACTTGTTACCCTCTGTACATGCGATTACGGGAGTTCGGATCAGAGGCTTCTGGTAGTCGGAAGAAGAAAAACGCAGAAAACAGAAAGTGGAAATGGTTAACAGCTTTTAAACGGTCGTTGACAATTTTCGAAGGAAATTGTATAATTTAGAGGATATCGTCGGGTGTAGTGCCCGACTACATAGATAATAGGAAAAAGAAGGGAGAGGATTCGCCGGCGGGGGCGGATCGATCGGAGGATATGAGCGAAAATGCAACCAGACAGCAGATCTTGATCGTGGACGACGAGGAAGTAAACAGAACCATACTCAGTCTGATGTTTGACGACGATTACGAGATTGTAGAAGCTCCCAACGGGGTGGAGGCGATCGGAGCGATTGAAAAAAATGATGATATCGCGTTGATTCTGCTTGACGTTATTATGCCGGTCATGGATGGTTTCGGTGTGCTCGACTACATGAAGGAGAAAGAACTTCTTGAGAAGATTCCGGTCATCCTGATTACCAGCATGACGCCTCAGGAGAGTGAGGAGAAGGCATACGAGTATGGCATCGCGGATGTGATGCACAAGCCTTTCGACTCGGCGATTATTAAGAGGCGTGCAAACAATATTATTGAGCTTTACCAGAACAAACAGAATCTTGAGCGCCGCCTGAAGGAGCGGGAGGAGACAATCCGCGAACAGGAGAAGGCGATCCGCGCCAGCAATGAATTTATGATCGACGCGCTTGGCTCCGTCGTTGAGTTCAGAAGTGTGGAGACGGGCGACCATGTAAAGAGGATCAAATACCTGACCAGAATACTGCTCAAGTATCTTGCGAAATACTTCCCGAAGTACGGGATGACAACGGAGAAGATCGACCAGATCGCGAGGGCTGCGGCGCTTCACGATATCGGAAAGATCGGTATACCGGATTCCATTTTGCTCAAGCCGGGAAGGCTGACGCCGGAGGAGTTTGAGATCATGAAGACCCACACGACGATTGGCTGTGAAATTTTGGAATCCTTCAAGTCTCCCTATACGGACGACTTTTATCAGTACTGTTACGAAATATGCCGTTATCATCATGAGAGAAACGATGGCAAAGGGTATCCGGATCACCTTGCGGGGGATGAAATTCCGATCAGCGCGCAGATTGTATCCATCGCCGATGTGTATGAGGCGCTGGTGAGCGAGCGGGTTTACAAAAGTGCATATAGCAATGCTGAGGCATATAAAATGATCTTGAATGGGGAATGCGGACAGTTTTCGGAGGATGTAATAGAGTGTTTTAAGCTCGCAAAAGAGGATTTCTTCAACCTTGTTGAAGTAATCAATATGTTTAATTTTACGTAAGACAGATCAAGCGACGGAGACTGTAAAACACAAATATTATGTTTTGCAGTCTCTTTGCGTTACCATATTTACCAATTATATGAAGGGAAGGGTATATTGCTATGGCTATGGATGCAAATTTCAGAAAGCAGTTGGAGGAGTGCGGGGCGGATGTTGAGACGACGTTGAAACGGTTTATGGGGAAGGATGAACTTTATCTCAAGTTTTTGGGAAAGTTCCCGGCCGATCAAAACTATGCGAACCTTGGGACGCATCTGGAAGCGGGCGCCTACGAGGAGGCGTATAAGTGCGCGCATGCGTTGAAGGGCGTGGTGGGAAACCTTGGGCTTACACCGATTTTTGAGAAGGTTTCGGCGTTGGTGGAGGAGCTTAGAAACAAGGCGGATGCGGACGTGGACGCGGTCCGGGCAGGCGCTTTGTGGCAGGAAATCAAAGACGCGTACGAGAAGTTCATCGAAATTATCGGGCAGAACATGTAACGGGAATGAGGAGCATATGGAATTTGAATGGTTGGGCCCCCGGATTGCGGATGAGACGATTGAGCTCGTTTTGGTTTTTAACGAGGAAGGCAGCATTCTTTACGGCAATCAGACGGCGGCGGCAAAACTTGAATATGATAGGGATAAGCTGACAAAATGCAGTATGTCACAGATTTTCAGGCAGGATTTTCCCAATTCCCCGGACGGTTTCATCACTTTTGTGAAAAAGAGCATGAAGGGCGTTAAGGAGATGGCGATGTATCGGAGCAACAACTCCTGTTTTTCGGTAAATGTCCGCATTTTCCCGGAGGACGGTATCGACGCCTATCTGCTTCTCGCAGAGGATATTTCCGCCCAAAAGAATATGAATATGAGAATCCGCGATCTGAAAGAACGGGAGAGCGAGAACAACCGGGCCAGAAACGAGTTTACGGCAAACGTAACACATGAGCTGCGAACGCCGGTTAACGGTATCAAAGGACATGTGCTTGAGCTTGTGGAGGAGATTACGGATCCGGATCACAAGAAGACGCTTGACATTGTCCTTAGCTGCTGTGACAATATGCTGACGATTATCAACGATATACTTGATTTCGCAAAACTTGAGTCCGGCAAATTTGTGATAGACGAAAAACCTTTTGACTTTCATGAGATGATGGATAAGGTGATTGCCACACATAGCGCGGCGGTCAATAAAAAAGAGCTTCACATGAGCGTGGATATCGACGAGAAGATACCGCATAAGCTGATCGGCGACGAGTTGAGGCTGACTCAGATTTTAAATAACCTTCTGTCAAACGCCATCAAGTTTACGATGGTCGGTTATGTCAATGTGGTGGCAGGGATGACCAGAAGAGTCAACGATGAGGTGGAACTGTTTTTCATGGTGCGTGACAGCGGCATCGGAATCTCTCAGAAGGAACAGGACAGACTTTTCCAGAGTTTCAGCCAGGTGGACGCTTCGATCACCAGGAGATTTGGCGGGACGGGACTCGGGCTTGCCATTACGAAACAGCTCGTGGAGCTGATGCACGGGGATATTCACGTGGAGAGCGAGAAGGGGAAGGGAAGCGCCTTTTCTTTTTCCGTGAAATTGAAGAGCGAGCAGATTTCGGACGACAAGCAGAGCCAGGTATATGTAAACTGGTCCGAATATATGAAAGAGGGAGAGAAAGATAATGTGGACCGTCTTATGCAGTTTGGCGAGGCGGAAAACAAGGCGGAGCTAAAGAAGCGTATGGATAAGCTGGTTCTCTCCATAGAGATGGGGGCCTGGGACAAGGCCGAGCTTCTCGCGTCCACCATAAAGACGCTCGTTGAATCGGGAGGAGACGATCTGAAGCGCCAGGAGCTGCGTATGGAGATGGCGATCAGAAAATCCAATTACGATAAAAGTATGGATATGTACGGCAAATTGAAGGACGCGATCACAGAGAAAATCGGAGATCTGTGGGATTCTGAATAAAGGGAGGGAAGCGATGGAGACAGAGAACGGTAAAAAAAACGCACCTGTCATTCTGATTGTGGACGATATCAGTGTGAATGTGGCCATTTTGGAAAATATTCTCTCACATGAAGGGTATGAGGCGATGACTGCTCTGAGTGTGCAGGAGGCTCTTGAGCTGATGAAGCAGACGCGGCCCGATCTGATTTTGTCGGATTTGTCCATGCCCGAGATCGACGGGCTGGAGTTTTGCAGGATGTTAAAGGGCGATCAGGCGACCAGAGAGATTCCCTTCATCTTTATCACGGTATTAAACACGAGTAAGGAAAAGGAGGAGGCTTTTCTCGCGGGGGCTGTGGATTTTATACCCAAGCCATTTGACAATGTGGAGGTTCTGATGCGGGTGAACAACCATCTTGGAAGCTACCGCCTCAGACAGGAGATGGCGGATTACAACCGCATGATGCATCGTCTGGTGGAAGATCAGAAAAACCAGATGGAGAGGGAGCATACGAGTCTGCTGCGCGCTCTTTCCAGGATTATCCAGAGGAAAGACTCTGCAAAGGAAAAGCACCGCGATAATGTGGGATATAACAGCCGGCTGTTGGCACAGGGGCTGCAGTTTTCTCCGGCTTACGAAAATGAGATCACTGACGAATTTGTGGAGGCAATCGGCCTGGCGGCGGGTCTTCACGATATAGGCAGATTTCTGATGACGGATGAGGAGGCCGCGCGGGACGGCGGACCGGACAGGGAAAATCCTGATTACGTCAAAAAGTGTTCCGGGGAGGGCGACGGCATTATCAAAGAATTCGGAGCTGACCAGGAGAGCGGGGGCGCCCTGGAGATGACCAGACGCATCGCCAGGTATCATCACGCGCGCTGGGACGGATCCGGGTATCCGGCTGTGAAGGGCGGACAGATACCGCTGGAGGCGCGGATTGTGGCTGTTGCAAACGATTTTGACGAGATGACGTCACCGCGGTATGGAGAGGCGGCATGTACATTGGAGGAAGGCTTAAGCCTGCTGAACGAGCGAAGCGGGGTTTACTATGATCCCGACGTTGTACGGGTATTCCACAAGCTCTCCGGGCGAATGAGAAGAAATTGACTTTTGATCAAGAGTATGATTTAATAAAAGGTGGTAGTTTGGGGAGGCAGAGAAATGATTACCGACAACGAGTTTCAGCGGATAGTTGGCTATATAAAGCAGCATTATGGCATTGATCTGAGCCAGAAAAGGGTTCTGGTGGGCGGCCGTCTGGAAAATTATCTGGTACGCAACGGTTTCGCGAATTACAATGAACTTATGACTAAGGTGGAGAAGAATCCGAAAGGCAGCGAAGCGACGGATCTGATCAATATCCTGACCACAAATCATACATATTTTATGCGTGAAACCGAACACTTTGAGTTTCTGAAAAATGTTGCGCTTCCCTGGGCAAAAAGCAAGACCATGAATACCAAGGATTTGAGGGTCTGGTGCGGCGCCTCCTCCACAGGAGAGGAGCCGTATACGCTGGCTATGATTATCAATGATTTTTTTGGCGTCAACCATTCGGGCTGGGATACCCGCCTTTTGGCGACGGATATTTCCATGCGGGTGTTGCAGCATGCGTCGAAGGGCGTATATTTGAGGGAAGATATCGAACCGCTGCCGGTCAATTGGAAACGTCACTATTTCAAGCAGATTAGCCAGGATGAATTTCGTGTGAAGGATGAACTGAAACGGGAAGTCATTTTCAGACAGTTTAACCTTATGGATCCTATCACGTTTAAGAAAAGATTTCATATTGTATTTTTGCGCAATGTGATGATCTATTTTCAGGATGACACAAAATATGACTTGATCCAGAGAATATATGACCATATGGAACCGGGCGGCTATCTCTTTATCGGACTGACGGAGAGACTTGAGCGCCGCACGGTCAAATTTAATTATGTTCAACCATCAATATACAGAAAGTAGGGGAGCAGGGAATGAGACCGATTAGAGTGCTGGTTGTGGATGATTCGCTGATGTTCCGCAAGTTGCTTGTGCAGGGTCTGAATTCGGATCCCAACATCGAGGTGGTGGCGGACGCGGAGGACGTCTATGCCGCAAGAGACGCGATACTCAAGTATAAGCCCGATGTCATGACGCTGGATGTGGAAATGCCGCGGATGAACGGCATAGAGTTTTTGAAGCGGCTGATGCCGCAGTATCCGTTGCCGGTTGTTATGATCAGCGCGTTAAACAACAAGGTCTTCGACGCGCTCGAGGCGGGTGCCGTGGATTTTGTCAATAAGCCGGCCAATTTGACGAGAGAGCAGCTTAATGATTTCCTGACCCAGGAGCTGGCGGCAAAGGTAAAGATTGCCTCCACTGCGAAGGTAGGCAAATTGAAGCGGGTGGACAATACATTCATTTCAAGTCATATCACCGCAGCGGGCGGGAAGGATCGTATCGTCGCTATCGGCGCTTCCACGGGCGGAACGGAGGCCATCTTCGAGGTGGTCAAAAGATTTAAGAGAGATATTCCGGGCGTTGTCATTGTACAGCATATGCCGCCCGGGTTTACACAAATGTATGCGGATCGTCTGAACAACCAGTGTGAGGTGGCGGTGAAGGAAGCAAAGACAGGTGACCGTGTGTTGCAGGGTCAGGTGTTGATCGCGCCCGGTGACAGACAGATGCGGCTTGTCAAGGTGGGCGACGCTTACCAGGTGGAGTGCCGGGGCACGGAGAAGGTGAGCGGGCATTGTCCCTCAGTGGATGTTTTGTTTAGTTCGGTGGCGAAGACGGCCGGGAATAAGGCCGTTGGCGTGATTCTGACGGGAATGGGTGCCGACGGTGCGAAGGGGCTTTTGGAGATGCGAAACGCCGGGGCTTTGACTGTCGGTCAGGACGAGGCCACCTGTGTCGTTTATGGTATGCCGAAGGTAGCGTTTGATATCGGCGCAGTTCAGCAGCAGGCGCCGGTCACGGCAATTGCAGGAAAGGTTTACAGCCTGTTGAGCAGATAGATACTGAATTGAATACTACTTTTTAAGAAAGGAGCTGAATGCAATATGAAGATTTTGTTGGCAGAGGACGACTTCGCCAGCCGTAAGTTTATGGACAAACAGCTCTCACGTTACGGGGAGTGTGACGTGATGGTGGATGGCGAAGAGGCTGTGGACGCCTTTATGATGGCGCTGGAGGATGATGAGCCTTATGATTTGGCATGTCTGGATGTGATGATGCCGGTTATGGACGGATATCAGGTGTTGAAGGCCATCCGTGATATTGAGGCGCAAAAGGGTATTCCCAAGAGCAAACGTGTGAAGGTCATTATGACCACGGCACTGAACGACGAGCGCAACGTCAAGATGGCGTTTGAGCTTGGCTGCGAAGCCTATGCCGGGAAACCGATAGATGTGGAGAAGTTTGAAAAGGTGTTAACCAAGCTGGGACTGATTTAGTAAATCCCGTAGCTGCACGGTATTGGGCAGTTGCGAAATCCTTAAGATATAGGAGGAAGTATGGCAGAAGAATTCAACACAGAAAGTATGCTTGACATGTTTTTATACGAGAGCGGACAGCTCCTGGAAAAACTGGAAGGCATAATATTGGAAAAACAGGATGCTGATTGCTTCGATGATGCCGATATCAATGAAATTTTCCGCGTCATGCATACCATCAAAGGTTCCTCGGGCGTACTGATGTATGAAAACATCACGAAGGTGACACATAAGTTGGAGGATGTGTTTTATTACCTGAGAGAGTCCCACCCGGATGACGTACCCCATATGGAACTGGTGGAGAAGGTACTGGCAGTGTCGGATTTTGTGACGGCTGAACTTGATAAGTTGAAGAACGGCGAGACACCGGATGGTGATGAAAAAGAGCTCGTGGAGGATCTTGACGAGTTTCTCGGCCGCTTGAAGGGCGAGATCAAGAAACAGGGGATACAGATGCCGCAGGCGAATAAGCATGTGGAACCGACACAGTTTTATATCACGCCGGTGGCAGGTGAGGACAGTCATTTTTATCGGATATCCATTCATTATCGAAGCGACACGCAGATGAGTAATCTGAGAGCTTACTCGGCGACCTACGCGTTAAAGGAGGTTGCGGAGGATCTGCTCTATACGCCGGACGACATTCTCTCCAACGAGGCGAGCGCCGACGTGATTGTGGCGGAAGGTTTTCACATGCTGCTGCAGACGAAGAGCTCCAAGGAGGAAGTGATTGCCCTGATTGACAGCTCCGAGGCGGAGGAGATCAATTTTGACGAGCTCACCAAGACGGAGTACGGAAACGCTCTCGGGGAGTTCGGCAGAGAACAGCCTGCCCCCGAACCCGCGCCTGTCAAGAAGGACAAAGCGGATGCGGCGCCGGAAAAGAAGGAGGCTCCGAAGCCGGGAGACTATGTGGTCAAGACCAAGGAGGCCGGCAAGGGCAAGACGCTCGCCAAGAACCAGCCGAAGCAGCAGAGCATCATCAGCGTGAATGTGGAGAAGATGGATTCACTGATGGATCTGATCGGCGAGCTGGTGATTGCGGAGGCCGTGGTGTTGCAGAACCCGGATCTGAAGGTGCCGGGGCTTGAGCTTTCCAATTTCCAGAAAGCGTCCGGACAGCTTTCCAAGATCACCACGGAGCTTCAGGAAGTTATCATGTCGATGCGCATGATGCCCCTTACGAATGTGTTCCAGAAGATGCGCAGAATCGTATTTGACGTGTCCAGGAAACTTGGGAAAGACATTGAGCTTGAGGTGGTCGGTGAGAACACCGAAGTAGATAAAAATATCATAGAACATATTACCGACCCGCTGATGCACCTTGTGAGAAACTCGGTGGATCATGGAATCGAGGAGGATCCGGCGGACAGAACCTCTGTCGGAAAATCGGCCAAAGGAAAGATCGTTCTGGAGGCGAAGAACGAGGGCGGCAAAGTTTACATCAGCGTGAAGGATGACGGCAAGGGCCTGAACAAAGAAAAGCTGTATCAAAAGGCTCTGGACAAAGGGCTGATTGAGAATAAGCCGATGAACGAGTTTACGGACAAAGAGATATTCCGGTTCATCACGTTACCAGGCTTCTCCACGAAGGAGGAGGTCACCGAGTATTCCGGCAGAGGCGTCGGCATGGACGTGGTGGTTAAGAATATCCAGTCCATCAGCGGCAGACTTGATATTTCGAGTGTGGAGTTTGAAGGATCGGAAATGACGTTGGTGATACCGCTTACGCTGGCGATCATCAACGGTATCGTAGTACAGGTAGGGAATTCCCCGTTTGTGATTGAGACGGCTTCCATTAAAGAGTTTGTGAGGGTGGGGGAGGATTCTCTCATCCACGAACCCAGCGGCGAGGAATACATTGTTTTGCGGGGGGAGTGTTTTCCGTTTATCCGCCTGAATGAAAAGTATGATCTGCCCGATTCGATTGATAAGATCGAAGAGGGAATTGTCGTTGTGTTAGAGCATGAGGGCAGTCAGGTTTGTGTCCTGATTGACAAGCTGTTACAGGAACAGGAGATTGTGGTCAAACCGATCCCGCCTTATGTGAAGAAAGTCAAGGGACTTTCAGGCTGTACTCAGCTTGGCGACGGAAGCATTGCACTGATCCTGGATATTGCCGGATTGCTGATGCATGACGGAGAAAGGAGATAGTACATGGCGGAAGAGTTATTAAAAAATGAAGAGGCAGAGCAGGATGAGCTGTTGGAGGACGATACACAGAAGGGCAAATTCATGACCTTCCAGACCGGCAAGGAGTTTTTCGGTATCAGCATCAGCTATGTGAATGAGATCATTGCGATGCAGCCGATTGCGGCGATCCCGGAAGTGGATGATTACGTAAAGGGGCTTATCAATCTCCGTGGCAAGATTATTCCTGTGATTGACGTCCGTGTAAGGTTTAAGATGGAACCCTGCGAGTATACTGACAGGACTTGTATTATCGTCATTGACGTAAAATCGACTACGGTCGGACTGATCGTGGAGAAGATAGCGGAAGTGGATACCATTGCCGATGACAGCGTGGTGCCGCCTCCGACTTTGGGAAGGAAAGAGCATGAACATAACAAATATGTTTACGGTCTGGCCAGAACCGAGGATGGCGTGAAGCTGCTGATCGACCCTGAAAAGTTGATTAAGCAGGACGATATAGAGACAGCGATGGAAGAGGTTCGCAAGGAAGAACAATCATAAAAAGGAGATATTACCATGAAGAAGAGATTTTCAATTGTTGACATGACAGTCAAGAAAAAGATAACTTTGTTCAGCGCACTGATGCTGATTATGCTGATTCTGGTTTCCGCTGTGGGTATATGGTCTTCCAGTATGGTAAATACGGCGCGGAAGAACCAGCATGATAACTATGCGATGAGCCAGTATTATGTGACGCAGGGATTTGCTAATTTCTGCAACATTAAGGTACGCATACGTAATATCCTGTTTTATTATAATCAGGATATGGAAACGATAGAGAAACAGGAAGCGATGATTGAAAGTTACAAAGAGGACGCGGCCGGCTATTTTGCACTTTTCGAGTCCCGGATGGAAAATTTGTCGCCGGAGATTCAGGATGAGTACAATCTGCTACAGGGTAAAATTGACAGTTGGTATATATCCACACAGAATGATATTGATCTGGTTAAGGCAGGCAAGGTAGATGAGGCGATAAATGAACTCGTGACGAACAGCAAGTTTATTGCGGACGAGGTGGAAGAAACCCTTCGTACTCTGATGGAGATGATGGAAACGGCTTCCGACCAGAAGGATTTAGAGCTTTCGAGGCAGTTGACAGGATTGTCCATTCTGCAGGTAGCGGTCATGGCTATTGCGATTCTGATTACCATTATGTACTGCACGCTTCTCATTAAGGCGATCACAGTGCCTATGGCAAAGTTGTCTGAGGCGGCCAGGAAGATGACCATGGGTGATATTGATGTAGATTGTGAAAAGGTTTACAATGACGATCTGGGTCAGTTACTCGACGAGTTTGCCCAGATGGCAGAGACGATCAGGGAGCAGACCAGAATTACCGAAGCTATTTCCAAGGGCGATCTGACCATGGAAGCAAATCCCCGCAGCGACAGAGACGTGCTCGGCAAGGCGATCGTCAGACTGCTTTCCGAGAACAATATGACGCTGAGCAACGTAAAAGAGGCGAGCACACAGATTACGGTCGGTTCCGAGCAGGTGGCTAACGCCAGCCAGGCTCTTGCACAGGGTTCTACCGAGCAGGCAAGCGCGATTGAACAGGTAACCGCTTCCATGGATGAGGTGACGCAGCGCACCAAAGCTAATGCGACGGAGGCTGGTGAAGCCAATGTACTTGTTCAGAATATTAAAGCTATGGCTACTTCCGGCAACGATCAGATGAAGTCCATGATTCAGGCTATGGATGATATCAACGCATCTTCCGAGACAATCTCGAAGATTATCAAGACAATTGACGATATCGCGTTCCAGACCAATATTCTGGCGTTGAATGCGGCTGTTGAGGCGGCGAGAGCAGGCGTGCACGGCAAGGGCTTTGCGGTGGTAGCCGAGGAAGTGAGAAATCTGGCGGCGAAGAGCGCATCGGCGGCAAGCGAGACGGCAGAAATGATCGACGATACGATCCACAAGGTGGGCAACGGTACAAAGATTGCACAGGATACAGCGAAGTCTCTTGATGAGATCGTGACCTCCATCGATGAAATTGTCGGCCTGATCAGCAATATTACCACTTCTTCAAACGACCAGGCAACGGCGATCTCACAGATTGACCAGGCTATTTCTCAGGTGTCCACGGTGGTACAGACCAATGCGGCGACCAGCCAGGAGTGTGCGGCTGCCAGCGAGGAGCTTTCCAACCAGGCAGTTACGCTCAGAAACCTTATGGCGAGATATCAGTTGGCGGTAGGAAGCGGAATGGGAACCAGCAGCTACATAGACAATACGCCTTCCTATGACAGTGAGCCGACAATTTCTTTAGACGGCGACTACGATAATAAATATTAAGAAGCGGACGGCCCGGAGAGGGTCTGTTCAGTATAGAAGAACGAGCCATTGCCTTCGGGCGCTGGCTCTTTTTTCTTTGCATAAGCTGAGCCAGGAGACGAAACGGACAGGAGGGCGCGCTTGCATGTGAGACTGGCTATGGCAGTTTATGACTCTGTCTGTAAATTTTTCTAACGTATGTCACAAATAAGGAACGTCAGGTGTATTACTGAAAAACAGGAATCAAAAGGAGGTGATCCGATGAAGCTTGCATATCGAAATCTGGTCAGACATTACAGAAAAAGCATACTCTCAGCCGCCATCGGCATTGTGACGATCGCGCTTTTACTGCTCTACGCAGTCAATCTGGACAGTACGGAAAGACAGCTCGCTTCGCTTCCGGAAGCGATGGAGGTGAGCGGCAGAGTCAGCAATCTGAATGGCTCACGGGATGAAGGAATCATGATTTCCGAGGAGTGCGTGGATGGAATCGCCTCCTGTCCGGATGTGGAGAAAGCGGTTTTCTCCGCGCAGCTTATGACGGGATTCGGCGCGTTTTCATTGGAGGAATATAAGGGAAACCTGAATTATTTTGCGACGGCGGCCAACGATATTGAGGGTGTGCCCGGTTTAAAGAGCGAGGAAATTTCCTATGGAGAAAAGTGGGACGAGAGCCTCTTTGCGGGCGGGGAGCCGGTGTGTATTCCGGACGTCCGAACCATGGAACAGCAGGGATTGTCGATCGGGGATGAGGTGACGATCACGCTTTACTACTATCAATACGGGAAGGGAGGCATCGGCATCGGCAAGGTTACGCCTCTTGCGGAGGGCAAACCGTTCACTGTCGCGGGCGTAATGGATTATAAAGACTTTACCGGAAGTGTGACGCCGCCTCAGATGCTTTTTCCCCTTGATAGCGTGCGGCAGATTTTTCGGGAGGAGGGGATTGCATTTTCGGCGGATTCGGCCTCCTTTCGGGTAAAAGACCCGTTTCGGCTAAACGAATGTAAGAGTTATCTGAAGGAGCTGGGATTTTTACCTGTCGTGAGGGACGCTGATTTTTCCTTTGCAGGAAACGCCCTCAGCATGAAGGACGAGGAGTTTATCAATGCGGCGGAAAACCTGCGGGAGACTCTGACTTTTCTTACCGGGATGCTGCCCTTTGCGGTGATGATTCTCCTGTTTGTGGGATATCTGTGCAGCTATCTCCTGATTCAGAGCAGAAAGGCGGAGTATGCCACCATGCGTTCGGTGGGAATGGGATGGGGGAGTTGCTTTTTTGTGATGCTTCTGGAAAATTTGATGATTGAAGTGGCTGCCTGTGCAGCAATCAGCCTGTCTGCGCTTCTGACGGGTATGGTGAGCGGCAGGGCGTTGCTGCTCTCGGACGCCGTATTTCTTCTTGCATTTCTATTGGGAAGCGCGGCGGCGTTGTGGACTTTCCACCGTCTGAGCGTGATAGAGGTATTGAGCGCAGGTGAATAGTGTGAGAAGAGTTTCTAAAGACGTCCCGCCATAGGACGGGACGCCAGGAAACTTGTCTCACACAGGAGAATGCCTAAAATACAGGCATTCTCCAGGACGAACTTGTTCGTCCGTGGATTTTGAGTCACAGCTAAGCTGTGACATGGAGATTGGTGCGGGAAGAAAAAGCGGCATTCTCCGCGCGAATTTGAGGAATAAAGGAAGGGGACAGGTATAATGATCATACGTAAGAGTCTGCTGAAACTGCGGCGCACGCCGGTCAGAACCATACTGTTTTTTCTTTTGCTGGGATTTGCGTCGGCGCTGCTTTCCACGGGCGGCGGGCTGTGGCAGATGTGCCGGGAGAATATGGTGCGATTCGAGGGTATTTTCCAGACCATTGCCACGGTTGAGCAGAAGCCGCAGCGGTATGTCAGGAAAGAAGCATGGGCGGCTGATCCGGGAGAATATAAGACCGTAAACAAGGCGGAGTACGGGGATACGATTCCACTGTCTGTCCTTTCCTTCGAGGGGGCGGACTATATCAGCGGGCCGGAGCGGAGAGGCTGGTATGCCGCCTATCTGCCGGACTATGAAATGATGGATGCGGGCACGGGGATTACGAATCATATGGTAGTGGAGGCTTCTCCAGTGGAAGATTCGGTTCCGGCGGGACCAATCAAGATGGAGGTCAAAAATATACTGTACAGTTATTATCCCTATAATGCACCGATGTTCTATTACTGCGACCATTTCGACCCGTCGCCGGAGATGCTGTACGCCGATAAGACCTATATTATGCTGATATATGATGGTCTCCCCCATGGCTGGCCGGAGGTATCGGACCCGCAGGAATATATTCCAAGCGATGCGATTGTGAGTACACAGACCGGGCCGGAAGGGGCTTTTCTTCCAAATGATCTTTCCGGAGATTCGATTGCGGAGGTGACGCCCGGCTTCTATGAGACGGAGGAGGGACAGCAATGGCAGGCGTTGGTGCGGGAAATGGAGATGGGAATATGGCGCTCTTCCCCTGTCACCGTCACGGACAACCTTGACCTGATTCCTATATTTTATGACGGGTCTGTCAGTATCGTAGAGGGAAGAGAATTTACACAGGAGGATTATAGCGAGGGCAGGAGGGTATGCCTGGTTTCCCGCAAGTTTGCCAAACGAAACAACCTGAAAATCGGGGATGTCCTGCATTTGCCGTTGCGATATGGAGATTACAGAGAGCCAAGCACGGAGGCGTGCTGGAACGTCAAGCTGACGGCGGAGGGAATAAACTTCCCGGTTTTTGAGGAGGCGGACTGGGAAATTTGCGGTATTTACGATATGCTGCCCGGAGGCTTCGCAAAGAGTTCGTCCTATCGGCTGGATGACAATGAAATTATCATACCGAGGGCGTCGATCAAAAACAGCGACAGCGAAAATATTGCCGACTGGGGACCGATGAAGGGCTGGAATACTTCTTTTGAAATTCCAAACGGCACGATTTCCCGCTGGAAAGAGCTGTGGGAAAAACAGGGAATCGAGGGGCTGGAGATTACCTTTTATGACAAGGGCTACAGCGTTTTGGAGGACGGCATCAAGCGGATGAAGAAGATGGCGCTCATCCTGCTTGTGGCAGGAGCGGTCAGCGTTTTTTGTGTCCTTCTATTCTTCTGTCACATGTTTATCACGAAGCAGAGTGTGGCAACGGCGGTGGAACGATCGCTTGGCATGACAAAGAGACAGTGCGCGGCGTCGCTTTTGACGGGGATTGTGCTGTTAGCTCTGTGCGGTTGTACTCTCGGCAGCGTTGGCGGATATTACTGTGCGGAAAAGGCGGCGGGAGAGCTTACGCAGGTGGAACGCTTTGACCGGAATTTCAGCACAGGCATGATACAAGGGCAGAACGAGGAGGAGAAAACGGACTATATTCTGGAAGGGAGCTGGCGTGTGAGCGCGACTGCGGGTACGGTGGTTGTGGCGCTGGCCGTGGGAATCGCTTCCGCTATGATAAGCGCCAGCCTGCGGCGGGAACCTCTGGCGCTGCTTAGCGGCAGGGAGGAATGACTGAGAATGGATCAAAGGCATTGCGGGAAAAATGAAAAGCGAAAAAGCAAAAAATTCCTTAACGCCCCTTGACATTTTCTCAAAAACTATATATAATTCTTAATGTTGTCAGAGTTAATAGGCTGCATGATAACATGGGTGCGCTTAGCTCAGCTGGATAGAGCGTTTGGCTACGGACCAAAAGGTCGGGGGTTCGAATCCTCTAGCGCACGTTGGGTTTTTGAGAGGCGGAAATGCTGATAAAACGGGCATTTTCGTCATTTTTTTCATTTTTTGGTAAAAAGGAGCTGTTGCAGAATAGACGAATAATTATCTATGGAGCAATGGCTCCATTTTTGACATGAAAAGTTTTATTTGCTAAAAGAATTTTACCGGGGTATAAGATAAATATAATAATTTGTGAAACGGTAAGGCTTTAAATTTGGGTGTATGATTTTCCTGCAGTTTGTGTTACAATCAAAAAAGTGCCCGCTTATGTCGGCGCGTATCCGTATGGGAAAAGGGAAAGTGCGACAAGGCGGCGATTTCGACATTTTTTACACAATAGGGACAAAAATTTGCATTATTTAATACAATTTGACGGTGTATACAGAGGATATATAAGCGTGAGAGAAACAAATACTCCTAAAAATGAAATGCTGTATTGACTTCCATTGTGCATGTTGTTATAATGTAAGAAATAATAAACAGGCGTTTGGATTGTTACTGTACAATAGCAGGCAAAACCAAATTTTATAATTCGACGGAGACGGTTGGATTATGAGATTTGGTTTTTTTTATGCACATGTCCGCATATGGGAGCATGTTTTGATGCGATATGGGGTGGCTATCGAACAGGAAGACGAAATTTCCTATTCGATAGCCGGTACAGATGCAATGAGGATTTTGAAATGCGTATCGAAAAAATTATCAACAATAATATCATTTCCGCCAAAGACTATCAGGGCGTGGAGCTGGTAGTGATGGGGAAAGGAATCGGTTTCGGGCAGAGGCCGGGAAATGAGGTTGATGATAGGGCAGTTGAAAAAATTTTCAGATTAGAAAACATGGATAATACGGAATACTTCAAGGAACTGCTGGCGTCGCTTCCGTTAGAACATATCAGGTTGTCGTCCGATATCATTACGTATGCAAAAGACAGTCTCGGACTGACCTTAAACCAGAATGTATATTTGACGCTGACAGATCATATCAACTTTACCTTGAAGAAATACCGGGAGGGTCTGGTATTTAACAATGCTCTGTATGATGAGGTGAAACTGTTCTATCCGCTGGAGTATTCTGTGGGAAGGTACGCGCTTGAACTGATTGAGGAGAGAACGGGTTGTCGTCTGCACGACGATGAGGCGGCCAGCATAGCGCTTCATTTGATTAACGGGGAAACCAACTCCGCCATGGGAACGACTTTTTTTATGGTCAAAATGATGCGTGAGATGATGGAGTTGATCGAGGAGCAGATTTCCATACCGGACGTGAGTACCTATCCAAAGGAGCGCCTGATTTCGGAGCTGAAACAGCTCTCCAACCGGCTTGTCACGGAGGAGCCGATGTGCGGGAGAAAGGATGATCAGCTCTACAAGTTTGTGAAAGAGCATTATCAAAAGGAGTATCGGATTATCAACCGTGTCAGCGAGTATATTGAAAAAGAATATAACTGCAATATGACGGAGGAAGAGAAGATTTATCTGGTGCTAAACATCAAACGGATGCGGGATTTGTATACCTGCTGACAGACTGCTTGCTCAGAAAGGGGGAAGGAAATGAAAGCATTTCGGAATTTATTTACAAAAAACTGTATGATGATTGGCGCTCCGGTTGAAGGGAAACTGGTCAGCATCAAAGAGGTGAGCGACCCTACTTTTGGAGAAGAGATCATAGGAAAGGGCGCTGCGATCATCCCGTCGGCTAATCAGGTGTATGCGCCGGTGAACGGCAAAGTTGCCACCGTATTCCCTACCGGTCATGCCGTAGCGCTTGTCGCTGACGACGGAGAGGAAATACTGATTCATATAGGGCTTGACACGGTGAAGCTCAACGGGGAACATTTCACGATCCATGTTCAGGAGGAGCAGGCAGTTAAAAAGGGCGACCTTCTTCTGGAAGCGGATATGGAGAAGATCAAAGCGGCAGGCTTTGATATCATCACACCGATCGTCGTCTGCAATTCGGATGAATATGCGCAGATTCAGGCGGAGAAGCCCGGAAACGTGAAACCGGGAGACGATATTTTGAGACTGCAAAAATAGAGGAGGCTGTGCGATGGACAAGTATATCGGCAAAAGCGTTTTAAAGGGCGTTGCCGTCGGCAGAGTTTTCTGGTATAAAAAACAGGATTATCACATCGAGAAACAGACCGTCTCCGATATCGAGGCGGAGAAAACCCGGGTTCATGAGGCTGTGGAAGCGGCGAAAGAACAGTTAACCGCGCTTTATAACAAGGCGCTTGCCAATGTGGGCGAGGATCATGCGGCAATCTTTGACATACATCGGATGATGCTGGAGGACGACGATTATCTTGAAGCCATAGACGATGCCGTCAATGAGGGGACGAATGCGGAGTACGCCGTGGAGACGGCACAGGATCAGTTTGCGGAGCTGTTTGCATCCATGGATGACGAGTATATGAAAGCCCGTGCGGTCGATGTGAAGGATATTTCACAGAGGGTTATCCGGATTTTGCTTGGGATAACGGAGGACGGAATTCCGGCGGACGAACCGGTGATTCTGGTGGCCGACGACCTGACGCCGAGCGAAACCGTGAAAATGGATAAGAATAAGATTCTCGCATTCGTGACGGTGCACGGCTCATCCAACTCCCACACGGCGATTCTGGCCAGAAGCATGAACCTTCCGGCACTTGTCAATACGGCGGGGATGGAGCCGACGGAAGAGTGGAACGGTAAAGTAGGCGTGGTAGACGGATTTAACGGTGAATTTATCCTGGAGCCCGATCCTGATACGCTCGATGAGATGGTCAGACGCAAAAACCAGTGGGTAGCCGACCTGAATGCGCTGGAGCAGTTAAAGGGCAAGGACAATGTCACCGGCGACGGAAGAAGAATCGATATCTTTGCCAATATTGGCAAGGTAAACGACGCGGATGCGGCTCTGGAATCGGATGCCGGGGGTATCGGATTATTCCGAAGCGAGTTTCTCTATCTTGGAAGAGACACGTTCCCCACGGAGGAGGAGCAGTTTACGAGCTATAAGGCTGTACTTGAAAAGATGAATGGCAAGAAGGTGGTCATTCGGACGTTGGATATCGGTGCGGACAAGAAAGTAGACTATTTTCGGCTGGATCCCGAAGAAAATCCTGCGCTGGGATACAGGGCAATCAGAATTTGCCTTGACCGCCCGGAGATCTTTATCACACAGCTACGGGCAATCTATCGCGCTTCCGCTTACGGGAAAGCATCTATCATGTTCCCGATGATTGTTTCGCTGGAAGAGGTGCGGCGGATCAAGGAGATTGTGGAGCAGGTAAAAGAGGAGCTCAAGGTAGAGGGATATCCCATGGGAGAAGTGGAGCTTGGAATCATGGTGGAAACACCGGCGGCGGCGCTGCTCTCGGAGGAACTGGCAAAGGAAGTGGATTTTTTCAGTATCGGAACCAATGACCTGACGCAATATACGCTGGCGGTTGACAGGCAGAACCAGAAATTGGAAAGTACCTGCAATACCCATCACCCGGCGGTGCTTAAACTGATAAAAATGACAGTGGAGAATGCACACAAAGCGGGAAAATGGGCAGGTATCTGTGGGGAACTGGCAGCGGATACGGATTTGACGGAGAGATTTCTCGATATGGGAGTAGATGAACTGAGCGTATCGCCGTCGGCCGTATTGAAAGTGCGTAAGGCAGTGAGGGATATATCATAAAACAAATCAGGGAGGTGGAATCGTGAAAGAGTTTACGTATGTGATTCAGGATCCGGTAGGGCTGCATGCCAGACCGGCGGGGCTTTTGGTCAAACAGGCGGGAGGATTTCAGAGCAGTATTACTGTGGAGTCCGGCGGTAAGAGTGCCGACGCCAAAAAGCTGATTAAGCTTATGAGCCTTGGGGTCAAACAAGGTATGGAGGTGACCTGCCGGATCGAGGGCGAGGATGAGGAAGCGGCAGCGGAATCGCTCGAAACCTTTTTCAAGGAGAATCTGTAAGTACTATCGGAGTAATTAACAATGATATTCGTGGGTGCGAATCCATAGAATATAAGTAAAGAATGAGGTTCTGTGCTGGGGCGGAACCATCTTAGTGAGAAGGGAGAAATACACTATGATGAAATATTTACAAAAACTTGGTAAGTCATTGATGCTTCCCGTGGCATGTCTGCCGATATGCGGTATATTGATGGGAATCGGATATGCGCTTTGTCCGGCAACCATGCAGGGCGGCGACATGAATGGTTTTTTGAACATGTTGGGATTTTTCTTGGTGAAGGCAGGCGGCGCGCTGATCGACAATATGGCGCTTCTGTTTGTAATCGGCGTCGGCGTCGGCATGTCTGACGATCACGACGGAACAGCCGGTCTTGCGGCGTTTGCATCCTGGTTAATGATCACAAACCTGTTGGCGACGGGCACGGTGACGACTATGATGCCTTCTATCGCGGACAGCGTGAACAAGACATTGGCATTTGACAAGATTGCCAATCCGTTTATCGGTATTTTGGCTGGTATTATCGGCGCATCCTGCTATAATAAATTTAAGACGGCAAAATTGCCTGACTGGTTGTCATTCTTCAGCGGCAAGCGCTGTGTAGCGATTGTTTCGGGCGTAGTATCAATTGTTGTCGCGGCAGTTCTGCTGGTTGTATGGCCGATCGTATTCGGCGCACTGATCGCAATTGGCGAAGGCATCGTTGGTATGGGAGCAGTAGGAGCAGGTATCTACGCGTTCCTGAACAGATTGCTGATTCCTACAGGTCTGCACCACGCGCTGAACAACGTATTCTGGTTCGACACGATTGGTCTTGGCGACCTCAGCCACTTCTGGGCAGGCGAGACAAGCGCGGATGTATCCTGGAGTCTTGGTATGTATATGTCCGGATTCTTCCCTTGTATGATGTTTGGTATCCCCGGCGCTGCGCTGGCAATGATACATACGGCGAAGGAAGGGAAAAAGAAAGTGGCAATCGGTCTTGTGGCTTCCGCAGCGGTTTGTGCGTTTGTCTGCGGTGTCACAGAGCCTTTTGAGTTTGGTTTCATGTTCCTTGCACCTGCGTTATACCTGATTTATGCGCTGTTATACGGTATCTTCACCGTGATCGTAACATTGCTTGGCTTTAGAGCAGGATTCAGCTTCTCCGCAGGCGCGACAGACCTTGTATTCTCGGCTTCACTTCCTGCGGCGGCGAATACATGGATGATCATTCCTCTCGGTATTGCGGCTTTCGCAGTGTTCTATGTAGTATTCCGGTTCGCTATCGTTAAATTTGATTTGAAGACACCGGGCAGAGAAGACGACGATCTGGAAGAAGAGAAGAAAGTAGTACTGTCCAATAATAATTATACACAGGTGGCTTCCATCATCCTCGAAGGTCTTGGCGGCAAGGGTAACGTGACATCCCTTGACAACTGCATTACCAGACTTCGTCTGGAGATCAAGGATTACACGAAGGTTGATGAAAAGAAGATCAAATCCGCCGGCATTGCGGGTGTTATGAGGCCCGGCAAGAACTCCGTACAGGTTATCGTAGGAACCAAGGTACAGTTCGTGGCTGACGAGATGAAGAAAATGTTATAGGTATTATGAGTGTGAGGTAATACCGAAATCCCTGGCATAGCAGAGGCCTTCGGGCCTCTGCTCTTTCATAGATTAAAATATCTTGTAAAAGGGGCAGGGAGTGAAAAAACCGGTTTGTAAACTCTAAAGGCGGCAAAGAAAAACAAGACAGAGGTATAAACAGAAGGGAAAAGATTGAAAATTAAAATTTTCAATCGCGAGATTTGTGCCTGCGCGTTGCTTGACACAAACTCGTTATGCGCAAAGAGCAGCGCAGAAATGGAGGAAAAAGATGAAAATTATTAAAGCAAAAGACTATGACGACATGAGCAGGAAAGCGGCGAATATTATTTCCGCGCAGGTCATTATGAAACCGAATTGTGTGCTTGGACTTGCCACAGGCTCCACCCCGATCGGCACCTACGCGCAGCTTGTAGACTGGTACAACAAGGGGGATCTTGATTTTTCGGGCGTGACGACGGTCAATCTGGACGAGTATAAGGGACTGACAAGGGACAATGACCAGAGCTATTATTATTTCATGCACGATAACCTGTTCGGGAAGGTGAACGTCGATTTGAAACGGACGTTTTTGCCGAACGGTACGGAAGCTGACAGTGAGAAAGCCTGCAGGGACTACGATCAGGTGATCGCGGACGTGGGAGGCGTGGATTTGCAGCTTTTGGGATTAGGGCACAACGGGCATATCGGATTTAACGAGCCGGGGGATACTTTTGTGGCGCAGACCCACTGTGTGGATTTGGCGGAATCTACCATAAAGGCAAACCAGAGGTTTTTTGCGTCCATAGACGAAGTGCCGCGCCAGGCGTACACTATGGGGATCAGGACAATTATGCAGGCAAAGAAGATACTTGTCGTGGTCAGCGGCGCGGACAAGGCCAAAATCGTAAAGGAAGCGTTTTTCGGCGCAATTACCCCCAAGGTGCAGGCGTCTGTTTTGCAGCTTCACAATGATGTAATTGTGGTCGCGGACGAGGCGGCACTGTCTGAGCTTGCACTGTAAGGAGTGTCGGTGAAAGGAGAAGAAGTGCTATGATAATTAAAAATGCCAGCGTTTATACGGAGGAAGGAAAGTTTGTCGAGAAGGATATTTATGTGAAAGACGGCGTTTTTACAGACAATGCGGCGGATGCGGACGACGGACAGGTCATTGACGCCTCCGGCTGTGTGGCGATACCGGGACTCACGGATATCCATTTTCACGGCTGTGTGGGACATGATTTCTGTGACGGCACGAGAGAGGCTGTTGACGCGATGGCTGTCTACGAGGCATCCGTCGGCGTCACCAATATTGTCCCCGCGTCCATGACGCTCTCGGAGGAGCTTCTGATTGGAATTTGTGAAACGGCGAAAGCTTACAGGGAAGAAGGCATACAGGATAAGAGAGCGCAGTTTTGGGGCATCAATATGGAAGGGCCTTTTGTGTCGGTGGCAAAAAAGGGGGCGCAGAACGAAGAGTATATTCATAAGCCCGATATAGAGATGTTCGACAGACTGAACGAGGCTTCGGGAAACTGTGTAAAGCTTTTGGACATCGCGCCGGAAGAGGACGGAGCCATGGAGCTGATCGAAAAGCGGCATGATCAGGTGGCGATATCTCTCGCTCATACCTGTGCAGATTACGACACGGCAAAGGAAGCGTTTCGGAAAGGTGCGGATCATGTGACCCATCTGTATAACGCGATGAACCCTTATACCCACAGGGCGCCGGGACTGATCGGAGCGGCGGCGGACGAGGAGAAAGTGAAAGTGGAGCTGATCTGCGACGGCGTGCATATTCATCCGGCGGCTGTGCGGACGACATTCAAGATTTTTGGGGACGACCGTATCATATTGATCAGTGATACCATGCGCGCTACCGGCCTGGAGGACGGCGATTACACGCTGGGCGGCCAGTATGTGAAAGTGACGGGTAATCTGGCTACGCTCAAGGACGGCACGATCGCCGGATCGGTTACCAATCTGATGGATTGTATGCGGACGGCGGTTTTAAAGATGGGGATTCCTCTGGAGTCGGCTGTCAAGTGTGCTGCTGTCAATTCGGCAAAGCGTGTTGGAATTTATGATTCCTGCGGAAGCATTTCGGCAGGGAAGAAAGCAGATGTCGTATTGCTTGAGAAAGAGGATCTGGCCCTCAGACAGGTGATTCTCAGAGGAAAGGCATTGTAGAAAAGGGGATAAAGATTACGCTTAAGAGAGAGCGGATACGATGAAGCAAAAGGTCGTATCCGTTTTTTTTATGCGCAGCCCCATGCAGAGGAAGTATGCCGCTAAGGCGGCGCATGGGGCGCGCGGCGAGTAGGGAAAGATAGCTCTTCCCTACTCGATTGTGCATGCCCGCATATGGAGGATAAAAAAGATGTTGACAAACTGTTCATACTGTATACAATGATATATATACAGTATATACTGATGAAGCGCAAACTGTGACGACAGGGAGTGCGGGGAGGTTTGAACTTGAAAGTTATTATATCAAATCAATCGGAGCTGCCGATCTATGCGCAGATCAGGGAGCAGCTCAAGGAACAGATTCTAAACGGCCGGATTCCGGAGGGAAGCACATTACCTTCTATCCGTCAACTGGCGAAGGAGGTGGGCGTCAGTGTGATCACCACCACCCGCGCCTACAATGAGCTTGAGGCGGAGGGCTTTATCGCTTCCATGCAGGGCAGGGGAGCGTGGTGCTTCCCACGGACAATAAGCTCTTGAGGGAGCAGTGTCTTTTGCGGATTGAGGAGGGGCTGACTACGGCCATAGAGACGGCAAAAACGATGGGAATGCCAAGGGAGGAGCTTTTGGAAATTTTTAAAAATTTATTGGAATGAAATTTCGATTGCGGGATTTGTGTCTGCGCGCTGCCTGCCACAACCCCGTCAATGCATTGTCAATACTGCTTAGACAAAAGCGGCGCAGAAATGAGGAAAAAATGGAATTGCTGGAAGTGAAAAATTTGTCAAAGAATTATAAGAGTTTTGATTTAAAGGATATCAGCTTTACGCTTCCAAAGGGCTACATTATGGGCTATGTGGGAGCGAACGGATCGGGAAAGACGACGACGCTGAATTTGATCACAGGCATTTTAAAGTGCACGGAGGGTCAGGTGTACATCGACGGGATATCCCGGGAGGAGGACATAGCGGCTTACAGGGAAAAGATCGGTTATGTGGGGGATGAATCGTACTTTCCGGACAATTTTAAGATCAGTCATATCAGGAAAACATGGAAAGCTTTTTATCCGACCTTCTCGGAGGAGAAGTTTGACGGGTTTATACGAAACTGGAACTTGCCCCTGAATAAGCAGATAAAGGACTTTTCCAGAGGGATGAAGGTGATGCTGATGTTTGCGTCGGTGTTCGCGAGGGAAACGAAACTGCTTGTCCTGGACGAAGCTACAAACGGATTGGACCCGATGATGCGGACGGAGATTTTGAGGCTTTTGCAGGAGTATGTGATGGACGGAGAGCACAGTGTGATTTTCTCCACCCACATATTAAGTGACCTGGAACAGATTGCGGATTATATTTATTTCATTCACCAGGGACGCACGGTTCTCTATGACGTGAAGGATGAGTTGATTGACAGCTTTCTTCTTGTGAAGGGGGAGAGCGCAAAGATTCCCACGGCGCTCAGGCAGGAATTGATCGGGCTGGAGGAGCACGCTTACGGGTTTGAGGCGGTTTTGCCAAGCGATAAGGCGGAGATGCTTGGCAACGCATTCCTCTGCGAAAAACCTACCATCGACCAGATTGTTATTCATTATATCATGTCAGCGGGAAATCAGGCGCGGGCGAAGTGAGCAGTTGATCTCACCCGACATGAAAGAAATCCAGGAGGAGATAAAATGAGAGCGATACAATTTATGAAAATCGATTATATGATGACAAGAAAACAGATGTATATTGTGCCGATCTGTTTCTTACTGTCGCTGGTTGTAGGAAGAGCTATAAGCGAGGGAGAAATATCGCTGCTGGTAGCATTCTCCTATATGCTTTTTGTGGCTTCCACCTTTTCAACGGCGCCGTTCGGGTACTGTGTCGGAAAAAACAGGGGATTTCTGCTGATGCTTCCGGCGACGGTAAGAGAGAGGGTGGCGGGGCGGTTTTTGTACGGGCTGTCTTTTGTGGTTCTGCTCGGCGCTCTTTGCGCTATTCTCGGGGGAGTGTATGTGCTGCTTGGGATTGACATCCCGCTGTGGGTGGCAGCGGTTGGCCTGTGCGAGCTCGCAATCGGGATTTTCATTATGACGGCGGAGTTTTTCTTTTTTTATCTGTTCGGAGAGGGAAAGGGAAACTGGCAATATCTGAGTAATATTGTGAGAGTTGCGCCGGGGATGGCGATGTTTTTTGTCGCGTGCAATTGGATTGAGGAGATAGACGGGATGCAGAATACGGTGGCAGCCGGCATGGGAATTGTCCCGGAGCCTTTGAACGGGAAGCTTATGCAGATCGGATGGGCAGCTTTGGCGGTGGCGCTGCTTCTGACTGTGGCAGCAGTGGTAATCTGCGCGAAAGTGATCGAGAAACGGGATTACGCTTAACGTGAAAAGAGTTTCCAAAGACGTCCCGCCATAGGACGGGACGTCAAGAAACTCTAGGAGTTGCTTTGCAACTCCGTTTCACGCTGAAAAACGCCCAAAACGGGCGTTTTCACACGGATTTGAGATTCCGCACAGCGGAATCATTGAGGTTAGTGAGAGAAGTACTTCACCGTGGATTCGTCCTGCGCCGGCCAATGGGAAATAAGGGCAATCTCGCTCATACACTTGCAAAACAGTGTAGAATACTGTAAAATAGGGACGTTATAGTTTAATATTTTTCAGATTTAATTATAGTTTTCAAGCGTGGAGGAGAGGGAAAGATGACAAGAGTATGGACGGTGACAGACAGTATGGGTAATCCCCATCAGATTACCTTTAAGAGAGGATTCGGCGGTGCGAAATGCATCGTGGACGGGGATTCCTACAAGATGAAATCAAAAAACTGGGTGATCTGGATGGCGGATCATCAGATCAGCATTCCGGGTGCGGAGTGTAACCTTGTGGTAATCGGAAACAAGATTCGTCTTGCGGTGAACGGTACTTATCTTGAGGATGGTACGCCTTACGAGCCGATCAGGAACATCCCGGTGTGGCTCAACGTACTTGTGGGATTGAACGCGGTTATCGCCGCATTTATGTTTGGCGTGCTTGGCCTTGCCGTTGCGATACTTTTGGATTTTCTCACCTATAAAATGAGCCTGAGCAAGAAAAACGGTCCGGCTATGGCGATCCAGATTGCGTTATTGGTCGTTTTGCTGGTGATCACCGTGATCCTTTTTATCGTGGCCTAAGACAGAAGGGAGGGAAGTACAGCGATGGACGAGAATCAAAACTATGGATATAGCGAAGGTAATTTCAGCAATCAGAATCAGGGGATGAACGACGGGCAGCAGATGTACGGGCCAAACGAGCAGCCCTTTGTGCAGGCTCCCTACGGACAGCAGGCGGCAGGTACGGCTCCGCAGTTCAATCAGATGCCTTACGGCGCGCAGCAGCAATACAATCAGCAGAATTTTGGCCAGCCGGTGAAAGCGGTGGTGTACGACGCGGTGCCTGGAAAAACCCACGGCGCTTCGGTGGCGGCGCTCGTGTGCGGTATTTTGGGATTGATCTTTTTCTGGATTCCCGTTGTGGATCTTGGGCTTTGCCTGGCAGGTCTGATTTGCAGCATCGTATCTCTTGTCAAGGGACTTGGCGGGAAGGGTATTGCGATTACGGGATTGATTCTATCAATTCTTGCGAGTATTCTGACACTGATCTTTTTCTATTTCTTTGTGCTGGGACTTATGCTGCTTTAAAATTTCATGACCTGATGCTTATGTAAAATGAGATAACTTGGCATCCGCTGTGAAGCGGGTGCCTTTTTTTCTCCTTATCTCTTTTTATATACAATGATTTCAGGATTTGCGCCATTGCATCCGTATTCACACACAAGTAAATAACTGTTATCCGCAACAAGCCCGTAGCACCTGTCGCCGTGGGCTTTTTCAACCTGACAGCCGAGATATATTTTTGTATCGTCAAGCAGTTTTACACTTTCTCCGTTTGGAAGAGTGTATTCCAAATTAACATATGCACCGTTTAACTGACAGAGAGCTGTTATTGTGGGCATTCTCCTGCGTGAGACGGAGTTGCGAAGCAACTCCTAGAACTTCCAAGTCAGCTATGCTGACTTTGCGAAACAGCCTTTGCTGTGAGTGATTAGAAGTTCTTCTCACGCCACCTCCGTTGAATTTATTTTAAAGAAATATGGAAAAAGTGTAAAGTCTGCGCAAAATGAAACTTTTTATGACCTTGAATCGTATTGTGTATAGAGCTGACAAAAATATGTTAGTATGTAGATATCTATAGAATAACAAAAGGACGCATGAGGGGATGGAGCAGAAGTGGAGCTATCTGGTGGAGGAGTACCGGACCATGCTGTATCGGATTGCTTTTTCTAACATGAAAAACCGGGCGGACGCCGAGGACGCGGTGCAGGAAGCTTTTCTGCGTTACATGAAGGATGAGAAACCGATACTGAACAAGGAACATGAGAAGGCGTGGCTGATACGGACCACCATTCATATTTGCCTGGATATTTTAAAAAGCGGCTGGTATCAGAGGACGGTTCCCTGGAACGAGTCTTACATGAATGATGCGAAAAATATTTATCTGCCTTATCAGGTCAGGGATGACGAGACGCTCGAGGCGGTGCTGCGGCTGCCGGTACATTACCGGAATCCGATTTATCTTTTTTATTATGAGGATTACACAATCCATGAGATTGCGGGGATTCTCAATGAGAAAGAAGGGACGATTAAGACAAGGCTGCGCAGGGGCAGGGAGGAAGTAAAGAAAATTCTGACGGAAGGGAGGCCGTAGAACATGGGAATACAGGAGGTACAAAACCAGACTAAAGCGCCGGCATATCAGAGAAAGGCAAAGGCCGGGAATGCGGAAGGATTCCAGAAAAGTCTTTTGGAGAATCTGAGATATCGGGGACAGGAAGAACAGGAGGCTGAGGCGAAACAGGCTGTTACGGATGCGCAGTCAGAGACGAAACAGGCGACGGAGAAAACCGGCATGGGAAGAATGGGCGTGACGGCGGGCATCCGCGTGAATACGTCGGCAGGAAGGGAGGCTATGCAGACTGCGGAGGTGAGACATATGAGCTATGAGGAGAGCGATCATGTGAGGATTGCCGTGACGGAGGGGTACACGCTGAAAGGAAAGAGAGAGAAAGGCACGGACGACAGGGTCTATGTGGAAGCAAAATATGACGACGGCAGGCTGGAGGCGTATCAGGTAGAGACGACAAAGGTGTCCGGGCAGACTGAGCATTTGATTGAGCGGTTTGCTTTAGAGACGATGGGGGAAGCATAATATTTCAGGAAGGAGTGTGGAGTGAATTATGATTATGGGATACAAAACGATTAGCACGGCAAACAGTACGGCTGAAATTCTGGCAAAGCAGCTCAGATCGGCGGATAAGCTGAAGATGACAAAAATGGAAGGGACCGCCGATCCGGATAGCTTTGCCGCGAAATTAAAGCGCGCCGACGAGTATGCGGCATCGGGGGAACATCATGGCGCGGATGATTCCATCGCTATCATACTCAGGCAGATGGATGAGCCCACGGCGAATAAACCGGTTACGAGGGATTTTTGGCATAACGGCGCCCATGTTTCCGTCTGCAAGGACGCTATGTATGGAAACACCATCACCATAGGAGGCAGTTCCAATCCCGATTGGATTCGTGTGACCACCTCTGTCGGGGTGGTGAACATTGACTTAAACGATACGACCAGCTTGATGAAATGTCTGGATCTCTTTTCACCGGAGGATCTCAATGCCATTCTCAAGAAAATACAGGAAGTAAAACAGAGCAGGGAGGCATTAAACCAGATTGACCGGATGCAGGATGAGCTGGTAAAGAACGGCGGGAACGGAGAGAAGAACGCTGGTGAAGAAGGGCAAACGCAGTCTGTAGGTGAGGCCGTAGGAGTTGTCAGTGCGGACGAGATGCATGAGATGGAGGAGAAGCGAGGGAAGAATTTTATCGGCTAATCAATCCCTCCACAAGCGAAGCGGCGACGGTGCAATGTATCTGAACTATTTGACGAAATGGGAGCGATGCAGTACACTTGGAGCAGGGAAATACTGAGCTTATGGAGAAGGGGAGACGTGCGCGGATGCAGAAAAGAATAGCGGTGGTAAATGATATTGCTGGATACGGAAGATGTGCCATGACGGTGCTTCTTCCGATTATCTCCTATATGGGGGTGCAGGCGTGTCCGCTGCCTACCTCCATTTTTTCCAGCAACACGGCATTTCCGCATTTTTTTATGGACGATTACACTGAGCGGATGGAGGAATATATCGAAAATTGGAAGAAGATCGGTGCTGCATTTGACGGGATTGCCACGGGTTATTTGGGGTCTGTGCGACAGATTGATATTGTAAGGCGGTTTGTGCGGGAGTTTTCCGGGGAGAATACGGTTGTGATCGTGGATCCCGTGATGGGGGATCACGGAAGACTGTACTCTGCCTATACAGCAGAGTTGTGCACAGAGCTGAGGAAGCTGGTGGAGCTGGCGGACATCATCACGCCCAACCTGACGGAGGCGTGCCATCTGACAGGGACAGCCTATAAGGAAAGCGGTTGGAAAAGAAGAGAGCTTTTCGGCCTGGCAAAAAGCCTCTCAGACGTGGGGCCTTCCCATGTAGTCATTACGGGCATTCCCCAGGGAGAATATATTGCGAACTATGTGTATGAGAAGAGGACGGGAGAAGAGCCGGATGCACGGCTTATACGCGTGCACAGGGCAGGGGAGGAGAGGTGCAGTACGGGCGATGTGTTTGCCGCTATTGTGGCGGCTGACGCCCTGAACGGCGTGCCCTTTGACAGATCCGTGAAAAAGGCGTCCGTGTTTGTAAAGCAATGTATCGGGAAAGCGCTGGAACTTGGGACGCCGCCGGAGGACGGCGTCCCGTTTGAGACAGTGCTCCATAGATTAAAGAGGGAGTAAATCGCAGTGCGCGCTCTCGAAAAACCAATGGTTTTTCTCGCTCGCAGGGCTTCGCGTTGAGCTTCCTCGCAGTGCGCGCCCTCGAAAAACCAATGGTTTTTCTCGCTCGCAGGGCTTCGCCCTATGCAGACAGCAAACTAACTGCTTCGGTGAGCAAGCTCCCCTCTTCAGTTACTTTACTGTCTGCGCACTGCTCAGGATGACAACGGATATTCCAGCTCGAAGGGATATCCGTCTTTTTTGTTCTTTTCCGAGAGGGTGTCGGTTTCGATGACGCAGAAATCGTCGCTCTTGATCACCTCGCGCATCTCCTGTCGGATGGTTTCTAAGTCTGACACATGGGTAGAGATTCGCCTGCAGGCGAAATCGCCTTGCTTGATGGTACGGACGGGATGATCCGTGTTTTCGGTGGCCGGCGGGTCGCCTGTGATGGTGAGAAACATGTGTCTTTGATATTTGCCGTTCCGGTATTCGTGGAGAACGCCGGAAGGGTAGGCTACCACCGTTCCCATCTGCTGGGCGGTCACAAACAGCTTCAGGATATGCTGTCCATAGTATTTGGGGATATCCATCTCGTCCAGAGGCACAGTCAGCATTCGCCGTGTGACGATCTCGTTGTGGTAGAAACCGTCCGGCAGGAGGATGCCGGTTCTGCTTTCCGGGATCCTGGCGAGGCCCGTCACCGGGCTGGCCATATTTTGCAGCGTCTCCTGTAATGTTGCAAGACAGTTATGTATATCCATGATTTTTTGTTCCGCAAGGATCTTTCCGTCGTAAAGGAGCTTTTGCAAGTTGATGGAAGAGTTTTCCACATAGTTATTCAAATCCTTTAAAGGGATTCCCAGTCTGATACAGACGGTAATCGCATCCAGAAGGTAGAGCTGATCCTTCGTGTAGTAGCGGTAGTTAGTCTCCGCGTTCACAAAGGCGGGCTTTAAAATACCGATCTGGTCGTAATAACGCAGCGACTTAATGCTCACGTTCTTTAATTTCGATACTTTTCCGATGGACATCAATTGATTCATAGCGTGTTCCCCAAAACCTTATCCGACATACCGTTTGCCCATCCCCGGGCAGTAATCCGATCTGGTTATGCGCAATTTGCAGCCGCCATGAGGGGAAAACTGTACCCGAGGGTGAGAGTTAACTAAAACATATTTTGTCACAATTATTTTGAGAAGACAAGCCCTTTTTAAGAATTAGTGGTCAGGAAATTTTTGCCTACCATATCGTGTATATATGGAGCAAATATTATCCCATGGTTACAACTATGTCATATTCCGCTTTACCCTTTATGTATGGAATGATGCGGCCCTCCACGGCCTGTCCGTCCACGGTGAGGGATTTCACGCCTTTCTCCACGTTGTCGGGATTGAGAACCTTGATTTTATAGGTGCCCTCGCGGAACTTCCTTGTTATGGCAAAGTCCCCAAAGCCCTTTGGCACGCATGGGTTGACACCAAGTCCCTGGTGCGTGGGGTACACGCCAAGGATATGCTGGGAGATATTTACAAAGGTCCAGGCCGCCGTTCCGGTGAGCCAACTGTTTTTTGCCTCGCCGGGGATATTCGCGTCGGCCCCGGCTACCATCTGGGAATAGACATAAGGCTCTGTGCGGTGAATCTCACTAAACTCTTCCACGTAGGCAGGGCATGTTTTCCGGTAGATTTCAAAGGCTCTGTCGCCGCGGCCGATGACCGTCTCGGCGATGGAAACCCAGGGGTTGTTATGGCAGAAGATACCGGCGTTTTCCTTGTATCCGGGCGGATAGGAGGAGATTTCCCCAAGCTCAAGATGATACTTGGTGTAGGCAGGCTGGAGGATCATCACGCCGTACTCGGTATCCAGTTTTTCTTTCACGGAGTCAAGCGCTTTCTCGGCGAGGCCTTCCTTCACCCCGATTCCCGCAAGAGGACAAAAACCGTTGGATTCAATGTAAATCTGGCCTTCCTCGCATTCCCTGGAGCCGATCTTTTTGCCGTAAGCGTCGTACGCGCGTACAAACCAGTCGCCGTCCCATCCGTCTTTGAGTATGGCGTCATACATTGTCTGCACCTTGGCGCGGGCATAGTCCGCCTCCGCCTGATCATCCGTCAGCTCGCATAACTGGGCGTACTCTTCGCCGTATTTGACGAACATGCCGGCGATGAACACGGATTCCGCAACAGGTCCTTCGGAGGGCCCGAAGGTCTGGAAGGATTCTCCCGGATGTTCGGAGAAACAGTTTAAATTCAGACAGTCGTTCCAGTCGGCTCGACCGATCAATGGCAGGTCGTGCGGCCCTTTGTGGGTGGCTATATAATCAAAAGAACGCTTCAAATGTTCCATCAAAGGCCGGGAGAGGGAGGTGTCGTTGTCGAAAGGTACCTGCTCCGCCAGGATGGAAACGTCGCCTGTCTCGCGCACATAGGCTGAGGTTCCCGCGATCAGCCAGAGCGGGTCGTCGTTGAATCCGCTGCCGATGTCGGAGTTCCCTTTTTTGGTGAGGGGCTGGTACTGGTGGTAGGCGCTGCCGTCCTCAAACTGGGTGGAGGCAATGTCGAGGATACGTTCCCTTGCCCGGTCAGGGATCAGGTGCACGAAGCCGAGAAGATCCTGACAGGAATCGCGAAAACCCATACCGCGGCCGATGCCGGACTCATAGTAGGAGGCGGAGCGGGACATATTGAAGGTTACCATACACTGATACTGGTTCCAGATATTGACCATGCGGTCGACCTTTTCGTTTGAGGATTTTACGCTGTACCTTGACAACAGCTCGTTCCAGTAGTCGCTCAATGCCGTAAAAGCGCTATCTACGTCGGCGTCGCAGCGGTATCTGGAAAGCATTGCCTCGGCGGGCTTTTTGTTGATCACGCCGGGAGCCTCCCATTTTTTGTCCGCCTTGTTTTCTATATATCCAAGTACAAACACAAAAGTTTTGCATTCGCCGGGGTTTAGCGTTATATTAATTTGGTGGGAGGCAATGGGCGACCAGCCATGTGCCACGGAGTTTGCGGCATGTCCCCTTTCCACGACCTCCGGGTTTGCCGCGCTGCGGTACGCGCCGAGAAAGGCGTCGCGGCTCGTGTCAAAACCGTCCACAGGCGTATTTACGGCGTACACTGCGTAGTGGTTTCTGCGCTCCCTGTATTCCGTCTTGTGGTAGATGGCGGAACCTGCGACCTCCACTTCGCCGGTGCTTAAGTTGCGCTGGAAGTTGCGGGAATCATCATCCGCGTTCCAGAGACACCACTCTACATAGGAGAAGAGAGAGAAAGTCTTTGGCCGGTCGCTTTGGTTGGTCAGCTTCACCTGGCTGATTTCGCAGTTGTCGTCCATGGGAATAAAGGTGAGGACGGAAGCCTTGAGATTGTTTTTCGATCCCGTAAAACGGCTGTAGCCGATTCCGTGGCGGCATTCGTAGCTGTCAAGCTCGGTCTGAGTCGGTTTCCAGCCGGGGTTCCAGACGCAATTGCCCTCTTTGATATAGAAGTACTTACCGTTGATGTCGTTTGGGACATCGTTGTAGCGGTAACGCGTCATGCGCAGAAGCTTTGCGTCCTTGTAGAAGGTGTAGCCGCCGCAGGTGTTTGAGATCAGCGAAAAAAACTCCTTACAGCCCAGATAATTGATCCATGGCAGGGGGGTCCTGGGAGTAGTGATGACATACTCCCGGTTTGCGTCATCGAAGTAACCGAATTTCATAAGTCCATTCTCCTTTTCCTGTTTTGCGCCCGGGTTACTGTGTATACGCCGTGATTTTGCGGGCAACATGTCCGGGAGCGGGTAAACGTTTAAGTAAAGAAAGATCAGTTCTGATAAGTAAATTATATATAAAAAAGCCCGGAAAAGCAATTGGCATATATGATTATGACGCAAATCATACAAGTGTTTTGGAAATTAGAGTCTTATTTTTGAATATAGTACACAATGATAGAACGAAAACGATTAAGTACTGCGCGGCATATGTGGACGCAGATGCTTTCAGGAGAAAAATTATGGTATCGATGAAAGATATTTCGGCGGTCTGCGGCGTGTCCGTAGCTACGGTCAGCAAGGCGCTTAACGATCAGAGCGACATTGGAAAAGAGACGAAACGGCGGATCCGGCAGGTCGCGGAGGAGATGGGGTATTTTCCGAATACGGCGGCAAAGATGCTCAAGACGAACCGCAGCTATAATGTGGGCGTCCTTTTTAACCATGAGGACTACAGCGGCTTGACACACGACTATTACGCATCCGTGTTGGACAGCCTGAAACGCACCGTGGAGGAGCGGGGATATGATATTACCTTTATCAACACATGCAAAGAGAAAAGAGGAACCACAAGCTATCTGGAGCATTGCAGATCCCGGGGATTTGACGGGATTGCGATTGTCTGTACGGATTTTTATTCGCCGGAGATACTGCAGTTGGTGATGGGCGGCATTCCGACGGTGACGCTGGATCATCTTTTCCATAATGTCTGCGCGGTGATGTCAAATAATGTAAAGGGAATAGAGGATCTGCTCACATATGTTTATAAAAAGGGGCACCGGAGGGTAGCCTATATCCATGGCGCGGATTCGGCGGTTACACAAAGCAGGCTGGCGTCCTTTTACCGGACGGCGGACAGGTTTAACCTGACGGCGCCGGACGAGTATATCCGCATGTCGCCTTACCGTGACACAAAAGGAGCTTGCAGGGAGACAGAATTTTTGTTAAATTTGGAGAATCCGCCGACATGTATTCTTTATCCGGATGACTTTTCCGCCTTTGGCGGTTATAATGCGATTAAAGAGCGGGGCTTGCGGGTGCCGGATGATATCTCCGTGGCGGGATATGACGGTATCCGGATCGCCAGACATATAGAGCCAACATTGACCACGCTGTGTCAGGATACGGAGGAGCTGGGACGGCAGGTGGGTGAGAAGCTGATCAACCTGATCGAGCAGCCGAAGACTACACTGGTGGAGACGATCGTGGTGGACGGGCATGTGTTTGAAGGAAATTCCGTGGCGGATATCCACGGGGGGACAAAAGATACGGCTGCAAGGAGGAAAGAAGATGGCGGCGTCGATTATATTTGACCAAAGCAGGTTAAAGGCATATGATGGTCTTATGAGACTGTGCGAGTTCGCCGGAAAGCCGGAGGAATGGCAGCAGACTTTGTGGAATGCGCTTTTGACTGACAAAGAGCTTTATGACGCTTTTGTATATTATCTGGAGCGTCACGCTTTGCCGGACATGCCCAAATGCGGGGCATATTCTCTGACGGACTGTTACGTCTGGCAGCTTGAGAGGGATAATCTGAGAAGAGATACCGGAAAAAATACGGCAAGCTGTGATAAGGAGGATATGGTGCTGCGGTCGTTTATGATGATGGCGGATATGAGGAAATGCCCGGATGACTATATGAAAAAGCTGAGCGACTGGCAGGGGATGGATCAGACCATGTAGACAAAGGGCGCAGAGGAAAAGAAGCACAGAGAGGACAGAGGAAAAAGGAAGAGTTATGGAGCGGACGGAATTTTTAGAAAGACTGCAGAGAGCGCTTTCGGGCGGTGTGAACAGTTCCCAAGTGATGGAGAATGTAAAGTATTATCGGGATTATATTGACATGGAAATCAGAAAGGGCAGAAGCGAGGAGGAAGTGCTTGGCGGCTTGGGTGATCCGAGGCTTTTGGCGAAAAGCATTATCGAGGCCAACAAGCGCGCCGGCGTGATCGAGGGGACGAATCGCAACTACGATGAGGAAGCTTCGGAGGAAAAGTATGAGAGAAAGGTGAAGCTTGGGCATGTCGTCCGTATGCCGGGATGGCTGATTATGCTGATCGCGGTGGTGATCTTGCTCCTGATTATAGGGGTGGCTTTTTCTCTGATTTCGGTTTTTGCGCCGATCATTATTCCGGTGCTCGTGGTTGTGCTCGTTATAAATTATCTGAAAGGTCGATGACAGGAAAGACAGCGAGCCGTCTATCTGTGATAAACGGCTCGCTGAGGGGAGTATAAATAATTAATATAAGGGTCTGTAGGCGGAGAATGAAGGGGGTATCTCCGTCCTATATATTCATTATAGTATATCTGATTAAAAAAGCAAGAAAAAATAGTACCAAAGTACTAACGAATGTTTTGGTACTTTTGAATAAAAAATTAGTACTAAAGACCTATACATGGGCTGAATAACTTCCATTTTATTTTCTCATACTATTTCTGTAACATGAAACCAATCAGGAGGTATGGAAGATGTCTAAGAATGATTTTAACCAGAACAACCAGCAGAATGAGAAGCAGCAGGACAAGAACAGCCAGAACAACTCTAAGAACAGCACAAACAACAGCTCCAAGAACAGCTCCGGCAGCAACTCTAACAGCAAAGACAACTACTAAAATGCATTGAACCGGGAGGGGGACGCGAGAAGCGTCCCCTTTTTCCGCGCATTTCGAATCTGCTTATGCGCTATGTGTGCGCTGCCCATAGACAGAAAACAAAAACTGAGTTGACAGGTATTTGTATACGGCATAAAATGTAGCTATGGAAAAATTAGAATATATTGTGCCTTGCCATTTTGGGCTGGAGGCGGTTTTAAAAAGAGAGATTACGGATCTCGGATTGGAAATTACCGGCGTGGAGGACGGCAGAGTTACTTTTGCCGGGGACAGGCAGGCGCTTTGCCGTGCCAATATTTTTCTGCGCAGTGCGCAGAGAATCCTCATTAAGATGGGGAGCTTTCACGCGGAAACGTTCGAGGAATTGTTTCAGGGGACGAAAGCGCTTCCCTGGGAGGCGTTTATCCCAAGAGACGGGAGATTTTGGGTTGCGAAGGCGGCCAGCGTAAAGAGCGGTCTGTTCAGCCCTTCCGACATTCAATCTGTGATGAAAAAGGCTATGGTGGAACGGATGAAAGGCGTTTACCATGTAGATTGGTTTGCGGAGAGCGGGGCGGATTATCCGGTTCGGGTTTTTATCAAGAAAGACGAGGTGACGGTGGGCCTCGACACAACAGGGGAGTCCTTACATAAAAGGGGCTACAGAAAGCTGACGGCGAAAGCGCCTATTGCGGAAAATCTGGCGGCGGCGCTTTTGATGCTGACGCCCTGGCGCGGGGAACGCATTCTTGTGGATCCGTTTTGCGGCAGCGGGACCATTCCGATTGAGGCAGCCATGATGGCGGCTCATATGGCGCCCGGAAAAAACCGGAGCTTTACGGCGGAGAAGTGGGAGCACGTCTTTGCGGCGAAGCTTTGGCAAAATACGAGGGAAGAGGCGAGTGCCATGGAGACGCCTGATGTCGAAACGCAGATTCAGGGCTACGACATAGACGATGAAATGGTGTCCATCGCAAGAGCCAACGCGAAGCTGGCGGGAGTGGAGAATCTTGTCCATTTCCAGAAAAGGGATGTTGCGCAGCTTTCCCATGCGAAAAAATACGGGTTTATTCTGACCAACCCGCCTTACGGGGAAAGACTGGAAGAGAAGGAAAACCTCAAAGCGCTGTACCGGACGTTGGGAGAGCGCTACCAGGCGCTTGATTCCTGGTCCATGTATGTAATCACGTCCTACGAGCAGGCGGAGACGGCCATCGGCAAAAAGGCGGATAAGAACAGAAAACTTTATAACGGTATGATAAAGACCTACTTTTATCAATATATGGGGCCAAAGCCCACCGGGAGACGAAAATAGGCAATGCAGCAGAACAGTTTGATGAAAAGTACCTTGATATATTGTATTTTATTCGTGGCGGCGGCCATGAGTGTCATGCTTTATTATGCTGCGACCAGGACGACGGGAGTGGCGGATCTGGCGCAGGAGGAGATCGTTTCTCCCGCGCAGAAGGACGGGAATGCTTCGAGCGTGCCATTGAAGGAAAATGAGCTCGCGATCGACAGATCAACCTGGCATACAAAATACTTTTGCGTGCCGATGCCCGAGGCGGTAAAGGCGGAGGAAGTGGTTTTGGAAAACCACTACATGGACAGGGAGTTGTGGGTGAGCATCAGTTCCGACCAGGCGAAGACCTACGAGGAATTTTACCGGACAACGGGCGTCTACGGAAACTGTGAAGATGTGGCCGAAGGTTTTTACGAGGCGGAAGCGGAGAGAATATGTCTGCGTTTTGCTCTGACGGGGGTGTATGAGTACCGCAGTATTTTCGAGGATCATACGCTGTATGTGGAATTTGTGCCTTCAAAGGAAATGTACGAGAAGGTTATTGTGGTGGATCCGGCCCACGGCGGCGAGGAGAACGGCGTCACGGCGGAAGGAACCCAGGCGAAGGATATCACGGTCGGCGTGGCGAAAGCGCTGAAAGATCTGTTTGACGAGACCGATATCAAGGTGTACTATACCAGAATGGATGACAGCAATCCCGGGGCGGCCGACAGAGCCGGGTTGGCGGAGGCGACGAAAGCCGATATGCTGATCCGCATTGAAGTGAGCGGCGATGAAAACAGCAAGGTTTACGGCACGGAAACGGTTTACAACAGCCGGTTTTTCATCCCGGGTTTTGGCAATGTGGAGCTGGCGGATCTTCTGGAACGGGAGGTGGTTACCTCCATCAGCGGCAAGGCTAACGGATTGGTTGAGGCGTCGGCTTCCGATGAGGTGATTAGCAGTGCGACGGTTCCGGCGGCGGCCATCCGCGTCGGATATCTGACGAACAGTCAGGAAGCTATTTTGCTCCGGAGAGAAGATTATATAAAGCGGATCGCGGAGGGAATTTATAACGCGGTCATAAAGGCTTACGAGCAGTATGGGAAGTAAGCGCTTCGCAGGCCGATCATATGTGAGGAGTTTTATCATGTTCCAGATAATATTTGCTACGGGAAATCAAGGTAAAATGCGGGAAATACGGGCGATTCTCGGCGAGATGGCAGCAGGTATCACGTCCATGAAGGAAGCGGGAATTGATCTCGAAATAGAGGAGAACGGGACCACCTTTGCCGAAAACGCGGTGATCAAGGCGCAGGCGGTGGCAGAGGCACTCAGAGCGGGGGGCGACGCCCGGGAATGTGTGGTGATGGCGGACGATTCCGGCCTGGAGATTGACTGCCTGAACGGGGAGCCAGGCGTCTATTCGGCCAGGTATCTCGGGGAGGAGACGCCCTTTGACGAAAAGAGCAGAGATTTGCTCGCCAGGATGGCGGACGTGCAGGAGGAGGATAGGAGCGCCAGATTTGTCTGTGCTATCGCTGCGATTTTCCCGGACGGCGAGACGGTTACGTCGGAGGGGATTGTGGAAGGCAGGATTGGTCATGAACTGAGGGGAGATAACGGTTTCGGCTACGACCCCATCTTTTATCTGCCTGAGTGGGAGCGTACCGCGGCGGAGTTGACCGATGAGGAAAAAAACCGGATCAGCCACAGGAGCAAGGCTTTGGAACTGATGAAAGAAGAACTGAGGAAAAGGAAATATGCTTAGTGTGAGAAGTACTTCTAATCACTCGCAGCAAAGGCTGCATCGCGAAGAAGTACTAAGTCTCACACAGGAGAATGCCAAAAATACGGGCATTCTCCGCACTGATTTGAGTCACAGCAAAGCTGTGACATGGAGGTTAGGATGAAAATATTAGTTGTGAGCGACAGTCATCGTCGCGATGATAATCTCCTCGCTGTAATCAGGCGGACTGGCCCTTTGGATATGCTCATACACTGCGGCGACGTGGAGGGAAGCGAGCATATCATCAGCAAGGCGGCGGGATGTCCGGTGACGATGGTGCAGGGGAACAATGATTTCTTTTCCAACCTGCCAAAAGAGCAGGAAATTATGATCGGACGTTATAAGGTGTGGGTGACTCACGGGCATCACTATTACATTGCCATGAATACGGAGACAATCAAGCAGGAGGCCAGAAGCCGGGAGGCGGATATCGTCATGTGCGGGCATTCCCACAAGCCCCTTATCGATATCGGAAATGATCTCACGCTGATCAATCCCGGGAGCATCAGCTATCCCAGGCAGGAAAACCGGAAACCGAGTTATATCATTATGGAGCTTGACCGGGAGGGGGAGGCGCATTATACCCTGAATTATTTCTAAACTTTCAAATGTATTCGATACATAAAAAAGAATCATTTTCTGTAAAAGATTTACAAAAAATGATTCATAAGTGAACCACGGGGGATTCGAACCCCCGACAACCTGATTAAAAGTCAGGTGCTCTACCGACTGAGCTAGTGGTCCTCAAACTGGGCTAGCTGGATTTGAACCAGCGAATGCAGGAGTCAAAGTCCTGTGCCTTACCCCTTGGCGATAGCCCATCATTGGTAATCTCAGGCCGTGCTCCGCACGCTCACTTAAAGGGTGGATAGAGGGACTCGAACCCTCGGCCTCCAGAGCCACAATCTGGCGCGCTAGCCGACTGCGCCATACCCACCATAAACGTGCTCGAAGGGATTCGAACCCCCGACCCACGGCTTAGAAGGCCGTTGCTCTATCCAGCTGAGCTACGAACACGTATTCTTGTCCACACTCGACTCGTGCGGAAAGCGGGTGATGGGAATCGAACCCACGTATCCAGCTTGGAAGGCTGGTGTTCTACCATTGAACTACACCCGCATATAAGATTTTGCGTCGGGGTGACAGGATTCGAACCTGCGACCTCCTGGTCCCAAACCAGGCGCTCTAGCCAAGCTGAGCCACACCCCGCAAGGGATCAAACGTTATTTCTCACAACGCATGTTCCATTATATAGCACGTCCTGTTTTCTGTCAACGCTTTCATTAAAAAAATTGTAAAAATTTTTAAATTTACTGCGGATAACAGGACTTGAACCTGCACGGTCTCCCACTGGAACCTAAATCCAGCGCGTCTGCCAATTCCGCCATATCCGCCAGCCGGGCAGCGACAAAAATTCCGACATCTTTGTCATATGTCTTCTGCCTGCCTATGTATCATATCATTTTCCTTATGTTCTGTCAACGACCGGCATTTTTGCTGTGTACCGGCTGTCAGTCGGCCTTGCCGATATGCCTGATCACATTCCGGTTGACCCTGGTCAGGAAAATCGCCGTCATAGTTAAGGACATCACCTCAGCGATCGGGAAGGCCCACCACACGGAGGTAACCTCGCCTGTCAGGGATAAGAGATAGGCCGCCGGCAAAAGCACTACCAACTGTCTTGCGATGGAGACAAGCATACTGTAAACCGCATTGCCAAGCGCCTGAAAAGCCGTTCCGCAGACGATGCCAAAACCTGCTGGCAGAAAGCTCAGACAAATAATACGAAGCGCCGGCACGCCGATCCGCAGCATCTCGTCTGACGCCTCGAAAAAGCCCAGCAAAATCTGAGGTACTGTCTGGAAAATAATCACGCCTACCGCCATAATACTCACGGCATATAAAATACCGCATTTCAGGGCGCTGGTAAAACGATCCCTTCTGCCCGCGCCGTAATTGTAAGCCAGAATCGGCACCAAGCCGTTATTCAAACCGAATACGGGCATAAAGATAAAACTTTGCAGCTTAAAATATACGCCAAACACCGCCGTCGCCGTGGGCGTGAAGGAGATCAATATCAGATTCATACCGTAGGTCATAACGGAACCGATGGCCTGCATGATCATGGACGGCACGCCGATCTTATAAATCTGGCCCACAATCTCCCGTTGCAGCCGCAGCCCTTTGAAACGGATATGGATATCCTCATTTTTCTTAAAATTGACTAAAAGAGCAATCGTACCCGCAATGGTCTGCCCGGTTACGGTAGCAACCGCAGCCCCGGCCACGCCCATCCTTGGCATGCCGCACAGACCGAAGATAAAGATCGGGTCAAGGATGATATTGATGATGGCGCCCGTTCCCTGGGTAAGCATAATATAGAACGTTCTGCCCGTTGACTGCAAAAGACGTTCGAACACAAACTGCGCAAAGAGGCCGAAAGAACAACTGCACACAATACTTAAATACTGTACGCCATATTCTACGATCTGCGTATCGTCCGTCTGACTCAAATAGAAAGCGCGGGTTGCAAACAATCCGATCAGCAAAAAGACGACGTAGCTGATTGCCATCAGCACAATACCGCTGACCGCTGTATTATCCGCTTTCTCCTGCTCTTTCTCTCCAAGAGCCTTGGAGAGCACCGCATTGATACCGACACAGGTGCCCCCGGCCACCGCTATCATTAGCGTCTGGATCGGAAATGCAAGTGACACTGATGTCAGCGCATTCTCGTTAATGCGGGAGACAAAAATTGAGTCCACCACATTGTAAAGCGCCTGCACCAACATGGATATCATCATCGGCAGTGACATGCTAATTAACAGTTTATTTACGGGCATAGTACCCATCTTGTTTTCTTTTGTCTGCTCCATTTTGTCCTCCTTTTAAAAATGTACTGGTGTACTGTATCATTCACATTTCACCAAATAACTTGCTTGAATTTTCATCTGCCGTGTTGTCGTCGGTCAACGATGTCACCGCATCGACTCCCTCCTCCGCCTTGCAGAATGAAAATTCATTCTGCGTCATTTGGCTGAAA
>CAJUMJ010000060.1 GCA_910587095.1 uncultured Lachnospiraceae bacterium
AGAAGCGGTAAAAAGATGTGTTATGAATAATTTGGGAATTGCAGTTGTTCCCACATATTCTATCGGGGAAGAATTGAAAAACGGTTCTCTTATGCCGATTAAAACGGAACTTGATGAAAAAAAGTATCATTCTTTTTATATCTATCACAAAAATAAATGGATAAGCCCACAAATGGAATTGGCTATGAATTTGATGAAAGAGTATTTAGGAAACGAAAATATATAGTGTTTTTCAAAACAATTTGTAGTATAATCAAATTAGATTGCAAAAATGAGGATAAATATAGTGGATTCACTTATTAAAAAACTTTTAGAAATCGCAACAGGGAAAAAAGCCAAGATATTTTGGGCTGTTATTTTAACGATTATTGTTTTACTATTAGCCTTGTATCCATATATTGATGCAAATTTTCTTGTGTTTAGTAGAATAAATAAGAGAATTGATATATTGGAGAGAATAACGCAATTAAATCTTGATAAAATTGATGCAAACCTAGCATTACAAGAGGAATACAATTCTATTATTGGAGAAATTAGCGCGATACAGGAAAAGTCTGTCGGAACTATTACAACAAGGCAAGATACAAGTAATGAAAAAATAATAAAATTTATTTCAGGTGGAAGTTTACTCTGGTTGGTCAGTTTGATAGTTTTGTTTTCCAAAAATAAAAAAGATAATATTTCGGCTTTGAAAAAAATATTCAATAATATGATGTCTGCTATATTATGTGTTGTTTTAGGGTATTTCTTAGCGTTAATTGGGAAAAATATGCCAACCATTGCAAATGTATGGATTAATGCCTTTGGATTCCCATGTATCCAAATAGCAATTATTGGATTAATAGTTTATGGAACCTCAAAAAATAATAAAGAATAAAAGTTATTGTTTTATAGATTCTGTTTCATGTATAATAAAACCATCAAATAAAGGGAAGTGAGACTTATGGCACCAGAAGCACATGCAATCACCAATAACACTATTATAAATAACAGTTATTCTGAGCAGGACGCTATCCAAGCTTTATATACTGAACTCCAAAAAGGCATTCAAAGTATGAAGAATGGGGAAGTATATACAATCGAAGAAGCATGGGAGGAACTTGATAAAATTTAATGCCTATGGAGAAACCAAGTAAATACAAAATTCTTTTATCAAAAGATGCCCTAACAGATATTAAAGAAACTAAAGAATATATTCTTACCACTTTTAAATATCGGGAATATGCAGAGAATTTTTCTAAAAAAATTAAAAAAGCAATAAAAGAATTAAATGTATTTCCGACAGGCTATGAAAGTACAGGCTACGTTATAGAGGGATTGGAGATTTACTTTAAACCATATAGTACATATTTGATTTTCTTTGTTATTGAAGATTATACGGTTACTGTTATCCGTGTGTTAAAGGATAGAATGTATTGGCAGTCAATTATAAGGAAAATGATAAAAATCAACAGATAGAAATGAGATAACTTGTTTCTGTCTGTTTTATTTTGTGGGGCGTGTGGGTATGCGTCTTAGTGATTGTATTTTGTGTGTTTTCATTTACTGCAATCTTCCCGATTTGCTTCACCGAATCTCTGGAAGTGCACGATTTCCCTTGCACGCAGAAACTTAATCGGTTCATACACATCGGGTTCATCTTTCACAAGACGAAGGATATTGTCGTAAGTGGAGCGGGCTTTCTGTTCTGCTACAATCATATAAGAACAACGTTTGGTTAAAAGTTCCAGTGAATTTCAATCGGAACGTCCTTTGTTCCCGGTATACGTTTCCCGACAGACACATAATCAACGAGAGTTTCTACCATTTCACGGGTAAGGTGTTCCAAGTTGGTGTATTGTTCAATCAGCTCGCGACGGTTATCACCAACCGCAATTTTTTCTTCAATCTCGGATAATTGCTTTTTATCGTCTGAGACTATGCGCTCCAAACGGTCGCGCTCTGTGGTAAAATCCTTTGACATTTCCAGATAATCACTTTCGGACAGCAAGCCCTTTACCTTATCCATGTAAATCTCCCGAATGCCTTTTGAGTATTCCGCAATCTTTTTTTCATAGACTGCTATATCGGAAAGCAGACGGGTTTTTTGCTCCTGCAAGTTATCACAAAATTCTATGTTTTGCTCTAACTCGTCTTTGTCAAGATATTTCTTTGCTAAATAGTTAAGCTCGTCGATCACAAGCTGCTCCAATTTATCAACGGAGATAAAGGAGCCGATACAGGCATTCTTTGCCACATGACGGTTTGAACATTTCAGATAATGTCTGTCGTGACTTTTGGAAGAACACATTGTGTAACCGCAGTTAGCGCACCGGGCTTTTCTGGCGAACAGACCTATCGTGCCAATCGTAAAGGGCTTTGCTTTTTGTGCGAGCAGAGACTGTACTCTGTCCCATAGCTCGCGGTCAATAATCGGCTCGTGAGTTCCCTCGACAATGTACCATTCGCTTTTAGGGCGGGGCTTGTTCTGCTTTGTTTTATATGATACGCTTCCGTATTTGCCCTGTACCATATTCCCGATGTAGATTTCGTTTCTCAACATATTGGAGATAGCAAAGTATTTCCAGAGAGTGCTGTTTTTGTTTGTGGGCTGCTGGTAGCGTAGACCATGCAAACGCTTGTATTCAGTTGGATTTGGTATGCCTCTGTCATTGAGCATACGGGCGATTGCGGTTTTTCCGTAACCTTTTGAAAACAGGGTAAATACTTCACGGACAACGGCGGCGGCTTCTTCGTCAATGATTAAGTGCCCCCTTTGATCGGGGTCTTTTTTGTAACCATAAAGAGCAAATGCGCCAATGTGAAAACCGTTTACCCGTCTGTTTGTCAAGACGCTGCGGATATTTTCGGACATATCCTCTAAGTACCATTCATTGACAAGTCCGTTTATCTGGCGGGATTTTTTGTTTCCCCTGTTCGCGGTGTCCGCGTTGTCAACAATACTGATAAAGCGAATACCCCAAATAGGGAAAAGTCCATGTATGTACTTTTCCACAAGTTCAAGCTCACGGGTAAATCGGGACTGCGTTTTGCAGAGGATAATATCAAATTTGTGCTGCTCCGCGTCGTTTAACAGGCGATTAAATTCCGGGCGACGCCTGTCTGCCCCTGCATAATCGTCGTCGCTGTAAATGTTATAAAGTTCCCACCCTTGTTCCATAGCATATTGCAGCAACATTGATTTTTGATTCTGTATGCTGTTGCTGTCGTCGGTTTCAAATTGCTTGTTTCTGTCTTCCTCGGATAGGCGGCAATAAATAGCTACTTTCATGATAACCTCCATGATTCCACTGAGCGGAATCTCAAAATCCACGGACGAACAAGTTCGTCCTGAAAAACGCCCGTTTTTTGCGTTTTTCGGCGAGAGATAAAACGAGCCGTTTCTCTTATAAACTATTCCATAAGAGAGACGGCTTGTCATTATCGCTTTCCGGTGGTAAGTCCTTTACTTTTTTCCAATTTATTGATAAGTTCAATCCACTTTTGTGTGAATAGAGTTTGGGACGTGTTCTCGCCGCTTTTGAAAACACTTCTGCATATGGGTTCCTGTGGCTGTTGATCTGCCATAAGTTTAGCCCCCTTTCCTGAATTGGCTAATATAACTTATGAAAAGCGGCAAGTCCACTATTCTATTATAAAGGGAGCATTGGAGATTCTGTATGACAGAGATTAAGCCTAATCCGTCCAGTTTGCCGGATTTGTGTCGTCAGGGATGCGTCCCGACAAAATTTCCTCATAGTGTTTTAACTTGTGATCCATATAGTCAGCGACGGCTTTGGCTTCCGCCGCTTTTTTGTGCGCTGCTTCCCGCTGCTTTGCTATGATTTCATATCTCGCCCGGAGATTTTCTTCGGATTCTTCCATCTGGCATAAATCAAAATATCTTTTGATCTCCTTGATCGGCATACCGCAGCTTTTCAGGTAAGTGATTCCCCGCATCCAGTTGACGGCGGATTCATCGAACAGCCGATGGTTTCCGCCGTCCCGCCTGCAGGGCAGAAGACCGATATCCGTGTAGTAGCGTACGGTGTGCTCCGTTGCATGGAACATTTTGGCAAATTCTTTGATGGTATAGGTCATGTGAGCATCTCCTTTTGGCATCAGCCAATCCACCCCTTCACAATCAGGAAGAGCAGAAGAATCGGCAGGATGAAGGTCACATAGATACGGATTGGCATCGGCATTTTCAATCCCTCGCCGGTATTAGTCTCCTTCATGTAATTCTCAAATCCCCAGCCGTACCGGGTCACGCAGAAAAGAAGATAGATGAGTGAACCCATCGGAAGCAGGATGTTGCTCACGATAAAATCTTCCAGATCAAGAACGGTACTTCCCTCGCCAAGCGGCTGGAATGCTGACCAGATATTAAAGCCGAGCACACAGGGCAGGGAGAGGACGGTAAGTGCGATCAGATTGACAAGACAGGATTTTTTCCTGCTCCAGTGAAACAAATCCATCCCACACGATATGATGTTTTCAAATACGGCAAGAATTGTGGAGAATGCCGCAAACGTCATAAATACAAAAAACAAAGTTCCCCATACCCGGCCGCCTGCCATATTGTTAAAAATATTCGGCAGTGTGATGAAGATCAGGCTGGGGCCCATATCCGGGCTGATATCGAAGGCAAAGCAGGTCGGAAAAATGATGAGTCCCGACACAAGTGCCACAAAGGTATCCAGTATGGCGATATTTACCGATTCGCCAAGCAAAGAACGGCTCTTGTCGATATAGCTTCCGAAAATGGCCATGGAACCGATGCCAAGACTCAGCGTAAAGAACGCCTGATTCATGGCCGCGGTGACTGTCTCAAAAATGCCCACATCGAGCATTCTCTGCACGTCGGGCAGGAGATAAAATTTCAGCCCCTCCGTGCCGCCCGGCAGCGTCATGCCGCGAACAGCCAGCACCACCATAATGAGCAGGAGCAGCGTCATCATAATCTTGGTTATTTTCTCGACACCCTTCTGCAGGCCGAGTGAACAGACCAGAATGCCGGAAGCGACGATGATGACCATAACCGTAGTCAGCACTTGGGGACTTTCCAGCATCCCCTGAAACATGTCCGCCACTTGAGTGGTGTCTTTGCCGATAAACTGACCTGTCAGCATCTGGTAGAAATAGTACAGCATCCAGCCTGCTACGATAGTGTAGAACATCATCAGGATGTAATTGCCCGCCATGCCGAGGTAGCCGTGCAGATGCCATTTCTGTCCGGGCTTTTCCAGTTCCGTGAAACTTTTGATGACGCTTTTTCTGCTGGCACGTCCGACGGCAAACTCCATCGTCATCACTGGCACGCCCATAGCGACCAGAAAGAACAGATAGAACAGCACAAACATGCCGCCGCCGTACATGCCTGCTATATACGGAAACCGCCACACATTGCCGATGCCGATCGCACATCCCGCCGATAACAGGATAAAGCCCATTCTTGAGCCGAATTTTTCTCTTTCCACGTTTCAATCCTCCTCATATGCCTCTTGTTCCAATTAATTTTGAAAAAGGGTATTGACTTCGAGTTACACGAAGCAAGTATACTTATCATAATACAGTAAACCGATTTTGACAACATGGAAATGAAGGAGAGAAAACATATGGGTTATCTTGGTGAAGAAATCAGAAAGCTTGGGTTTGGGCTTATGCGCCTTCCACAGAAGGATGGCGTGATTGATGTGGAGCAGGTAAAAGAAATGGTGGATCTTTTTATGGAGGCCGGTTTCACCTATTTTGATACCGCATGGGCGTATGCCGGGAGCGAGGACGCGATCAGGCAGGCTTTGGTGGAACGCTATCCCAGAGAGCGATATCAGCTTGCCACGAAAAATGCGGCATGGATTAACTGTAAAACCAAAGAGGAGGCGTACGCCCAGTTTGATACCTCATTAAAACAGACAGGAGCGGGATATTTCGATTTTTATCTGCTGCACAATCTGGGCGAGGGCAGATCCCATTATTTCGATGATTTTGATATGTGGGACTGGGTGCTGGAAAAAAAGAAAGCCGGATTGGTTAAACATGTGGGATTTTCCTTCCATTCCACGCCGGAAGAATTGGAGGCAATTTTACAGGCGCATCCGGAGATGGAGTTTGTCCAGCTTCAGATCAATTATGCGGATTGGGAAAATCCGGCGGTGCAGTCGGGACGCTGCTATGAGGTGGCGAGAAAGTACGGAAAGCCGGTGGTGATTATGGAGCCTGTCAAGGGCGGAATGCTTGCGACTCCGCCGCCGTCTGTTGAGAAAATCATGAAAGAAGCGGAGCCGGACAGTTCCACGGCATCCTGGGCGGTACGTTTCGCGGCTGACATGGAAGGTGTGATTACGGTTTTGTCCGGCATGAGTACGGTGGAGCAGATGCGGGACAATCTATCCTATATGAGATCCTTTACAGGGCTTTCGAAAAGCCAGAAGGAGACGCTTGATAAGGCGAGGGAGGAACTGAAAAAGATTCCGCTCATCCCCTGTACCTCCTGCAACTACTGTGCAAAGGTATGCCCTGTGGGCATCGGTATTTCCGGCTCCTTCACGGCCATGAACTATCTGACGCTCTACAGCGATATCGTGCGGGCAAAACAACAGGAGGGATGGCTTGTGGGTAAACATGGACAGAAATCCGCTGACGCCTGTATCAAGTGCGGGAAGTGCGAGGAGGCGTGCCCACAGCACATTCGGATCAGGGATACGCTTGAGAAGGTGAAGGATGTGCTTTTGGCGTAATGTAATTGAAACCCTGGTGTTTTTCGCGCTCTCAAGTCCTCTGGTGATTTGCTTTAACAAGCATTTATTTAATTTAAGATATCAATCCGCAGATCTCCGTCGTCGTCTTTAATTTATTCATGGAATAAATATGGATGCCGTCCACCCCGTGTTCTCTCAAATCCAGGATCTGACGCACCGCATAGTCGATTCCCGCCTTGCGCATGTCCTCTTTGTTTTCCCCGTAAGTGGCGATCAGGTCAGCCAGTTCTTTGGGAACGGAGGAGCCGGAGAGAGAGACGGTGGTGCCGAGCTGCTTCGCCGTGGTGATGGGCATGATGCCGGCGTAAATGGGAACCGGGATGCCTTTTGCGCGCACCAGTTCTATAAAGCGGTAGAAACAGGCGTTATCGAAAAACATTTGGGTAACCAGTGAGGTGACGCCTGCGTCTACTTTTTCTTTTAAATGCGTTAAATCTTCTTCCAGATTCGGCGCTTCAAAATGCTTTTCGGGGTAGCAGGCGCCGGAGATCTGCAGGGAAGTATGCGCTTTTAAGTGGCGCACGAGATCCGTGGCATAGAAAAATTCCCGGTTGTTAAACTGCTCGTCCGTCATATGCTGGGGCCTGTCCCCGCGCAGGGCAAGCACATGGTTTACACCTGCGGCTTTAAGTGCCTCACAGTTTTTTTCAAGTTCCGCTTTGGTGAAGCCAACACAGGTGAGGTGGGCGATCGCGTCGATCCCGAGTTCCTTCTGGATAAAGGAGGCGATTTCAATCGTTTTTCCCGCACGGGAACCGCCTGCGCCGTAGGTGCAGCTTATAAAATCGGGATGCAGCTTCGCTGCCTCTCTCAAAAAATCAAATATGTTTTTAAATTCTTCTTCCTTTTTCGGGGGAAAAACCTCGAAGGAGAGACTTGCGGTGTGTGACATGATGTGGATTCCTTTCCGTTTTCTTTTAGGTAATTGCGAAACTCATCAATTCGTAATTCTAATTGTAAAAATAGAATAATTATAAGCAGACCCTTGAAAAGTGTTTAAATCCTTCGGATTAAAACTGCCGGCACTTGGCGAGGTTTTTTCGAGCCTAGAGCCGCTGCGTTTGGAACGGAGCGGAAGCGTGTCTGCGTTGATTATACTATTTGTGCAAATTGAACAACCTAAATTGAGTTTCGCAAACGCCTATTCTTTTTCTTTTGGTTATCTGACCGTGATGCGTTTTACAAGAAACAATTTCTTGCTTTTGCATCTGAAATATCGTAACATAAATCTATAATGTGTGCAATAACCGAAATCCGTAAGACGACCGAAGAACAGGAGTCATTTTGCGGGTAGAACATCAGTTGAGAGACGGGAGAAAGGAAAGCGAAATGGCAAATACGAAATTTGAGAGTACAGCCCAGTATGTGGCTTCCGAGCAGCTTTTGGCAAGTGTAAACGTGGCGATCGCCCTGCAGAAACCCCTTCTGATCAAGGGAGAACCGGGTACGGGAAAGACAATGCTGGCGCAGGCGGTGGCTGAGTCACTGGGCAAGAAGCTGGTTATCTGGAACATCAAGTCCACCACGAAAGCGCAGGACGGACTTTATATGTACGATACGATCCAGCGTCTTTACGACGGGCAGTTCGGTGAGGAGGGTGTGGACGATATCGCCCATTATATCAAGTTGGGTAAGCTGGGAGAGGCGTTTGAGTCTGACGAGCAGGTGATCCTTCTGATTGACGAGATTGATAAGGCGGATTTGGAGTTCCCGAATGACCTGCTTTGGGAGCTTGACCAGATGGAATTTTATATTCACGAGACGAAACGAACCGTGCAGGCGAAGCACAGACCCATTGTAATTATCACTTCAAACGCGGAGAAGGAGCTGCCGGACGCGTTTCTTCGCAGATGTATCTTCCACTATATTGATTTCCCGGATCGGGAATTGATGGAAGAGATCGTGAGGACCCATTATCCCAACGTGGAAGATAAGCTGTTAAAGGACGCCATGGAAGTATTTTACTGGATCCGTTCCATGAAAGACATCCGCAAAAAGCCGAGCACCTCGGAGCTGATCGACTGGATCAATGCTTTGCAGATCGGCGGGATTCCGACAGATGCGCTCAGAAAGCAGCTTCCTTTTATCGGGGTGGTTGTGAAGAAGGACGAGGATCTGGAGACTGTAAAGAATAAAGTGGATTTTTAATTGGCAATCGTTATTGAATGGAGCTTCAATGAGGGGATCTTATGTTCAGTAAATTTTTTTATACATTAAAGGATAAGGGGCTGGAAGTATCCTTAAGCGAGTGGCTGACTTTGCAGGATGCGCTGCAGAAGGGACTTTGTCACAGCAGTCTGACGGAATTTTATTATCTGGCACGGATGATTCTCGTGAAGTCGGAGACGGAGTTCGACAAGTTTGACATGGCTTTTGACGAGGTGTTTAAAGGGATCATGTCAGAGAACGAAGTGGGCAAAAATCTGCTGCGCTGGCTGGATAAGCCGGAAATGCAGGATGTCTTTGAGGAGATGCGCCACGAGATGAATCAGGAAGTCATCACGATGGACAAGGACGACATTGAGAATAAATTTAAGGACAGGCTGCGGGATCAGAATGAGGAGCACAACGGCGGCAGCTATTGGATCGGTACTATGGGGAAGACATCCTTTGGCAATATGGGCGGCAACATGGGAGGTATCCGGGTGGGCGGCACCACAGGCTACCAGTCCGCTTTTCAGGTGGTGGGCGCCAGAAAGTACCGGGATTTTAGAAACGACAAGGTGCTGGACAACAGACAGTTCCAGATGGCTCTTAGGAAACTGCGGCAGTTCTCCACGAAGTTGGATATCCCGGAGACGGAGCTTGACATCAACGGTACGGTGGACGCGACGTGCAATAACGGCGGCTGTCTGCAGATCGTGATGGAGAAGCCCAGGAAGAATTCGGTGAAGCTTTTATTGCTGATGGATTCGGGAGGCACCATGATCCCGTACACTACGCTGCTCAGCGAATTGTTCCAGTCCGTACACAAGTCCAATCATTATAAGGACGTTAAGACGTATTTTTTCCATAACTGTATTTACTCCAATCTCTACAAGACGCCCGAGTGCGAGAACGGCGAATGGATCGAGACGGAGTGGATGTTCCGCAATCTGGACAGCGACTACAAGGTGATAATCGTGGGAGATGCGGCTATGGCGCCGGAGGAGCTTTACTCCACGACAGGCAATTACAGAGGGCCAAACGGCGGGCTTTCCGGGATGGACTGGCTGCTTTTGATGAAACAGCATTACAAAAAAATCGTATGGCTCAATCCCAAGATGGCGCCGGGCCATGCGCCGTGGCGGGAGGCGGAGACCGCGATCAAAAATATTTTTCCGATGTATAAGCTGACGGTGGACGGGTTGAATCAAGCGATGATGAAGCTGATGGTGAATCGGTGAGAAGAAGCCTTTCGTTTACACTTGTTAGGAAGTTTGATATAATGAAGCTGTAGTAAATAATTGGCAGATACAAAGAAGGAGGTGACTGTCGTATGACTGAAGGAGAAATGTTAAAGCTATCGGTGGAAGAGTTTTCGAGATTGCAGGATTATATGATAGAAACCGATAAAAACTCCAGTGCATATAAGAAGATGAAAAGAAGATATATCGAATTGAAAGTGATTCTCAATGCTTCAGGAGTAAATTTGACAGAGCTTGACATGATTAAGGAGTAAGAGGAAAGAACAGCCGAGGGGAAACTTAAGGCTGTTTTTTATGCACGGTTGACTTTAGCGATTAAAAGTGCTAAAGTGGTGAATGTAGTTTTGTATTCATGTATAAAGTATAGGATGCGACAAAGACGTGGGAGTGTGCTGGCATTCGCAGAAAGGGGATCGGTTATGTCAAATTTGGAGGAGATTAGAGAGCGGTTCAAAAACGATCGTTTTGCCACGGATGCGGCGGGAATTGAGATCGACTGTGCCGAGCCGGGGAGGGCGGTATGTTCGTTGACACTTAAGCCGCATCATATGAACGCCAACAATGTCCCCATGGGGGGCGCCATTTTTACGCTGGCGGATTTTACCTGTGCGGTGGCGGCCAACGGGTATTCTGAAAAGATGACGGTCAGCCAGAATGCGTCTATCACCTTTCTGGCGGCGGCCAAGGGAAAACGTTTGATTGCGGAGGCGGATTGTCTGAGGAGCGGCCGCACCACCGCGCTTTTGATGGTAGATATCCGGGACGAGTTAGACACGTATGTGGCGCATGCCACGGTGAACGCCTACGTGCTCATGTAATGTGAGAAGAATCGTTGGCCGTTCAAAGCAGATGTGTTTTGCCAAGGAGTTCTAAATCACACGCAGGAGAATGCCGGAAATGCAGCATTCTCCGCACAGTATGAATGGAATCAAAAACGAAGATACACAGAAGGAGGAAGCATATAATGGTAATCACGGAGTTTTTGGAGCGCAACGCCCGCCTGTACGGTTCAGATACGGCGCTTGTGGAGCTGAATCCCTCTCAGGAGCGCGACAGCGCGGTGACATGGCGGGAGGCAAGCCTGATTGAGAGCGCGGGAAACGGCGCGCCATATCGGAGAGAATTGAGCTGGGCTGATTTTGACAGACGGGCGAACCGCTTTGCGAATCTGCTGTTAAGTCGCGGAATGGAGCGGGAGACGAAGGTGGGCATTCTGATGATGAACTGCCTGGAATGGCTGCCTGTCTATTTCGGCATTCTGAAGGCGGGCGGCGTGGCTGTGCCTTTGAATTTCCGCTATTCCGCGGAGGAAATCAAGTATTGCCTCGAACTTGCGGATGTGGAGGTGCTTGTTTTCGGGCCGGAGTTTATCGAGCGTATGGACAGCATTGCGGATGATCTGTCGGGTATCGGGATGATGTTTTTCCCGGGAACGGGAGGGCCGGATTACACGGAGGACTGCCTGAAACTGATGGGGTTCTGCTCTTCCAGCGCGCCGCCAGTGGCTCTTTGCGAGGACGATTACGCAGCGATCTATTTTTCGTCGGGAACGACGGGGTTCCCGAAAGCGATTCTGCACAATCACAGGGCGCTTCGCGCTTCCTGTGAGACGGAGCAGAACCATCACGGGCAGACGAAGGAGGATGTTTTCCTCTGTATTCCGCCGCTTTATCACACGGGGGCGAAGATGCACTGGTTCGGTTCCCTTCTCACGGCGGGCAAGGCGGTGCTTCTTCGCGGCGTCAGCCCGGAGTGGATTCTGCGGGCGGTCACAGAAGAAAAGTGTACCATCGTGTGGCTGCTTGTGCCCTGGGCGCAGGATCTTCTGGATGCCTTAGATTCCGGGCAGGTGGATATGGCGCATTATCTTCTGGAACAGTGGCGGCTGATGCATATTGGAGCGCAGCCCGTTCCGCCAAGTTTGATTCAGCGATGGAAAAAGCATTTCCCGCATCACCAGTATGACACCAATTACGGGCTGAGCGAGTCCATCGGCCCCGGCTGTGTACATCTGGGCGTGGAGAACATACATAAGGTTGGAGCCATTGGCAAACCGGGTTATCACTGGGAGGCAAAGATCGTGGACGAGCAGGGAACAGAGGTTTCACAGGGCGATGTGGGCGAGCTGATTGTCCATGGCCCGGGCGTTATGCTGTGCTATTACAAGAATCCCCAGGCTACGGATGAGGTCTTAAAGGAGCGTTGGCTCTACACGGGAGATATGGCGCGGATGGACGAGGACGGCTTTATCTATCTGGTAGATCGGAAGAAGGACGTTATCATCTCCGGCGGCGAGAATCTCTATCCTGTGCAGATCGAGGATTTCCTGCGCAGGAATGATAAGATCAAGGATGTGGCTGTGATCGGTCTGCCGGACAGCCGGCTTGGCGAGATCGCGGCGGCTGTTATTGAGATCAAAGAGGATGCGGTCTGCACGGAGGAAGAGATCAATACTTTCTGTAAGGAACTGCCCCGTTACAAGCGTCCAAGAAAAGTGATCTTTGATAAAGTGCCCAGAAATCCCACGGGTAAGATAGAGAAACCTGTTCTCAGGGAGCGGTATTGTCACGGCAGTCTGGTGGAAGCGCAGATTAAGAACTGAGAAATGGCGGCCAAGTAGGATAACAATGGTTATTAAATTGTAATGCTATTATTACTAGTACTACGAATAATTGATTTCTGATACATTGTCGCAGAATGATTCTTTCATATGCAAGGCGGAGGGATGAGGCGTAGCGGTGGCTACGTCGATTGACAAAAACGAAGCAGATGAAAAATCAGGCAAGTCAACGTGTCAGTTAATTAATATTCGTTGTACCAGGAGTGAGAAGGAGAAAACAATCATGGATCTCTTTATTAAATTATTGATGCTTATTATCTTTTTCGGTGTGATGATCGGTATTGGGCTTTACTGTCGTAAACATGCCACGGATGTGAACGGATTTGTGCTGGGCGGGAGGAGCGTGGGGCCGTGGCTGACCGCTTTTGCCTATGGAACCAGCTATTTTTCGGCGGTTGTCTTCGTTGGTTATGCGGGACAGTTCGGCTGGAAGTACGGCATCGCCGCTACGTGGGCAGGCATTGGCAACGCTTTTTTGGGGTCGCTTCTCGCATGGGCAGTGTTAGGACGTCGTACCCGCATTATGACGCAGCACCTGGACAGCGCAACCATGCCTCAGTTTTTCGGAGAGCGTTTTGAGAGTAAGCCCTTAAAGCTTGCGGCTTCGGCGATCATCTTTATATTTTTGATCCCTTACACGGCCAGCCTGTATAATGGTTTAAGCCGCCTGTTTGGCATGGCTTTTGACATCGATTACAGCGTATGCGTTATTGTCATGGCAGTGCTTACGGGTATTTACGTCATTGCAGGCGGCTATATGGCTACCGCCATCAACGATTTCATTCAGGGTATTATCATGATATTCGGCATTGTGGCAGTGATCGCCGCGGTGCTAAATTCCCGGGGCGGATTCCTTGCGGCGCTGAATCAGCTTTCTGCGGTTAGCGATGAGGCGGTATCTTCCGCGCCTGGCGTGTTTAACTCTTTCTTCGGGCCGGATCCGGCGGGACTTTTGGGTGTTGTGATCCTCACCAGTCTCGGCACATGGGGACTGCCGCAGATGGTACAGAAGTTTTATGCTATCAAGAGCGAGAGCGCGATCAACAAGGGAATGATTATTTCCACTGTTTTTGCCACGATCGTGTCGGGCGGCTGTTATTTCCTCGGCGGTTTTGGCCGACTTTTCAGTGACAGGATTGACATTGCGGCAAATGGCTACGACTCCGTGGTGCCGACTATGCTTTCGGGCCTGCCTGTGATCCTGATTGCGGTGGTGGTCATTTTGGTGCTCTCGGCGTCCATGTCCACGCTGTCCTCCCTGGTATTGGCATCAAGCTCTACCTTGACGCTTGACTTTATTAAAGGTAATATGATTAAGGAGATGGACGACAGGGAACAGGTCAAGTGGATGCGCGTTCTTCTGGTAGTGTTTATTGCGGTTTCCGTGGTGCTTGCGCTGATCCAGTACCGTTCCAACGTCACCTTTATCGCGCAGCTCATGGGTGTGAGCTGGGGTGCGCTTGCCGGCGCCTTTCTAGCGCCTTTTCTTTACGGACTATACTGGAAGAGGACCACGAAGGCGGCCTGCTGGGTGAGTTTTTTGTTTTCTACGATCGTAATGCTTGCGAATATTTTCTTTCGCCCGTCGTTCCCCGCTTATTTGCAGTCCCCGATCAATGCCGGCGCATTCTGTATGCTGGCAGGTCTTGTGATTGTACCTGTAGTGAGCGTGGTGACAAAGGCGCCGGACGAAAAGGCACTTAAGAAAATTTTCTCCTGTTACGATAAGAAGGTGACGGTTTCCGTGAAAGACTCTATCGGAGATTAGCTCGAAAAGAACTTCTAAAGACGTCCCGCCATTGGACAGGACGCCAGGAAGTTCTATCGTTTCGAGCGGGAGAATGCAAAATGCGGCATTCTCCGCAACAGAAGAAGAAGGGTGGTTAATTTGATGAAAACATTAATGCTTGGCAACGAGGCGGTTGCCAGAGGTTTGTATGAAGCGGGGTGCAGTTTTGTGTCCAGCTATCCGGGAACGCCCAGCACGGAGATTACCGAGTGTGTGGCGAAATACGAGGAAGTGTACGCAGAGTGGGCTCCCAATGAGAAGGTTGCGCTGGAGGTAGCGTTTGGCGCTTGTCTTGCGGGCAAGAGGAGCTTCTGCGCGATGAAGCATGTTGGCTTGAATGTGGCTGCTGACCCGCTTTTCACTATTTCCTATACGGGAGTGAACGCGGGGCTTGTGGTTGGGGTGGCTGATGACGCCGGGATGCACAGCTCACAGAACGAACAGGATTCCAGACACTATGCGCAGGCTTCAAAGATTCCCATGCTGGAACCTTCCGATTCCGCGGAGGCGCTCGCATTTGTAAAATTAGCTTACGAGATATCAGAAGAATACGACACGGCGGTTCTGATTAAAATGTGTACCCGCGTCAGCCATTCCCAAAGCGTAGTGGAGACGGGGGAGAGGGTAGTTCCCGAACAGAAGAAGTATGAGAAGAATCCTGGAAAATATATTATGATGCCTGCCAATGCGAAGAAGCGCCATCCGGATGTGGAGGCGCGCATGAAAGCGCTTACAGCCTGGGCGGAGAAAACGGAGGTCAACCGGGTGGAGGAGGGGAGAGATCACTCTCTCGGCATCATCACTTCCTCCACCTGCTACCAGTATGTGAAGGAGGCGTTTGGTGACACTTACCCGATCTTAAAGCTGGGGATGATCTGGCCTATGCCTGAACAGAAAATCAGGGATTTTGCCGCTTCGGCCGACAAGGTTGTGGTGGTGGAGGAGTTGGACGGCTTTATCGAGACACATTGCAGAAACCTGGGACTTGCAGTGTCAGGTAAGGAGCTGTTTTCCGATATCGGGGAGCTGAGCCAGAATATGGTGAAAGAGAAGCTTGGAGCCGCCGTGCAGGTTGGCGCTTCTCTAGGTGAAAATATCCCGGCCCGACCGCCTGTCATGTGTGCAGGCTGTCCGCACCGCAGCATTTTTTACGTACTGAAGAAAATGAAACTCACCGTACTTGGGGATATCGGGTGTTATACATTGGGGGCGGTGCCGCCCTTGGGGGCTATCGACACAACAGTGTGTATGGGAGCCTCCGTCTCCGGGCTTCATGGTTTTGTGAAAGCGGACAGCGAGGCGAACGAGGGACGCACGGTGGCGGTGATCGGCGACTCGACCTTTATCCATTCCGGAGTTACCGGCCTGATTAACATTGCGTACAATGAGTCGAACGCCACGGTAATCATACTTGATAACTCCATCACGGGGATGACGGGGCACCAGCAGAATCCGACCACGGGGTATAATCTGAAAGGGGATCCTTGCACGAAGATTGATTTGGAGAGCCTGTGCCATGCGGTGGGAATCAGACGGGTAAAAGTGGTGGATCCCTACGATATGGATACTTGCCAGACTGTGATAAAGGAAGAGCTTGCGGCGAAGGAGCCTTCTGTCATTATTTCCCGCCGCCCCTGCGCGTTGCTAAAATATGTGAAGCATCCGGGTCCCATCTGTTCTGACCCTGAGAAGTGCAAAGGCTGTAAGGCGTGCATGAATATCGGCTGTCCCGCGATCAGCATGGTGGACGGCAAGGCGAAGATTGACGCGACCCTCTGTGTGGGCTGCGGGGTCTGCGAGCAGCTTTGTAAGTTTGACGCGCTCGGCTAAGATTAAGATAAAAGGCCGTGTCTGGCAGGCACAGGCCGGAATGGAGATTCAAATATGGAGACAAAAAATATTATGATCGTGGGAGTGGGAGGACAAGGAACGCTGCTTGCAAGCAAGCTTTTGGGCCGTCTGCTTCTCGGAAAGGGATTTGACGTGAAAGTCAGCGAAGTGCATGGGATGAGCCAGCGCGGCGGAAGCGTTGTCACCTATGTGCGCTGGGGAGACAGGGTCTGTTCCCCAATTATAGACAAAGGGCAGGCGGACTGTATTCTGTCCTTTGAACTCCTGGAGGCGGCACGCTATACGGAGTATGTGAAGCCCGGAGGGAGGATCATTGTCAACAGCCAGCAGATCAATCCCATGCCGGTGATTGCCGGTGCGGCTGCATATCCTGAGGATTTGGAGGAGAAAATGAGGAATCTTGGCATTCAGGTGGATGCCTTGGACGCGCTTTCCCTGGCGGAGGAGGCAGGCAGCAGCAAGGCTGTAAATCTGGTGCTCATGGGAAGGCTTGCCAAACACTTTGACTTTACGGACGAGGAGTGGATGGATGCGATTGAACAGAGCGTGCCGTCAAAGTTTCTTGAGATGAACAAGAAAGCGTTTGAGCTGGGACGGCGTGAGAAGTGTATCTAAAGACCAATGCCGGAGGCGGTTTCTAAAAGGAGGCACAAATTATGGAGGAGGAAGGTATGGAACGGTATTACCAGAAAGAAATTGAGACTGCGGACAGGGAGCGGATTGTGGCATGGCAGAATGAACGGCTGGTAAAACAGGTGCGCCATGTGTGGGACAATGTGCCTTACTACCGCAAAAAAATGGAGGAGAAGGGTGTTTCGCCCGAGGACATTCAGAGCGTGGAGGACTTACATAAACTGCCCTTTTTGACGAAGGATGACCTGCGGGAGGCATATCCTTACGGTCTTCTTGCGATGCCCTTAAAAGACTGCGTGCGCATTCAGTCCACATCGGGTACCACGGGACGCAGGGTGGTGGCTTTTTATACGCAGCATGATATTGATTTGTGGGAGGATTGTTGTGCCCGCGCTATCATGGCAGCAGGCGGCACCAACGAGGATGTGTGTCATGTCAGTTATGGTTATGGACTGTTCACAGGCGGCCCCGGGCTCAACGGGGGAAGCCACAAGGTTGGGTGTCTGACGCTTCCTATGTCATCCGGCAACACGGATCGTCAATTACAGTTTATGGTGGATCTGGAGGCCACGATCATCTGCTGCACGCCCTCCTATGCGGCTTATCTGGCAGAGAGCATTCATGAGCGGGGACTGCGCGACAAGATTAAGCTAAAAGCCGGTATTTTCGGTGCGGAAGCCTGGAGCGAGGAGATGCGTCAGGATATTCAGAATAAGCTTGGCATCAAGGCATACGATATCTATGGACTCACGGAGACAAGCGGCCCCGGCGTGGCGTTCGAGTGCAGTGAGCAGACCGGTATGCACATTAACGAGGATCACTTTATCGCGGAGATTATCGACCCGGATACAGGGGAAGTGCTTCCCGAGGGCAGCAAGGGCGAACTGGTATTTACGGCGATTACAAAGGAGGCGTTCCCGCTTCTGCGTTATCGCACGAGAGACATCTGTGTGCTCACCAGAGAGAAATGTTCCTGCGGCCGCACTCATGTGAAGATGAGCAAGCCCATGGGCAGAAGCGACGATATGCTGATCGTGAAGGGAGTCAACGTATTCCCGTCGCAGATCGAGACGGTGCTTCTGGAGCAGGGCTATCCCGCAAACTATCAGATTATCGTGGATCGTGTCAACAATTCCGATACGATCGAAGTGATGGTGGAGATGACGCCTGAAAACTTCTCCGATAATCTCGGTAAGATCACGGAGATGGAGAAAGGACTGGTTTCCGCGCTCAAGGCAATGCTTGGCATTTACGCCAAAGTACGTCTGGTGGCGCCAAAATCCATCACGAGAAGCGAAGGCAAGGCAGTACGCGTCATTGATAAGCGCAAGATTTAGGGAGGGGGAAAAACATATGACAATACCTCAGATTTCTGTATTTCTGGAAAATAAGGCTGGGCAGCTTGCGGACATCACCCGTATTCTCTCGGAGAATCAGGTGAATATGCGGGCGCTCAATATAGCAGAGACAGCGGATTACGGTGTTTTGCGGCTGATTGTGGACGATGCGTCAAAGGCTTCCTCCATTCTTTTGGAGAATGGTTTTATTCTGACAATGACGCCTGTTGTGGGTGTGGCTGTTCCCGATACGCCCGGCGGCCTGAGCAAAGTGCTCGGCGTGATCTCCGATGCGGGGATGGATGTGGAGTACATGTACTCTGTTTTCGGACAGAAGGACGGGCAGGCGTGTATGATCTTCCGAGTGGCGGATACGGACAGACTTGCGGTTGTTTTGGATCAGGGCGGAATCGGCACGATGACCGGGGAGGACCTGGGTCTTCACTAGAGGCGAAAGATGGGCCACTAAAAAATGCCTCGAAAAAACAGTTGACAAAAATATTGTTTTCGTATAAATTATAAGGCAGTAAAACACAGTAAAACAGGCGTTGAAGAGAACAAGTAGTGGATCGGGAAACGGACAGAAAGCAGCCGGCAGATGAGAGGCGCGCGGGAACTTTTCCATGAATACATCTCGGAGCTTTGCGGCGGAATGGCGGTAAGAGGCTTAGTAGGTCGTGACGGAGGAATGCACGTTATAGCAGGAGAGTATCGTCAGAGAAAGATAATGTGAGTTATTTTATGACTGTACTCAGTGAGGCAGCCGGCGTGAGCCGTCTGCGAAATTAGGTGGTAACACGAGTTTAACCCTCGTCCTGATAATCAGGACGGGGGTATTTTGCGCGATTCAGCAGAGACAGAAGCAGACGTCAGTATGCTTCATGCTCGCATGAAAGCAGGATGGCGGGTGCTTATGACGAGCAACGCGAACGAAAGATGGGAAGCGTCTTGAGTCTGCTGAGGAAGCAGAGACAGAAGAAAGGAGATAATCAAGATGGGAATCTACGAAGAATTACAGGCGAGAGGACTTCTCGCACAGCTCACAGACGCGGATGAGATCCGTGATTTGATCAACAACGGAAAGGCGACTTTTTATATCGGGTTTGACCCAACGGCGGACAGCCTGCATGTAGGGCACTTCATGGCGTTATGCCTGATGAAGAGATTACAGGAGGCGGGAAACAAGCCGATCGCCCTGATCGGCGGCGGAACTGCTATGATCGGTGATCCTTCCGGACGGACGGACATGCGCTCCATGATGACGAAGGAAACGATCGAGCACAACTGTGAGTGCTTTAAGAAGCAGATGAGTCGATTTATCGACTTTTCCGAGGGAAAAGCGCTTATGGTCAACAATGCGGACTGGCTGCTTGACCTCAACTATGTGGAGTTTATCAGGGACGTGGGGGCATGCTTCTCCGTAAACAATATGCTGCGCGCGGAGTGCTATAAGCAGAGAATGGAAAAAGGCTTGAGCTTCCTTGAGTTCAACTACATGATTATGCAGAGTTACGATTTTCTGGAGCTTTACAAGAGATATGGCTGTAATATGCAGTTTGGGGGAGACGACCAGTGGAGCAATATGCTGGGCGGCACGGATTTGATCCGCAGAAAGCTCGGGAAGGATGCCTATGCGATGACGATCACTTTGCTGATGAACTCAGAGGGGAAGAAGATGGGGAAGACACAGAAGGGCGCGGTCTGGCTGGATCCCGAGAAGACGACTCCTTTCGAGTTCTACCAGTACTGGCGCAACGTGGATGATGCGGACGTGCTCAAATGCCTGCGCATGCTCACTTTCCTGCCTCTTTCGCAGATTGAGGAGATGGATTGCTGGGAGGGGAGCCAGTTAAATGAGGCGAAGGAGATTCTTGCCTATGAGCTGACCAATCTGGTGCACGGCGAGGAGGAGGCCGAGAAGGCGAAAGAGGCGTCAAAGGCGCTCTTTGCCGGGGGCGGCAGCTCGGAAAACATGCCGACGGTGACTTTGTCGGAGGCGGATTACAGGGACGGCAAGATTGATATTCAGGGCGTTTTAGTGGCTGCAGGTCTGGCTGCGTCACGTTCCGAGGCGCGCAGGGCAGTGGAACAGGGCGGCGTGACCGTAAAAGGTGAGAAGGTGACGGATTTAAAGACCTGTTACACGAAGGAGGATATCGCGGCAGAGGAATTTATTGTGAAGAAGGGCAAGAAGAGTTTTAAGAAGATTTTGGCGTAGACACTGTGAAACAGGACGAGGAGAGGCGGAAATTTGCCATGAAATACCGCACAGTGAAGATACAATAGCATGTATAATTGGAAGAGAGGTGTCGATATGGAAAAGAGAGCAAAGGGAAGAACATTAATGTCCTACGCGCCGGATATCAAGGTGGTGGACTGTACGTTGCGCGACGGCGGACTGGTAAACAACTTTTACTTTACGGATGAGTTTGTCAAGGGGCTGTACCGGGCTAATATCAAGGCTGGCGTGGACTACATGGAGTTTGGATACAAGGCATCGAAAGAAATGTTCGATGTGAACAAATTCGGTAAGTGGAAGTTCTGCGACGATAAGGATATCCGTGCCGTTGTTGGCGACAATAAGACGGACATGAAGATTGGCGTGATGGCGGATGTGGGGCGTTGTGATTTCAGAAAGGACATTCTGAACAAAAAGGACAGCCCGATCGATCTGGTGAGGGTTGCCACTTATATCAATACCATACCGGCTGCTATTGAATTGATCGAGGACTGTACGAAGAAGGGGTATGAGACGACTGTCAATATTATGGCGATTTCCAAGGCGAACGAGACGGATCTGGACGCGGCTCTTGATTTACTGGGGCAGAGCAGTGTAGGGACAATTTATCTGGTTGACAGTTACGGTTCCCTGTACCCGGAGCAGGTAAGGAGACTTGCGGACAAATATCTGGAAGTGGCGGCCAGGTATGGGAAAAAAGTCGGCATCCACGCACATAACAACCAACAGCTTGCCTTTGCCAATACGACGGAGGTCGTCATCATGGGTGTGAGCTATCTGGATGCAACGGTGAACGGCATGGGACGTGGCTGCGGAAACTGCCCGAGCGAACTTCTTTTGGGTTTCCTGAAAAACCCCAAGTACAATGTCAATCCGATTCTGCGCTTTATCGAGAGGGAGATTAACCCGCTCAAGGAATCCGGGGTGGCATGGGGGTATGATGTACCGTATCTTCTGACAGGACTTTTAAATCAGCATCCGAAGTCTGCGATCCAGTTTATGAAGGAGAATAGAAAGGATTACTATGAATTTTATCTGGAACTTTTGGAGAGTTTCTAAAAAATAGCACATGTAATAGATGTGGCGTATACGGGAGACTACGCAGGGAAACGGGAAATTGAGGAGATACGGAATGAAGAGAGATGACGATCTGGAATTTGTGGATCTGGAAACCGAGGACTTTGAGGAAGAGCTTGCCGAGAAAACTCTTCGGTTTGTGGGCAGAGTGCTGATCCCTTTTGTCATAGGGCTTGTGGTTGTGATTGTTGTGGTGGCCGCCGTCTTTTTGCTCGGAGGAAAAGAGGGGAAGGAAGAAGCGCTCCTTGCATCTACAGAGCAGACAGAGAGGAAGGAGGAGGAAGGGACGGAAAATGAGGAGCAGGAAAGCCAGGAGGAACCGGAGAGCGAGGCTGATGTGACTCAGGAGACGTCGGAAGATGCCGCCCCGCCGTCTGAGCCGGCGGATTCTGCCAAGGAGACGGAAGGCGGAGAGAATGAAGCGCCGATGCTACAGGAGGAGGATCCGGAAACGGAAACTATGAGTACCGAGGAGGGCACGGAGGTGGATGTAAGCGCTCTTCTCTCCTCGGAAGCGGCGGCGGAGACTGATGAAGTTACTTTCGGAATCGACGTGGCAAGGTATCAGGGAACGATCGACTGGGCGCAGGTGGCGGCATCCGGCATTGACTTTGCCATGGTGCGGGTAGGCTATCGCATGGACGAAAGCAGGGAGATCGTCGCCGACAGTAACGCTCGCTATAATATGCAGGAAGCGCAGAAAAACGGGATTAAGCTGGGTGCATATTTCTTTTCCACGGCAGTCAACGAGGAGGAGGCAAAAGCGGAGGCGGACTGGACGGCGGATTATATTGCGCAATACCAGATTACCTATCCTGTGGCTTTCGACTGCGAAGGATTTGAGCGGGAAAGCAGTGCGCAGTACGGTCTGTCCGCGACGCAGAGAACAGATATAGCCATCGCCTTTCTGAACAGAATTTATGAGCGGGGCTATACGCCCATGTTCTATTCGTCCATGCATGAAATGACAGGTGATGCGAAATGGGAGACTTCCAGAATCGAGAAAAGCTATCGGATATGGGTTTCGCAGTATCCATCGGCGCCTTATCCGCAGACAGAGAAATCCTCCTATCAGGGAGTGCATGCTATGTGGCAGTACACAAACAGGGGAACGGTCGCGGGCATCAGCCAGCCTGTGGACGTGAACATCGCTTACTTTGGCTACGAAGGAGCGGCCGGCGCGCAGAGTGAGGAGACGCCGGAGGAGGTCAGCGCGGATGTGGAGGCGCTTATGCCGTTTACCGCGGTAGAGGAGGAAGTAACGGCGAAGGACGCCACCAATCTGAGGAACATTCCAAGTCAGGGGGAGGACAGCACGGTGGTGTATACCCTGAAAAACGGGGAGGCGCTAAAAAGAACGGGTGTGAGCGCAAGCGGCTGGTCGAGGCTCATCTATAATGAACAGACAGTCTATGCCGTAAGCAGCTATCTGACCACGGACCTCGGCTATCAGGCACCGAAGGAGGAGAAGAAGGAGGGAGAAGAAAGCGGAGACGGGCTTAAGACAAAGTTTGCCGACAGAAACGAACAGGTGACGGCGAAAATCGAGGTAAACCTGAGGCTCTTACCTAGCGTGACCAATCCCGATGCCACGGTGGCGGCTGTATTGCATAACGGTGAATATGCTACCAGAACAGGGGTCAATGAGGAATATGGATGGTCACGAGTCGAATATAACGGCCAAACCCTCTACTGCATCAGCAGCTACCTATACGTTGGCAATGAATAGTGCCAATGGCTGACAGACATCAGTTGGTTGCCTGCAGGCGGACCATGATATAAAAAATCCAAAGTAAAAGATAAAAACGCCTGCTATGTAATTTGTCCGCAGATTATTGGGAAGAGAAAATAACGATTGATAACACGAAAAAAGTGTATGTTATTAAATGCTATAAAAATCGGAATTAGTACTTTCGGGTGGTTAACTTAAGTAGGGGATTTTGAGGTTATTCAGAGTCAAAAAACAAGAAAAAGGATCGACATATTAAGTTTAGCTTTAATATATCGATCCTTTTTCTTGCCGATTTAATTTTTGTAGATATTTTTCAGATAATCGATCCTTGCGCTCGCGTTGACTAAGAGAGCATCCAGAAGGGTGATAGCCGCCATGGATTCCACCACGACAACGGCCCGGGGGACAATGACGGGGTCATGTCTTCCCTTGATGGAAATAGTGATTTCCTCACCGTCCCTGTTTACCGTATCCTGCGGGGAAAAGATGGAGGGTGTGGGTTTTATGTGCGCGCGCAGGACGATCTGCGAGCCGTCGCTGATACCGCCGAGGATACCGCCGGCATGGTTGCTGGTTTTGGTGATCCGTCCGTTTCGCAGGCGGAAAGCGTCGTTGTTGTCGGAGCCATGGCGGGTGGACACTTCCGTGCCGTCGCCGATTTCCACGGCTTTGACGGCGCCGACAGACATAACGGCTTTCGCCAAATTGGCATCCAGCTTTTCAAATACCGGATCTCCCAGACCGGCGGGAACACCGTCTATGACGCATTCAATAACACCCCCTGCGGAATCATAACTGCTCATGCAGTCCGCCAGAAACTTTTCCGCCATAGCGGAGGCTTCTTTGTCTGGCATTGCGGTGACGGTTTCTCTTATGGCATCCGGATCAAATGCGTTCGGGTTGATGGATATCGGTCCGATGGAACGGGTGTAGGCCGTCAGCCGAATGCCAAATTCCGAGAGAACCTTGGCTGCGATTGCGCCGGCCGCCACCCTGCCGATGGTTTCGCGCCCGGAGGAACGTCCGCCGCCGCGGTAGTCGCGCAGGCCGTATTTCCTGTCAAAGGTGTAGTCTGCGTGGCCGGGGCGGTAGCAGTTTGCGATTGCCGTATAATCCCCGGAGTGCTGCGAAGTGTTCCTCACAAGAAGGGAGATCGGGGTGCCGGTCGTTTTTCCCTCAAAGGTGCCGGAGAGGATTTCCACGGCGTCCGCCTCCTTGCGCGGGGTTGAGATATGGCTCTGTCCAGGTCTTCGCCTGTCCAGATATGTCTGAATATCGTTTGCTGTGAGTGAAAGTCCCGCGGGACAACCGTCCACCACGACACCCAGTCCGGGGCCGTGAGATTCGCCCCAGGTAGTGATTCGATAGATAATTCCTAGTGTTGAGCCTGCCATTGTCTGATCCTTTCTGAAAGAATGTGAAGTTTTCTGATAAAAGCACGCAGGATATCCTGCAAAAATTAAATTGCACATGAAATGTCAAATGTACAATTAAATATGAGGCAAGAGGAAAAAATATCGCAAAGGAGAGAAGAAAAACGCTAAACTGATGAAAAGCGCAGACACGATTGCGATTTTGCCTGTAAACAGCATATCATATCGAGCTAAAAAAGCAAGTGTTATGTTCTTCATGTATGTGGGAATCCGGAAGGCGGATACAGGGGGAAAAGGAGGGAGGAAGGGGATAAAAATCAAATCAAAAGGGGTAAATGCGTAAAAAAAGGGTGAAATATGACAGATTTACATAAAAAAGGGGTGTACAAATAAATTTTATATGTTATGATGTATGACAGAATTGGAATAGTATAGGCTTGGGGAACCAGATGGACAAAACATTCAGAAAAAACATAATCACATATTTTACAGGTGTGGCAAAAAAACATAAGCTATTGAAATATCCCATTCTGGCAGTTATGTTTCTGTCACTTTTTGCCTGCTATATCGGAAGAAATTTTGTATCTAACGGGAAGCGTTATGCAGGTATAGCGTTTGTGGCGGTCTTTTTTGTTAGTAGCTGCAGCTTTTCTTACGCAGTGTTTGCGGAGCGTACCGGATTTACAAGTGCGCAGGAGACTTACAGCGCGGTTGTGGAAGTCTCGGATATCTCCCTCGCGGTGGTGGAACCGCTCAGCGCACAAAGCGGGGTGATTCCGGAGGAGTCGGCTCTTGTGGCGGAGCACGAGGATGACGAGGTTGAGACCTACACGCTGGATGATTTGCTTGAAAACCATGAGCACAAAGTACACGGGACGGAATCGGGACAGACAGAGAGCGAGGCGGTTCCAAGCGGAGAGGAGCCGGCATTTGATTCCACCGACTGGAGACTCGTTTTGATTAACAAGCAGCACCCCATCCCGGAGGAGTACGATTTCAAGCTGGGAACTTTCACTTCCGGCATGCGCTGTGATGAGCGTGTGATTGAAGACCTTCTTCTTATGATGCAGGCGGCAAAAAAGGATGGTTTGAATTTGGTGGTCAGATCTCCTTACAGGACTTCCGATCATCAGGAGGACAATTTTAACGGCAGAATCAAATCATATATGAAACAGGGGTTATCTTATATGGAAGCTTATAAGGCGACCTCGAGAGTGATTACGATTCCCGGATGCAGTGAACACGAGGTTGGGCTTGCACTTGACATTACATCCGATACTTTTATTCCGCTGTTACAGGGGTTTGCGGATACGGAGGAAGGAAAATGGCTGGACGCGCACAGCCACGAATACGGGTTTATTTTGCGCTACCCTTCGGGCAAGGAGTATATTACGGGCATTGAGTACGAGCCATGGCATTTCCGGTATGTAGGCAGGGAAGCGGCCGGGATCATGAAGGAAAAGGAACTGTGCCTGGAGGAATTTTGGGATAAATATCTATAGTTATTTAATAAAAAAGGAATGGAGCTTATATGTATCAGATTTTAAAAACGGAAGGCAGGGCGAAACGTGCCAGATTAGAGACAGTGCACGGTATCATAGAGACCCCTGTCTTTATGAATGTCGGAACGGTGGCGGCCATCAAGGGAGCGGTGTCCACGGAGGATCTGGAGCAGATCGGTACGCAGGTGGAGCTTTCCAATACGTATCATTTGCACGTGCGCCCGGGTGATCGGGTAATCAGAGAACTTGGCGGTCTCCATAAATTTATGTCATGGAATAAGCCGATACTGACGGATTCCGGAGGGTTTCAGGTCTTTTCCCTGGCCGGACTTCGCAGGATTAAGGAGGAGGGTGTATACTTTCACTCGCATATTGACGGCCGCAAGATTTTTATGGGACCTGAGGAGAGCATGCAGATTCAGTCTAATCTTGCGTCCACAATTGCCATGGCTTTTGACGAGTGTCCGGCGAGCACTTCGGAGAGGAAGTACGTGGAGGATTCCGTGGCGCGTACTGCCAGATGGCTTGTGCGATGTAAACGGGAGATGGAGCGGCTGAACGGACTGGAGGATACCATAAATAAAAAGCAATTGTTATTTGGCATCAATCAGGGAGCGGTCTTTGACGATATTCGCATTGAACACGCAAAAAGGATTGCGGAGCTTTCCTGCGACGGTTATGCGCTGGGCGGGCTGGCTGTGGGAGAGAGCCATGAGCAGATGTATCATGTAATTGAGGAGACGGTGCCTTATCTGCCGCAGGACAAACCTACCTATTTAATGGGGGTGGGAACGCCGGCAAATATTTTGGAGGCGGTGGAGCGTGGCGTAGATTTTTTCGACTGTGTGTATCCTACAAGAAACGGACGCCACGGACATCTTTACACCAATCACGGAAAGCTGAATCTCTTTAACGCGAAGTATGAACTTGACGACAGGCCAATTGAGGAAGGCTGTGCGTGTCCGGCCTGCAGAAGATATTCAAGGGCTTATATCAGACATTTGCTCAAGGCGAAAGAAATGCTTGGCATGCGCCTGTGTGTGCTGCATAATCTTTTCTTCTATAATATGATGATGGAAGAGATCAGAAACGCGTTGGACGAGGGGAGCTTTGTGACTTATAAAAGACAGAAGCTTGCGGGAATGCAGGGAGAGTAAGGTGCAGATCCGTATGAAATTTCAGGAAGGGGCTTGTTTTTCCTCTTTAAGTTGTGTATGATATGCATTAGTATTTTATAGAAAGAATAACGGAGGAAATGGTATGGGATTATTACTAACGGCTGATGCGGCGGCTACGGGCGGCGGTCTGATTATGGTCATCTATATTGTCATTATTGTCGCGTTCATGTATTTTATTATGATTCGTCCGCAGAAGAAAGAACAGAAGAGAATGGCGGCAATGTTAGCAGAGATGTCGGTGGGCGACTGTGTATTGACTAACAGCGGCTTTTACGGGATCGTGATCGACATTACGGAGGACACGGTTATTGTGGAGTTTGGCAGCAACAAGAATTGTCGTATTCCGATGCAGAAATCGGCAATCGCGCAGATTGAGAAGCCGGAAACAGACTAGTGTGCTGTATCATTCATTTTCAGCCAAATGACGTAGAATGAATTTTCAGTCTGCAAGGCGGAGGAGGGAGGCGATGCGGTGGCATCGTTAACCGACGACAACGTCGCAGATGGAAATTTAGGCAAGCCATTTGGCGAAATGTGAATGATACAGTACACTAGTATATCGGATATTTGGACCAGGGCGAATAAAAAAGTCCTGGTTCTTTTCATTTATCTCATGTGGCGCGTAGGAAATATTTCCTGTCAGATGCATATTGACAGCCGGGAAAAAATGATGTAAAATTCGAATTTGTGTGATACACATAAAAGAAATAAGGTTTTCGATGGAGGAAAGAATTATGAAGAAGAGAACAGTAAAGTTTTTGGTATGTGCGGCGCTGATGTCGTTATCCCTTTCCGCAACTGCGTGCGGCGGTTCCGATTCCGGGGCAAAGAGTGAGGATACGGCGACTGAAGCTCCTGCTGCAGAAGAGGAAGCTCCTGCGGAGGAGGAAGCAGAGGAAGAGGCTCCCGCAGAGGAAGAAGCAGCGGCGGAAGAGGAAAGCAGCACGCAGAAGACTCTTGAGGAGTATCTCAAGGAAGATCCCGAGGCGATGAAGCAGATCGAGGAGCAGGCGGCAGCCGAGGGCAATGACCAGATGGATATGGCGATTGAGGTAGTTGGAAACGATTTGACCTGCGTAGCTACCTATAAGGATTCTGTAGAGATACCAGAGGGCACGGCGGAGATGCTGGAGACAGCTATGAGCGAGTTGGAGCCCGCGTTTTCCGCAATTGCAGGCGCACTTGACGACGAGATCGGTGCCGAGAAAGGTACGGTTTCATACGGTGTGAAATACTGTGATTCGGAAGGGAATGTACTTGCGGAGGCAAGCTTCAAAGCACAGTAATAAAAGATAACAGAAATGGGAAAAAGCCGGGCGCGGATGTGCAGCCCGGTTTTTTTTGTTGAAATTTATACAGGAATAGTCTATGATATAAAGCGGAGATTTGTGAGTTAATGAGCGTATTTTAAAATCGGCGCAGAATGGAGGAACCTATGGAATTAAAGATAACCTGTATTCCGGGAGATGGGATCGGCCCGGAGATTGTGGCGGAAGCGAAGAAAGCGTTGGATGCGGTAGCAGCGAAGTACGGACATAACATGAAGTATACGGATATTCTGATGGGCGGCGCGTCCATCGACGTACACGGAGTGCCGCTTACGGACGAGGCAGTGGAGACGGCAAAGAGTGCGGACGCAGTGCTGATGGGTTCTATCGGTGGCGATACCACTACTTCCCCCTGGTATAAGCTTCCTCCGAATCTGCGTCCTGAGGCAGGTCTTCTTGCGATTCGAAAGGCGCTTAATCTGTTTGCCAATTTAAGGCCGGCGGTTCTGTATGAGGAGCTGGCGGAGGCGTGTCCACTCAAAAAGGAGATTTCGGAAGCCGGGTTTGATATGCTGATTATGCGTGAATTGACGGGCGGTTTGTATTTTGGAGAGAGAAAGACGGTGGAGGAGAATGGCGTGAAAAAAGCGATAGACACGCTGACCTACGATGAGAATGAAATCCGTCGGATCGCCGTCAAGGGTTTTGATATCGCCAGAAAGCGCAGAAAGAAAGTGACCAGCGTGGACAAAGCCAATGTACTGGACTCCTCCAGACTGTGGAGAGCGGTTGTGGAGGAAGTGGCGAAGGAATATCCCGACGTGACGTTAGAACATATGCTGGTAGACAACTGCGCGATGCAGCTTGTAAAAGATCCGGCCCAGTTCGACGTGATTTTGACAGAGAACATGTTTGGCGATATTTTGTCGGATGAGGCGAGTATGGTGACCGGTTCCATCGGCATGCTCTCATCCGCCTCCCTGAATGATACGAAGTTTGGGTTGTATGAGCCGAGTCATGGTTCCGCGCCCGATATTGCGGGGAAAGATTTGGCAAATCCCATCGCCACGATTCTTTCCGCGTCCATGATGCTGCGTTACAGTTTTGATCTTGACAAAGAGGCGGATGCCATCGACGCTGCGGTGAAGGAGGTATTGAAAGACGGCTACCGTACAGGCGATATTATGTCCGAAGGGTGCGAGCGGGTGGGCTGCCGGAAAATGGGCGACCTGATCGTGGAGAGAATCAGATAATCATATGAGTTATTTTATAAAATGCTTCGGCAAAAAAGGAACCGCATTTTTCATTGCCGGCAAAAAACGAGAGGCGGACAGGGAAAATATGGTTTTTCTGCTGCTGCTTCTTGTCATGGCCGTTTATTACGGGCGCAGGATGTTTGTTCTGACGCCTTGGTATGACGAGTTGTACACCTACTATTATTTTATCAGCAGAGGGCCGGTGTACGCGGCGATTCACTGGCCGCTTCCCAATAACCATGTGGGTTATTCCACGCTCTCGGCCTGTTTGGGGATATTTGGATGCGCACCCGTCGCGCTGCGGGGTGTATCCTATCTATGTAGTCTCGGGAGCCTGATTCTCCTGTATCGGATTTCAAAAAAATGGTTCACGGGCGGGATTGCCTTGATTCCGGTATTCCTGTTTGCGGGAATGTATATGGTCAATCAGTTGGCGGTGCAGGGCAGAGGCTATGCCCTTGTGACTTTTTGCTACTTGTCGGCGCTTTTCTCGCTTTTCCGCATTGTCGTGGAGAAAAATAATAACAAACGTAATTATATTGTTTTTGGCATCGCGCTTGTCATCTCTTTGTGGGCGATTCCAAGCAGTCTGTATGTGGTGATGCCGGTCTGTCTGATCGGGGGCTTTGTCCTCCTTTTAGATAAGGATTGCAGGCGGCTTATAAAGCTGTTTGCCGTCTCCTTTGTGAGTGCAGCGTGCACGGCCGGCTTGTACGGAATTCTCTGGATGGCGATCGGCTCTAACTTATTGTCCAAGGCGCCGGACGGCCCGTTTTATATGGCCGGACATATAGATATTATTCTCCACGCGCCTTTCCGGGCGTTGGCTGAAGGAATAGGCTATATGCTCGACACCCCTTATATCCAGAGTATGACCAGGCAGGAGTTTTGGAGCCAGGCGGGGCATTGGACGAAGACGTTGTTCGGAACGCAGCTTGCTCCTCTCTTAGGACTTGCGGGGAATGTCATGTGCGGCCTTTTGGTGTGCGGTCTTTTGGCGGTGTCTGTCTGCCTGTTCAGAAAGCGCAGCAAGGGATTTGCAGAGTGGTATTTTGTGCTGACAGCCATTCTTTTGGCATTGGCGCTCCTGATACAGTGCAAGCTTCCTTACCAGCGGGTATTCTCTTTTCTCGGTGTGTGGGCGGCGCTGCTGCTCGGCTGGTTAATCCAGACGATTGTAGATTTAATAACGAGTGTTAGTGATTTTCGCGGGAAAGAGAGCGTTGGAAAAGGGGTTGTCGCGTTTTTTTATCTGGCGGCGGGCCTTTCCTGGGCACTTGTACTGGCGGATATGAGGCCCTACAGTATACGGGATGAGCAGATTGTGGATGCCTATGAGCAAAGCGGGGCGGAGAGTGCGAATGTTTGCGCGGTGACGGACTGCGATCAGGAATATTTGCTTTTATACCTCTATGACAAGAGGGAGGAGCAGATTACAAGAGATATGGAAGCGGCGGATATGGTTCTTTTAGACAAGGCGCTTTTGGGTTTGCCTTATGGTCATAGGGAGCCTCCCGAGGAGTGGAAGTTTTATCTGACTAAGGAGGAAGTGGAAAGAAAGCGCTCTTATATAGAGGAAAATATGACAAAGGTATATGAAAACTGGCAGGTGGTAATGTACCGGAGAAACCATTAATGAGAAGCAGGGGGTCGCGGGATTTGAGTCTGCGCGTTGCCAGATACAAACCTGTCAATATGCCTTTTCAACGAAAATGAGACAAATGCAGCGCAGAAATGAGGTAAAAAATGAGAAGTGACAACGTGAAAACTGGTGCGCAGCAGGCACCGCACAGGAGTTTGTTTAACGCCCTCGGGTTTACCCAGGAGGAGATGAAGAAACCCATGGTGGGAATTGTCAGTTCCTACAATGAGATCGTACCGGGACATATGAATCTGGATAAGATTGTGGACGCGGTAAAGCTTGGGGTGGCGGAGGCGGGCGGCGTGCCTGTGGTATTCCCCGCTATAGCAGTCTGCGACGGTATCGCCATGGGGCATATCGGTATGAAATATTCCCTGGTCACAAGAGATCTGATAGCGGATTCCACGGAGTGTATGGCGCTGGCACATCAGTTTGACGCTCTGGTGATGGTGCCGAACTGCGATAAGAACGTGCCCGGACTTCTGATGGCGGCAGCCCGCATCAATGTACCTACGGTCTTTGTGTCCGGCGGCCCCATGCTGGCGGGACATGTGAAAGGGCAGAAGAGAAGCCTTTCTTCCATGTTTGAGGCGGTAGGTTCCCACGCGGCGGGAACCATGACGGACGCGGAACTTCTGGAATTTGAGGAGAAGACCTGTCCCACCTGTGGCTCCTGTTCGGGTATGTACACGGCAAATTCCATGAACTGCCTCACGGAGGCTCTTGGTATGGGACTTCGGGGCAACGGTACGATTCCCGCCGTTTACTCTGAGAGGATTAAGCTGGCCAAGCACGCCGGTATGGCGGTGATGGCTCTTCTTGAGAAAGATATCAGGCCGAGAGATATCATGACGAAGGACGCGATCTTAAATGCGCTCACGGTAGATATGGCGCTTGGCTGTTCCACCAACTCCATGCTGCATCTTCCGGCGATCGCCCACGAGGTCGGCTTTGACTTTGACATCGCCTTTGCCAATGCGATCAGTGAAAAAACCCCAAACGTATGTCACCTTGCGCCGGCCGGCCCGACCTATATGGAGGATCTGAACGAGGCAGGCGGCGTCTATGCGGTGATGAAGGAGCTTGCGGATATCGGACTGCTCCACACAGACTGCATGACGGTTACAGGAGAGACGATCGGCGAGAACATTAAAAACGCGGTGAATAGAAATACAGATGTTATTAGAACGGTGGAAAATCCTTACAGCGAGACTGGCGGACTGGCTGTCCTTAAAGGGAATCTGGCTCCTGACGGCAGTGTGGTGAAACGCTCCGCCGTGGTGGAGGAAATGATGGTTCATGAAGGCCCGGCCCGGGTGTTTGACTGTGAGGAGGACGCGATCGCGGCGATCAAGGGAGGCAGGATTGTGGCAGGCGACGTGGTAGTGATTCGCTATGAGGGCCCGAAGGGCGGCCCGGGTATGCGGGAGATGCTCAATCCCACTTCAGCCATTGCGGGTATGGGACTAGGTTCCAGCGTCGCGCTGATCACAGACGGCCGCTTTTCAGGCGCGTCCAGAGGTGCGTCCATCGGACACGTATCGCCGGAGGCGGCGGTGGGCGGCCCCATCGCTCTGGTGGAAGAGGGAGATATCATAAGCATAGACATCCCCAATATGAAATTGGATCTCAAGGTGTCCGAGGAGGAGCTTGCCCTGCGCAGGGAGAAATGGCAGCCCAGGGAGCCAAAGGTGACAAGCGGTTATCTGGCAAGGTACAGGGAGATGGTGACAAGCGGCAACAGAGGGGCTATTTTGGAAATTCCGAAAGCGTGATAAGCCTCCGGATGCAATATAAATAGTGGGTGTAATTTTATAGACGGGCAGGGAGAAAGGAATAGCGTGAAAAGAGTTTCTAAAGACGTCCCGCCATAGGACGGGACGCCAAGAAACCGTCTCACGCAGGAGAATGCCAAAAATACAGGCATTCTCCAGGACAAACTTATTTGTCCGTGGATTTTGAGTCACAGCAGAGCTGTGACATGGCGGTTTGTGTGGAAGCGTCACAAATTGCCCTGATCGCGGAACTGGATTTGAGATTCGGTTCGCGGCTTCCTGGCTTGACGCTTCGGAATGGAGGAAAACATGAATTTGACAGGTGCGCAGATCGTAGTGGAATGTCTGAAGGAGCAGGGAGTGGACACGGTGTTCGGGTATCCCGGCGGAACGATTTTAAACGTGTATGATGCGCTGTATCAGCACAGTGAGGAGATCAAACATATTTTGACGTCTCATGAGCAGGGGGCGGCCCATGCGGCGGACGGTTATGCAAGAGCCACCGGCAGGGTCGGAGTCTGTCTGGCGACAAGCGGTCCGGGAGCAACCAATCTGGTGACGGGAATTGCGACGGCTTATATGGATTCGGTGCCTATGGTAGCGATTACCTGTAATGTAAATCTTCCTCTTCTGGGGAAGGACTCTTTCCAGGAGGTGGATATCGCGGGAATCACCATGCCTATTACGAAGCATAATTATATAGTGAAGGATGTGACGATTCTGGCAGACACGCTCAGAAAGGCTTTCTCTATCGCGAGAAGCGGCAGACCGGGCCCTGTGCTTGTGGATATCACGAAGGATGTGACGGCAAACACATGCGATTACGAGAAAAAGTCGCCTGAGAAAGTGGCATGGAGAGGCCGGTATAAGGAGGAAGAACTGGATCAGGCGGTCGGCTTGCTTGAGAGTGCCAGGCGCCCTTTCATATATGTGGGCGGCGGCGCCGTGATCTCCGAGGCTTATCAGGAGGTAAGGGACTTTGTGGAGCGCATGGATGCGCCGGTCTGCGACACGCTGATGGGGAAAGGCGTTATCGATGGCCATGACGACAGATACACGGGCATGATCGGTATGCACGGCACCAAGGCTTCCAACTTCGGCGTCAGCGAGTGTGACCTTCTGATTGCCTTGGGAGCGCGTTTCTCCGATCGTGTGGTCGGGAATCCAAGGAAATTTGCGGAACACGCGAAGGTGCTGCACATCGATGTGGACGCGGCGGAGATCAACAAGAATATTAAGACGGACGTGTCTCTGGTAGGAGATTTGAAGGAAGTACTCTCCCGACTGAACGGCAGACTTTCCAAACAGGAACATGGGGAGTGGATGGCGCACATCGCGGAGCTGAAAAACAGACATCCGCTCAACTATGATGCGGGGGAGCTTTCCTGCCCTTATATCATGGAGGAGATCGACCGGGTGACGGAGGGGCGCGCCATCATCACCACGGATGTGGGGCAGCATCAGATGTGGGCGGCACAGTATTACAAATACTCCAGTCCCCGCACCCTTCTCACTTCGGGAGGCCTTGGCACCATGGGCTACGGTCTTGGCGCCTGCATTGGGGCAAAGATGGGGCAGCCCGACAAAATCTGTATCAATATTGCCGGCGACGGGTGTTTCCGTATGAATATGAATGAGCTAGCCACAGCCAGTCGGTACAACATACCGGTAATACAGGTTGTCATCAACAATCATGTGCTGGGTATGGTGAGACAGTGGCAGACGTTGTTTTACGGGAAGCGTTACTCACAGACGGTCTTGGACGACGGGGTGGATTTCTGTAAGGTAGCTGAGGGACTTGGCTGCGAGGCCATCCTTGTGACCAAAAAGGAGGAGGTGGCTCCTGCCATTGAGAAAGCCATCGCTTTAAAGAAACCTGTGTTATTAAACTGTATTATCCCGGAGGACGACAAGGTATTTCCTATGGTGCCTGCGGGTGCGCCCATCAGCGAGGCGTTTGACGCAGGGGATATAGAGAAGTAGTTTTGAGTGGTGAAGGTTAAAGTATGAAAAGGTTACTAAAGCACCTGGCGGTTGTCCTGTGCATTGTCACCGTCAGTCTGATGGCGACTTATGTGGGGCTTGCCGCCTACTATCGCAACGCATTTACTTACGGCACCTGGATCAACGGGATCTATTGCACCGGCCGGAGCATTCAGGAGGTAAATGACGAGCTGGTAAAAGATTTCACGTATGACGGCGTCACCGTGGAAGATAAGGACGGCAACCGCTATATGATATCCGCGGACGAAATCGCATATCAGTTTGACTTTATGAAGGCGTTGGAGATTTACCAGAAACGGCAAAATCCCTGGATGTGGATTGATAGTCTTTTTGGAGGGCATCATGCCGAACTCACACCGGTTGTCACCTATGACACAGATGCCTTTGACGCCTGTTTTGAGGCGATGCCTTTCTGCCAGGATGAAAGGGAAGACAAGGATCGCAAGGTGGCGATCACCCGGATGCCCCAGGGGTATGTGCTTGTGAACGAGAGAGAGGATGTTTTGGCCATTGAGCAGGCCAGGGAGGCGGTGCTCTTTGCCATAGAGGCGTCCGAGAGCGAGGTGTCCCTGGCGGAGGCCGGGTGTTATCATGACTTGGAGCTGACGGCCCAGATGCGCGAAACTTTGGACATATGGGAAAAGCTGGAAAGATTTCAGAACTGCGGCATTGTTTACCGGATGGGAGAGGAGGAAATTCCCGTGGATGCTTCTGTTGTCGGGGACTGGATTGCCTTGGATGATAACGGCCGTTTTTTGTTCGATGAATCGGGAGAGTTCCAGCTAAAGGAACACGCGATAGCTGATTTTGTGGAGGCCCTGGCGGCGAAGTATGATACCGTAGGTGCGAGCAGACAGTTCTTATCTACCAGAGGAGATGTGGTGACGGTGGAAGGAGGTCTTTACGGGAACAAAATCGATAAGGAGGCGGAAGTCGCTTACCTGACGGAAGCTTTTTACAATAAAAGGAGCGAGGTGCACGAGCCAGTCTATCTCCAGGAGGCATGGAAGCAGGGCAGCGAGGATATCGGCTCTACTTATATAGAGGTGGACATGGGAGAGCAGAAGATGTACTACTACGTGGACGGCGTTTTGGAGATTGATACGCCCATCGTGACAGGCAACACCTCCCGCAGGATGGGAACGCCCTCCGGCGTGAACTATGTATATCTGAAACAGAAAAACCGGATTCTGCGGGGTCCGGGATACGCTTCTCATGTGGATTTCTGGATGCCGGTAAAGGGCAATATCGGTATACACGACGCTTCCTGGCGTGGGAAATTTGGCGGAAGCATTTACCAGACAAACGGTTCCCACGGCTGCATCAATACGCCAAGGGAGGCGATGGAACAACTCTTCGACATGGCGGAGGTAGGAACGCCGGTGGTAATGTTCTACTGACAGCTTGGCCGGCTGTCAGCAGATGCCGGGATTGTTTAACAAAGTATTTGACTAAAGTGCGTGAAGGGCGTAAAATGAATTTTGGTTTTTGTAAACGGAGTCAATGAGGACGGGAGGAGAAAACAGTGTCCAGAGTGTATAATTTTTCAGCGGGTCCTGCGGTTTTGCCGGAAGAAGTGTTGCAGGAAGCTGCGACGGAGATGCTTGACTACAAGGGTTCAGGGATGTCGGTGATGGAGATGAGCCATCGGTCTAAGGTTTACGACACGATCATCAAGGAGGCGGAGGCGGATCTTCGCGCACTTTTACATATTCCTGATAATTATAAGGTGTTATTTTTACAGGGCGGCGCGAGCCTTCTGTTCGCTTCGGTGCCCATGAATCTGATGAAGAACCGCAAGGCAGGTTATATCCTGACCGGTCAGTGGGCAAAGAAAGCTTTCGCGGAGGCGAAGATTTACGGGGAAGCGGTGGAGCTGGCGTCCTCTGCGGATGAGACATTTTCCTATATTCCCGACTGTTCCGATTTGCCGATAACAGATGATATGGATTATGTCTATATATGTGAGAACAACACGATTTACGGAACCAAATATCATACCCTTCCAGACACGAAGGGAAAGATTCTTGTTTCCGACGTGTCATCCTGTTTCCTGTCGGAGCCCATGGACGTGACGAAGTACGGCCTGGTTTATGCTGGCGTACAGAAGAACGTGGGGCCTGCGGGTACTCAGGTTGTGATTATCAGGGAAGACTTGCTGACGGACGAGGTGCTTCCGGGAACACCCACTATGATGAAATTTAAAGTCCATGCGGACAATGATTCTCTCTATAACACCCCTCCTTGTTACGGCATTTATATCTGCGGTAAGGTATTTAAGTGGCTTCTGAAAAACGGCGGATTGGAAGCTATGAAAGAGTTAAATGAGAAGAAAGCGAAAATTCTCTACGATTTTCTCGATGAGAGCAGCCTATTTAAAGGTACTGTAAGGAAAGAGGACAGATCCTTGATGAACGTGCCTTTTGTGACAGGAAACGAGGAGACGGACGCGAAGTTTATCAAGGAGGCGACCGCGGCGGGTTTTGTGAACCTGAAGGGGCACAGAACCGTGGGTGGTATGCGTGCGAGTATCTACAATGCAATGCCTGTTGAGGGTGTGGAAAAGTTAGTCGCTTTCATGAGAGAATTTGAGAAAGATAACGCGTAAGCAGAGAGGTGAATCGGATGTTTAAATATCATTGCTTAAATCCCATCGCACAGGTGGGGCTTGAAAAGTTTAGCGAGCAGTATGAAAAGACAGAGCGGATTGAGGAGGCGGATGGCATTCTGGTGAGAAGTGCCGCCATGCACGACATGGAGCTGCCGGCAAATCTGCTGGCCATTGCCCGTGCGGGAGCAGGAGTCAACAATATTCCTTTAGATAAATGTGCGGAGAAAGGCGTCGTTGTGTTTAACACACCTGGCGCAAACGCGAACGGCGTAAAGGAGCTTGTGATTGCGGGAATGCTTTTGGCGTCCAGGGATGTGGCAGGCGGTATCGAGTGGGTGAAGGAGAATGTGTCCGACGAGAATATCGCAAAGAATGCGGAGAAAGCCAAGAAGAATTTTGCGGGAACGGAGATCCTTGGCAAGAAGCTCGGCATTATCGGTCTTGGAGCGATCGGCGTGAAGGTGGCGAACGTGGCGAAGCACCTTGGCATGGAGGTTTACGGTTACGATCCGTATGTATCGGTCGATGCTGCGTGGAACTTAAGCCGTGATGTAAAACATGTGCTTCATGTGGAAGAGATTTATCAGGAGTGCGATATCGTCACGATCCATGTGCCGCTGATGGATGCCACGAAGGGCATGATTGGCAAAGAGGCACTTGAACAGATGAAGGACGGCGTGATTTTGCTTAACTTTGCAAGAGATCTTCTTGTGGATGAGAAGGCGGTTCTTGCGGGTATAAAGTCGGGTAAGGTAAGGAAGTATGTTTCCGATTTCCCGAATCCTACCACGGCTGGGCAGGAGGGCTGTATCGTGATCCCGCACCTGGGGGCTTCCACGGAGGAGTCGGAGGATAACTGCGCGGTGATGGCCGTGAAGCAGATGAAAGATTATCTGGAAAACGGCAATATTGCCAACAGCGTGAATTATCCGAAGTGCGATATGGGTGTCTGCGAGCAGGCAGGCCGTGTGGCGATTTTCCATAAGAACATTGCCAATATGATCACCAAATTTACCGCCTGCTTCGGTGATAATAATATCAATATCTCCGATATGATGAATAAGTCAAGGGGAGAGGTGGCTTACACGATGCTTGATATCGAGACGCCGGCTTCCAAAGAGATTATAGAAAAGCTCCAGTCCATTGACGGGGTTTTCAGAGTGAGAGTGGTAAAATAGGCTTACGCATAAAAAGGGCCTGCCGGATAAAATTCGACAGGTCTTTTTTATGCGCAGGGGCGCACAGAGGAATTTGCTGCTTACGCAGTGTGCGCCCCGCGCGGCGAGTAGGGGAAGATGAATCTTCCCCTACTTGATTGTGCAGGCCCGTGCGGAGGGATGTGTCGTTAAAGTGGCGCACGGGCGGCGCTGTGAGTGGGAAGAAAATATTCCCTGCTCGATTGGTTCGTTTCAGTTGAGACGGTTCGCGATGGACGAGAAATCGGCATTTTCTTCATTATCCAAAGTGGCCTGAAGTTTTTTGTCGGCTTCCACGGCGGATTCGCTGGCAAGATCCATATAGAGGATGAAGATGTCCTCCATGGATTTTCCTGTCTCGTCAGCAATTTCCTGCATAACGGGCTTTAGCGCCTCTAACTGAAATGAAATTCTGGTTTTTTGGGGATCGATGTCCGCCAGGACTTTCTCCGCATAGGCGTTGATGCGATCCAGAATGTTAAGTTCTTCGCTGGTCATATGCATCTTCCTTTCCTGATTGATCTTGCTTTCTTTTACTCGCGGTGCATACTTGAAAAGCCTGTTGGTGCACAGCTCATTGCCTATCAATAATATCACTATTCTCTTGTGGTGACCAGCTTTATTTGTTAGAATAAATATATACGTCCTGCAAAACGTGGGAGAGAAGGAGAGGTATATGGCTGATATCATACCGTTTCGGGCACTCAGACCCCGGGCAGACCTGGCGAAGAAGATCGCGGCGTTGCCTTATGACGTTTATAATAGAAACGAGGCCAGAGAGGCCGTGAAGGAAGACGAATACACTTTTCTGAGGATAGACAGGCCGGAGACGCAGTTTCCGGAAGGATATGACATGTATGCTCCGGAAGTTTATGAGAAAGCCAGGGAAATGCTCGATCGGATGACGGCGGACGGACTTTTTGTACAGGAGGAAAGGGAAGCTTACTATGTTTATGAGCTTGTGATGGATGGCAGATCCCAGGTGGGGATTGGCGCCTGCGCTTCCGTGGATGACTATGATGCGCAGGTGATAAAGAAGCATGAGAACACCAGGGCCGAAAAGGAAGCTGACCGGATCAGGCACGTGGACGTCTGCAGTGCGCAGACGGGTCCGATCTTTCTCGCTTACCGCAGGCGGGAAGAGCTTGAGCGGGAAGTAAAGCTGGCCATGGAGGGAGAGCCCGTCTATGATTTTACGGCGGCGGACGGCGTTGTCCACAGGCTATGGGTGATTGACGAGGCAAAGGCCGTGGAGCGGATCAGAAATGCCTTTTTGCGGGTAAACGAAATCTATATTGCGGACGGCCATCACAGGTGTGCGTCGGCTGTGCGGGTTTCGAGGAAGCGCAGAGCGGCTTTTCCCGGTTACACAGGTCGGGAGGCGTTCAATTATTTCTTATCCGTGCTGTTCCCGGACGACCAGCTTATGATTATGGATTATAACCGGGTGGTGAAGCCCGATGCGGATTTTGATGAGAGCGGCTTTCTCAGGAAAGTGGAGGCGGCTTTTGCGGTGGAGAAACTGGGGAGAGAGCCCGGTAAGCCGCAAAAAAAAGGCGAGATAGGTATGTATTACAGAGACGAGTGGTATCGCCTTACGATTGGCAGCGAGTGTTATGTCGGGGATCCGGTGGAGGATCTGGATGTGGCGGTCTTGCAGAGGCGGCTTTTGGAGCCGGTGTTTGGCATTGCGGATCCGAAGATAGATAAAAGGATCGATTTTGTGGGAGGAATCAGGGGACTCGAGGAGCTGGAGCGCCGGGTACATACGGATGCGCTGGCGGCTTTTGCCATGTTTCCCACGGACATCCATGAGCTTTTTGCGGTTTCGGATGCGGGGAAACTGATGCCTCCGAAATCCACCTGGTTTGAACCGAAGCTCAGGAGCGGGCTATTGATTCACAGAATTGAGGAGCCTGGCAGACGGACGGCGGCAGAATCGGATTTTTCATAAAAAATATATATAAATTAGCAGAAAGGCAGGGGGAAGGATGAACAAAAAGACATATAAGCTGATGGACTGGGCGAAAATTGAGGAGATTGTCTATTCGGAATCGGACAATCCGCACGAGATTTTGGGTGCGCATGTGGTGGGAAGTTCCGTGCTGGTGCAGACGTACCAGCCGGGAGCGAAGAGTGTGCGATTACAGCTTTTGGAGGGGGATAAGAGCTACCGCATGGAGGAAGCCGACGAGGAAGGATATTTTGCCCTGCTTTTGCCCGGAAAGACGATTTCCGACTATGAGTATGTGGTGGAGGCTGAAAACGGCAGTCTCAGGAAAATAAGAGACGCTTATAATTTTGAACCGCAGATGACAAAGGAGGATACGGAAAAGTTCAGCGCCGGAATCCATTACGAAATCTATGACAGGCTGGGGGCGCATCCGATGGTTTTAAACGGGATAAGCGGCGTTTCCTTTGCGGTATGGGCGCCTAATGCCATCAGGGTGAGCGTGGTCGGGGATTTCAACGGCTGGGACGGAAGAACACACCAGATGAGACGGCTGTGGGATTCCGGTATTTTTGAGATCTTTATTCCCGATGTGAAGGAGGGAGACTGCTATAAGTTTGAGATTAAGGTGAAAGGCGGCCTTGTCTATATGAAAGCGGATCCTTACGGTTTTGGGGCGCAGATGCGGCCGGAAACCGCATCCGTTGTCCGGGATATCACCGGCTTTTCGTGGAAGGACTCAAAGTGGCTGAAGGAGCGCAGCGCGTTGCAGGCGGAGGATAAGCCCATGAGCGTTTATGAGCTCTACCTGGGTTCTTTCGATAAGCCTTCCGACGGCAGAGAGTTTTTTAATTACAGAGAGCTTGCGCCGAAGATCATCGACTATGTGAAACGGATGGGGTATACGCATATTGAGCTGATGCCGGTGATGGAGCACCCTTTGGACGAATCGTGGGGCTATCAGGTAATTGGCTATTATGCGCCGACTGCCCGTTACGGCACGTCGGAGGACTTTATGTATTTTATGGATGAAATGCACAGGGCGGGAATCGGAGTGATTCTCGATTGGGTGCCGGCTCATTTTCCGAGAGATACCTATGGTCTGTCAGGATTTGACGGAACTTGCCTGTACGAGCATCAGGATCCGAGGCAGGGATTCCATCCTCACTGGGGCACACTGATTTATAATTACGGACGGCCGCAGGTGAGCAACTATCTGATTGCAAACGCGCTATACTGGGTGGAAAAATACCACGTGGACGGGATCCGTATCGACGCGGTGGCTTCCATGCTTTATCTTGATTACGGAAAGAACGACGGGGAGTGGGTGGCAAACATCTACGGTGGGCATGAAAATCTGGAAGCCGTGGAGCTGTTAAAGCACCTGAATTCCATTATGAAGAAACGCAATCCCGGCGTGCTGATGATTGCGGAGGAATCGACGGCATGGCCGAAAATCACAGGAGCGCTGGACGAGGACGGCCTTGGCTTTGACCTGAAATGGAATATGGGCTTTATGAACGACTATCTCGGCTATATCATGACAGATCCCTTTTTCCGTTCGGGGAGACACAACGATTTGACTTTCAGCATGATCTACGCTTACAGCGAGAAGTTTATGCTGGTGCTGTCCCACGACGAGGTGGTGCACGGCAAGGGAACGCTCCTTGGCAGGATGCCCGGGGAAAGAGACAAGCAGTTTGCGAACCTTCGCCTGACCTTGGCTTATCACATGACGCATCCCGGCAAAAAACTGTTGTTTATGGGGCAGGATATCGGCGAATACGATGAATTCAATGAAAAGCGCGCCGTGGAGTGGGGGCTTTTGGAGAACGCGGATCATAGGAAACTAAACGACATGGTAGCGGCGTTAAATCGTTTTTACACTTCCGCACCGGCTCTCTATGCAAAGGATACTTCCTGGGAGGGCTTCGAGTGGATCAACTGTATTACGCCAAACGCCTGTATGCTTTCATATATAAGAAAAACCGGCAATGTCGGTGATATGCTGGTGGTAGTGGCCAATTTTGCCGATGCAAGACAGAGCTTCCGCGTGGGCGTGCCTTGCGAGGGTAAATATAAAGAGGTCTTTAACACCGACGAGGAGGCTTATGGAGGGAATGGCATAACGAACAAGGATGTGCGTGATTCCATTGATACGGAGTGGGATGGAAAGCCTTACGCCATAGATATGGAGAGCGCGCCCTTAAGCCTCAGTATTTTCTCCTATACGCCTTATACGAAGGAAGAAAAGGCCGAGATCGAAAGAAAGCGCGAGGAAGAACGCCGCCTGGCGAGGGAGGCCGAGGAAAGACGCCTTGCGAAAGAGGAAGCGGAGCGCACGGCGCAGGAGGCAGCTTGGGCAAAGGAAGAGGCGAAAAGGGCGTCTGAGGAGGCAAGAGAGTTAGCGAAAAAGGCGGCGGCGGAAGCCAAAGAGAAAGCGAAAGTGGTAGAGATTCTGGAGAAAAAGGCGCAGGCCGCGGCGCAGAAGCTTCAGGAGCTGACGGAGAGAGCGGCGGCAGAAATGGCCGTGAAAAAAGCGAAATCCGCGGGAAAGCCGGTTGCAAAGAGGGCGGAAAAAAAAGCGGTGCAAGCAAAAGCGGAAGAAGCAAAGCCGGCAGAGAATATGCCGGAAAATCAGTAGGAAAATCATAACGGGGCGGTTTTTGGAAGGCGCTTCTTAATGTGACGGACAAAAAACGGGTATGGAGGATGGCATGGAAGAACAGGCGATAGAGGCAATCGAATATATTGCGCCGGAGGAGCTGGATGTAGGGCTGATAGAGAGATATCTGGAAGAGTTGCCGGATAAGCTGATCCGCTTCGGGGTCAGGGTGCTTCTTGCGCTGGTTGTATTTTTTATCGGCACGCAGTTGATCAAACTTGTTCGCAGAATCCTGCGCAAATCCTTTGAGCGTCGGAACGTGGATGTGGGGGTGAGCCGATTTCTTGACTCTCTTGTCAAGGCGGCGCTCTATATTCTCCTGCTCTTTACGATCGCCTCCTCCTTCGGACTGGACGCCACCAGCGTGGTGGCGCTGGTCGGCTCCGCCGGTGTGGCGGTCGGCCTGGCTGTGCAGGGCAGTCTGTCGAACTTTGCGGGCGGTGTGCTGATCCTGCTCCTAAAACCTTTTAAGACCGGGGACTATATCAGGGACGGCGCGGGTAATGAGGGGACGGTGGAAGAGGTACAGCTTTTTTACACCAGGCTCATCACCCCGGACCGTCATATGGTGGTTGTGCCAAACGGAGAGCTGTCAAACAGCAATATTTTGAATATGAGCACGCTCACGGAGCGCAGGATGGATATTAAAGTCGGCATCTCCTACGAGGCGGATATCAGAAAAGCGAAGGAGGTGCTTCTTGGGGTGATGGAGGGCGACTCCGGGGTTTTGCAGGAAGAAGAAAAGAGGGTGTTTGTGGACGAGCTTGGGGATAGCAGCGTTGTCTTGACGTTGCGCTGCTACAGCACGAACGAGAATTTTTGGGAAACGAAGTGGAGACTCGTAGAAAAGGTGAAATATGCCCTGGATGAGGCGGGAATCGGGATCCCTTATCCTCAGATGGATGTGCATATGGATAAAAGCTTTCCGATTTCTTAAAAAAAGTCTTGCATAATTTTACTTTTCGTCATATAATAATTGTTGTTGCAGGATTATGCTGGAATAGCGCAGTCGGTAGCGCAACTGATTCGTAATCAGTAGGTCGAGGGTTCGAGTCCCTTTTCCAGCTTACAAAAAGTGAAAGAGCAAAAATGTGATTGACTATGTTGATCAATTTTGCTCTTTCTTTTTTACTATCAGGAAATTGCGGCAGCGGAAAACATGGAAGAGAACGCGTCGGTACGCGCAGAGAATCTGAAATCAAAATAAATCGCACAGCAACTTGACATAATATTTTTGCATGATACAATATGTAGTATGCGTGATGAGATGGTATCATACATCATGTAGAGTTTTAAAAAATATGGGGGCGTTACTGAATGAAGATTATTAAGAGAAGCGGCGTGGAGGTCAACTTTGATCTTGGAAAGATCACATCGGCCATCAGGAAGGCGAACAACAGTGTCAGAGAGGAAGATCGCCTGACCGATATGGAGATTGACGAGATTGCCTCTGTGGTGGCTGACCACTGTGGGGAGATGAAAAGGGCTCCCAGCGTGGAAGAGATTCAGGATATGGTGGAGAACCAGCTTATGAAGTACCGGGCTTACACCATCTCCAGAAACTATATCACCTACCGCTATAAGAGAGCGCTCGTGCGCAAGTCCAATTCCACTGACGAGCAGATCTTAAGTCTTTTAGAGTGTAACAACGAGGAAGTAAAACAGGAAAATTCCAATAAAAATCCTACGGTGAACAGCGTGCAGAGGGATTATATGGCAGGGGAAGTGAGCAAAGATATCACCAGGCGTTTTTTGCTTGCCCAGGATATCGTGGAGGCTCATGAACAGGGCGTGATTCATTTCCACGACGCGGATTACTTTGCCCAGCATATGCACAACTGCTGTCTGGTCAACCTGGAAGATATGCTGCAAAACGGCACGGTAATCAGCGAGACGATGATTGATACGCCGAAGAGTTTTTCCACGGCATGTAATGTAGCGACGCAGAGTATTGCGCAGATCGCAAGCTGTCAGTACGGCGGGCAAAGCATATCCTTGTCCCATCTTGCTCCTTTTGTGAATGTGAGCCGGGAAAAATTCAGAAAAAAAGTGCAATCAGAGATGGAGGAGATGGGCGTTAGCGCTACGAAAGAGCAGATCGACGCCATCGCGGAGAGGCGTGTAATAGACGAGATCAAACAGGGCGTACAGATTATCCAGTATCAGGTAATCACACTGATGACGACCAACGGGCAGGCGCCCTTTATCACGATTTTTATGTATATCGACGAGGTGCCGGAAGGGCGTATTAGAGACGATCTGGCGATGATTATAGAGGAGATGCTAAATCAGCGGATTCAGGGGGTGAAGAACGAAAAGGGGATCTACATTACACCCGCATTTCCGAAGCTGATCTATGTGTTGGAGGAAGACAATGTCCGCGAGGGCACAAAATATTGGTATCTGACGAAGCTGGCGGCGAAATGCACAGCCAAACGGATGGTGCCGGATTACATTTCGGAAAAGATTATGAAGCAGTTAAAGGACGGCAATTGCTATACCTGTATGGGGTGCCGGTCCTTTCTCACCGTGTATCACGACGAGGCTGGCAGACCGAAATTTTACGGCAGATTCAATCAGGGAGTGGTCACCTTAAATCTGGTGGATGTGGCTTGTTCGTCCGGACGGGATATAGAACGGTTTTGGGAGATTATGGATGAGCGGCTGGAGCTTTGCAGGCGGGCGCTGATGGCGCGGCATAACAGGCTTAAAGGAACGCTTTCCGATGTGGCGCCGATTTTGTGGCAGAACGGGGCGCTTGCCAGACTGAAAAAGGGGGAGAAGATCGACAAACTTCTCTATGGCGGTTATTCCACTATTTCGCTCGGGTATGCAGGGCTGTGTGAGTGCACCCGCTATATGACGGGAAAGAGCCATACCGATCCGGAGGCGACCGAATTTGCTTTAAAGGTTATGAAATATCTGAATCACGCCTGCGAGGAGTGGCGGGAGGAGTCAAACATTGATTTCAGCCTTTACGGCACGCCTTTGGAGTCCACCACCTACAAGTTTGCGAAGTGTCTGCAAAAGCGGTTCGGGATCATTGAGGGCGTGACCGACCGCAATTATATCACGAACAGTTATCACGTGCATGTGACGGAGGAAATAAACGCCTTTGATAAGCTGAAATTTGAAGCCCGGTTCCAGGAGCTTTCCCCGGGCGGCGCGATCAGCTATGTGGAAGTGCCGAACATGGAGAACAATCTGGAGGCGGTGCTCTCATTGATGCAATATATTTACGACAATATCATGTACGCCGAGTTAAATACGAAGAGCGATTACTGTCAGGTATGCGACTATCACGGGGAGATTGAAATCGTGGAGAACACGGACGGGAAGCTTATCTGGAAGTGCCCTAATTGCGGCAATACCGACCAGAACAAGATGAATGTGGCAAGGCGTACATGCGGCTATATCGGAACACAGTTCTGGAATCAGGGGCGCACGCAGGAGATCAAGGAAAGAGTGCTCCATTTATAACAAATCGAGCGCCGGCGCGCTCGATTCAGAGAATGCTCCGCATTCTCCTTAGATGGTAAATGCAGTCGCGATTTCCTGTATAGCGAAAATCGAGCGCCGGCGCGACCGATTCAGAGAATGTTCGATTGCGAGGATCGCTTTGCGACTTCGGATGCAGCGGAGAAGTTTTGGGAAATATGATGTATTTTGGAGAAATAATAAAATGCGATATCGCGGACGGACCGGGGGTGCGGGTGACGCTTTTTGTAAGCGGCTGTACCCATCACTGTGAGGGCTGTTTTAACCCGGAGACGTGGGATTTTCAGTATGGACAGCCTTTTACGCAGGCGGTTTTTGACGAAATCTTAAAGGCGCTTTCGCCGGACTATATCGCGGGGCTTACGCTGCTTGGCGGAGAGCCCTTGGAATACGCAAACTGGACGGCGCTTCTTCCGCTTTTGAGAGAGGCGAGGGCGCGCTTCCCACATAAGGATATCTGGTGTTATACCGGGTATCTCTTTGACAGGGACATTCTGGAGGATTTCTGTGAAAAGTGGGAGGATATGAGGGAGTTTCTGTCTTATCTGGATGTAATTGTGGACGGGGAATTTGTGCAGGCCAAAAAGAATATCGGCCTGCGCTTTAGGGGGTCGGAGAACCAGAGGATCATTGAGGTGCAGGAATCTTTGCGGCAGGGGAAAATTGTGCTGTGGGATGACGGAACTGATATGTAGATAAGTATGATTAAAATTTGGTGCGGCAGGGGTTATCTCCTGCTTTTTTCTTTCATAGGATTAGGGGGTCAAAAGGTGCTCTTGCCGTAGAAGCCGGATGTAGGAGTGTCCGAAGCGCACTTTTGTTCATATTAGGAAATGGATTGTTGGAGAAATTTGTGATGGAAAGCGAAAAAGGGTATAATAAACTAGACATACAATGTCAGTATTTAAGCGGAATCATATGACACATAAGGAGGGATGGCGATGCAGGAGAGCAGACTGTTTCAGATCGTATACTATTTGCTTGATAAGGGACAGGCTACCGCCCCGGAACTGGCGAAACGCTTCGAGGTGTCGGTCAGGACGATCTACAGGGACATAGACGCTTTGAGAGGGGCTGGTATTCCCGTCTATGCGGAGGCGGGCAGAAACGGAGGCATCCGTCTGATGAGTGATTTTGTTCTGGATCAGGCATTACTGTCCGGGGAGGAAAAACAGGAGATTCTTGCGGCCCTGCAGAGCGTCAATATTACCAGAAATCTGACTGAAAGCCAGACTTTACAGAAGCTTTCCGCCATGTTTGACCTTTCTTCGGAAAACTGGCTTGAGGTGGATTTTTCCAGATGGGGAAATCAGGGATTTGACAAGGAAAAGTTCGAGCTTTTGAAAACCGCTGTGATCCATTGCAGGCATGTCAAAATCCGCTATGCCGGCTCCGGCGGCGATGTGGGAGAAAGAACCGTGCAGCCGTATAAATTGGTTTACAGGGCTAAGGCGTGGTATTTGAAAGCTTTTTGCACAAAAAGACAGGATATGAGGACTTTTAAGCTGAACCGCATTTTGGAGCTGACTATTTTGGAGGAGAGGTTTGTGCGCCGCGGCTTTCCTGAGGAGCCGGACGATTCCGAGGAGGACTATCCGTTGATTACGCTGCGCTTTCCCGGCGAAATGGCGTACCGGGTTTACGACGAATTTGACGGAAACCAGATAGAGAGGCAGGAGAACGGCGATTTGATCGCCTCAGCCAGAATGCCGGAGGGGGCGTGGCTGATCAGTTTTCTTTTGTCCTTCGGGACGCAGGTGGAGATCGTTTCCCCTGTTTGTCTGAAGGAGGAGATCGCTCGCCAGGCAAAAGAAATTATGGAAAAAAATAAAACCTGACATAAGGTGTCAATATTAAGGGCGTATCATGGGAAATATAAAGGCTGCCGTTGATTCTGGCCGGCAATCAGGTAGGCGGCTGTGAAACAGGTGTTGAAAGAAAATTACGGAGTTATTGACAAAGAACGGAAGGGAAGGAAAACATGGGAAGACCGACGACAAAAACGGATTTATTAAGTGCGGCAACGCAAAATTATGAAAAGCTGAATGAGCTGATTGACGGCTTGACAAAGGAGGAGCTGGATACGCCCTTTGATTTTTCGGGAAGCGCGAAGAAGGAGGCTCATTGGAAGAGAGACAAAAATCTCAGGGATATACTGGTGCATCTCTACGAGTGGCATAAGCTTTTGCTGACCTGGGTACATGCCAATCAGAGAGGCGACAACTGGCCTTTTATTCCGAAGCCTTATAATTGGAAGACTTATGGCGACATGAACGTGATGTTTTGGAAAAAGCACCAGGATACATCGCTTGATGAGGCAAGGAGTCTGTTTCAGGAATCCCATGCCGAGGTGATGGCGCTGGCGGAGACTTTTTCCAACGAGGAGCTGTTTTCCAAAGGCGTATTCCCGTGGGTGGGAGGAAGCACTCTTGGTTCCTATTTTGTCAGCGCCACGTCGAGCCATTATGACTGGGCGATGAAGAAACTGAGAGCGCATAAGAAAAACTGTGTCGGAAAGTGAGGCGGTCGGATGCACTTTGTGACGGCGAAGGGGATTTTGTCTTCCAAAAACGGGATGAACCTGTATCGGGGGTGTTCCCATGGGTGTATATACTGTGATTCCCGGAGCAGATGCTATCATATGGAGCACGCCTTTGAGGATATAGAGGTCAAGGAGAACGCTGTCGATTTGTTAGAGTATGCTTTGAAGCATAAAAGACGGAAATGCATGATCGGTACAGGTTCCATGACCGATCCTTATATCCCGCTGGAAACGGAACTCGAAAATATGAGAAAGGCGTTGTCCTTGATTTATGAGTATGGATTCGGATTTACGGTGATTACAAAGTCGGACCGTATTTTGCGGGATTTGGATCTATTTAAAAAGATAAACAGTAAGACGAAGTGCGTGGTGCAGATGACTCTGACTACTTATGATGAGGAACTGTGCCGGAAAATCGAACCGCATGTGAGTACCACGCAGGAACGTTTTGTGGCGCTCACAAAACTGCGGGACGCGGGGATTCCCACCGTTGTGTGGTTGACGCCGATTTTGCCGTTTATCAACGATACGCAGGAGAATCTTTTGGGCGTTCTGAAACTGTGCGCGGAGGCAGGCGTGTATGGCGTGATCAATTTTGGTATGGGACTGACGCTGCGGGAGGGGAACAGGGAATACTTTTATAAGCAGTTAGATCGCCTGTTTCCCGGACTAAAGGAGAAGTATGTACGAACCTATGGGAACCGATATGGAATTGAAAGCCCGGACAACACCCGGCTGATGAAACTGTTTTGTCAAAAATGTGAGGAGTATGGAATTGTCCATGACAATGAAGAGATCTTCCGGTATTTGCACGCCTTTGAAGAGAAGGAGGCTACCAGGCAACTAAGTCTATGGGACTTGTAACGTTTGCCAATCATTCTTTTCAGAGCAAAAAGAGAAGACAGGGAGCGGTCCCTGTCGTTTACTTGGGCTTATGTTGCAGCCCTCTGACAACGGACATAACCGTATCAAGTTGAAAATCGTCTAAGTTTTTAAGCTCTTCTGTAATCTGAGTGATTTTTCCGGGCGCGGGATTCTTCTCGTCAAAAAATTCTTCCGGCGTGATTTGAAAATATTCACAAATATAGAAAAAAACCTGCATGGAAGGAAAAGCCAGCCTGTTTTCAATGCGGTTGATATAGCTTCCGTTTTGCCCGAGAGCCAGGCTCATCTCCCTGGCGGATACGTTTTTCTGGTTTCTCAGAGAAGTGAGTCTTTCAATAAAAAAATCTTCAAACATGATATCACCACCTTACCTGTAAAATTATATAGTATGCAATATCATGTGATGATACATATGGAATCTTATAAATATTGACATAAGACATTTAATATCTTATAATTGGATTGGGGAGAAAGAACATGAAAGGGAAAGAGAAAAACGTATGTGTCAGAAGGAAAGGAGATTGCGTATATGGGAGAGAGCAGGGCGGCTGTTGTTTCAAGAGGCCGTTATTGTAGTCATGTGCGCGGTTATAGGCGTGGCGGCTCTCACAGTGGCTTATCTGATTCCAAGGGATGATATGAGAGAAAACGTGCGCAAGTCTTCTGAAATTTTGCATAATGAAGGTTTAGGAGCCTGTATTTGGGAAGAAATTGGGGAGACGGCGCTGGATGTATACACGGACGGGCTGATCCTTAACGTTTCCTACACGGAAACGAAGGATGGGGTTAGGGATATCCTGTCAGGCACATACGTGGAAGTGGATGGTAAAAATCCGATGGAATCCCTGTATGAGACAGCCGTTTTGTCAAACGAAGGCTATACAGTAAAAAACTATGGCAGATATTGGCATGGGTATCAGATTATATTGAGGCCGCTGCTATGCTTTTTTACATATTCGGATATCAGACAGATCAATATGATTTTACAGCTTATGCTTGTCTTTTTCCTGGTGTGCGTTCTGGTAAAATCCGGAGACGGCATATTTGTGCTCCCGTTTTTCGGAATGTATGTCTTTTTATCTCCCGTCAGTTTGTACAGCTCTCTTCAGTACTCTCCGTGCTTTTATATTATGATGCTTACATTGATCGAAATTTTCGGATGGAAGGAAACATGGAATGACAGGAAGGGAAATGAAACGTTTCTCCTGGCAGGAATTTTGACAGCATATTTTGATTTTTTGACATATCCCCTGATCACGCTGGCAGTTCCGCTGGCGGCTTATATTGGGGTCGATTATAAACGGCTGCTGCGGGCTCCGAAGTATGGGATTGGAAGGCTTTTTCTCTATACAATCTCATGGGGGTTCGGATATGTGGGCATGTGGTCGCTGAAGTGGGTGATTGCCACAATTTTGACAGAGGAAAATATTATATACGACGCGTTTGCGGAGATTGCGTACCGCAGCGGATATTTTATAAAAAAGCATTCCTATTGCGATACGTTAAAATTAAATATGAGCGTCTGCAACGGGAAGATTTTTTTAATTGGGATAATCTGTGTGATATTGTATATCCTATTATTGCGGATTAAAAATCGTATCGCGGTAAAACGGGAGCTTTTCCCGGTGATTGGGATGCTTTTTATTGTGTCCGCATATCCGTTTTTCTGGTATCTGGTCACAAAAAACCATTCTTGCAGTCATTCTTATTTTACATGGAGGGAACTGGCGATCACAGTGTTCGGCATCCTGATGGCAGGGGTGATCGGGCTCAGGTATTTTTTCGCGGGCGGATCAGGATCCGCTGGCGGTGGAAGCGCTTAAGCGGGGGATGAGTCCGCCGGGAAATATATAAAAGTAGGGCAGGCCGGGCAGCCTGCCTTCATCATTTTCTAATATTTCTTCTTATAGTAATGTTCCGCGCTCTGGATCAGCTTATAAAATATCATGGCGATCACGCATAAAATAATGATAGAAGTAATCACCATATTGAGCTGGAACACTTGTGACCCGTAAATGATCAGATATCCAAGTCCACGTCTCGCGGCCAGAAATTCCCCGATGATAACGCCCACAAGTGCCAGACCGATGTTGACCTTCATACTGCTTAAAATAAGAGGGATGGAACTTGGCAGGATTACCTTTACAAGTGCGTCCTTGCGGTTGCCGCCCAGTGTGTATATCAGCTTGCACATCTCAGGATCAACCTGACAGAAGCCGGTGTAGAGACTGATGACGGAGCCGAAGACGGCAACGGAGATGCCTGCCACGATAATGGTGTTTGTTCCTGTTCCCAGCCATACGATAAGCAGCGGGGCGAGGGCGGATTTTGGCAGGGCATTGAGGACGACGAGGTAGGGTTCCAGAACTTCGGAGAGGCTGTTTTGATACCAGAGCAGTGTAGCGGCCAGGAGACTTAGTACTGTGACCAGAAAGAAACTTGCGATTGTCTCAAACAGGGTGACGCCGGTATGTGCAAAGAAAGAATGATCCGCGAGCATTTGACCGAAATATTTCGCTATGCCGGAAGGGCTGCTGAAAAAGAAACTGTCTATCCAGCCAAGTCTCGCGGCCGTCTCCCATAAACCGAGGAAGAGGAGCAGGAGAAAGAATCTTCCAAGGGCGATTTTGTGGTGATGTCTGTGGTGGGTTCGCAGGAAATTTTCCTGCTGCGGTGAGACGGGCGTCGTCTCATGCGTTCGTTTTGTCATCGGTTAGTACCTCCCATAATTGATTAAAATATTCCTGATAGGCGGCGGTAGCCCGGATAGCCAGGGGATCTTCCCGGCCGACTTCATAGAGGATCGACATCTCGCGCTTTACGGCAGCAGGACGCTTTGAGAGGACAATGACGCGGTCCGCCAGTGTGATGGCCTCGGATAGATCATGGGTGATGAGCAGGGCGGTTTTCCCTGTCTTTCGGATAATATCGGCGATGTCGGCGGAGACGGACAGTCTTGTCTGGAAGTCGAGAGCGCTGAAAGGTTCATCCAGAAGAAGAAGATCGGGATGGACGGCCATAGTGCGGATCAGAGCTGCCCGCTGCCGCATACCGCCGGAGAGCTCGGAAGGTTTTTTGTCTTTAAAACCGTACAGACCGTAGTCGGCAAGAAGCTTTAAAACGTAATCGGTGTTTTCCTTCGTAAGGGTGTGGGTAAGTTCCAGCCCGAGGATTACGTTTTGATAGATCGTGCGCCATTCAAAGAGATGATCCCTTTGCAGCATATAACCGATTCTCAAAGCCGAGTCTGCGCAGTAATCCCTGGAGGAAAGTCCCCGGTAGAGGATTTCGCCATCCTCCGGGGCAAGCAAGCCGGCTACGATCGACAGGAGGGTGGATTTACCACAGCCGCTTGGCCCGACAACCGCCGAAAAACTCCCTTCCGAGACTTGCAGATTGATGTGTGAGAGGGCGGGGGTTTCTCCTTTCAGATTGTGATAAGAGTAGGAAACATCCCGCAGAGAAAGTAGTGGCTGCATAGTAAATGACTCCTTTTGTAGCTAACGACATCATATTTTTCGAGAACCGAAATCTTACGGGTCGTTTACTACGATTATAGAATATTTTATGAAGAGGAAGAAAATATGTGTTTTGATTGAAAAGAAATCCATTTTATGGTATCATCAAATTTAGATTTAATTAAGATGGAGGTAAGACATGGCACAATTGTGGGGCGGCCGTTTTACAAAGGAGACGGATCAGCTTGTATATAACTTTAACGCGTCGATCTCATTTGACCGGAAATTCTTTAAGCAGGACATTGAGGGCAGTATCGTACATACGATCATGCTCGCCAAGCAGGGGATTTTGACGAAAGAGGAGAAGGACGAAATCTTAAAAGGACTCACCGGCATCAGGCAGGATGTGGAGGACGGTAAGCTTGCGATCACGGAGGAGTACGAGGATATCCACAGTTTTGTGGAGGCGAATCTGATCGACCGGATCGGGGATGTGGGGAAAAAACTGCACACGGGGAGGAGTCGCAACGATCAGGTGGCGCTCGACATGAGACTGTACACCAGGCTGGAAGTATTAAATACAGACAGTTTGCTCAAGGAGCTTTTGCAGACGCTTCTGGCCATTATGGAGGAGCACACACAGACATATATGCCGGGATTTACTCATCTGCAGAAGGCGCAGCCGGTGACGCTTGCGCACCATATCGGCGCTTACTTCGAGATGTTTAAGCGGGACAGGTCAAGACTTAAGGATATATTCTACCGCATGAATTACTGTCCGCTTGGGGCGGGGGCTCTTGCGGGGACGACTTATCCGCTCGACCGCGCCTACACGGCGTCTCTTCTCGGCTTTGAGGGACCGACTTTAAACAGCATGGATTCGGTTTCGGACAGGGATTATGTGATTGAGTTTCTGTCCGCCCTTTCCACGATTATGATGCATTTGAGCCGGTTTTGCGAGGAGATCATCATCTGGAATTCCAACGAATACCGTTTTGTGGAGATCGACGACGCCTACTCCACGGGGAGCAGCATCATGCCACAGAAGAAAAACCCGGATATCGCGGAGCTGGTGCGGGGAAAGACGGGGCGCGTTTACGGGGCGCTGATTTCTATACTGACGACCATGAAGGGGATTCCCCTTGCTTACAATAAAGATATGCAGGAGGACAAGGAACTGACCTTTGATGCCATCGATACGGTGAAGGGGTGTCTGGCATTGTTTGAGGGCATGATTCGCACCATGAAGTTCAATAAGGACGTGATGGAAAAAAGCGCGGCTTTTGGGTTTACCAATGCCACGGACGCGGCGGATTATCTGGTGGGGAAGGGTGTTCCTTTTAGGGACGCCCACGGTATCATCGGCAGACTGGTACTTTTCTGTATTGGGAAAAACTGCAGCATCGACGAGCTTTCTATAGAAGAGTTAAAAGAGATCAGTCCTGTCTTTGAGGAGGATGTCTATCGGGCGATCAGCCTGAAGACCTGTGTGGAGAAACGGCTGACGATCGGTGCGCCGGGGCCGGAGGCAATGCGCGAGGTCATACGGATGCAAAGGGAATATCTCAAAAAAAACTGGCAGGATGAGGATGATATGTTCGGCGGGATGCTGGGCGAAACATTAGAAACATTAAAATCATAAATACTTCTATAAATTAAGGAGGAGCACTATTATGAGCGAGAAGTTAAAGGTAGGCATTTTAGGCGGCACGGGTATGGTGGGGCAGCGTTTTATCGCTCTCCTGGAGAACCATCCCTGGTTCGAGGTGACCACGATTGCGGCGAGTCCCCGGTCTGCGGGCAAGTCTTATGAGGAGGCTGTGGGTGACAGGTGGAAGATGGATACGCCCATGCCGGATGCGGTAAAGAAGATTGTGGTTAAAAACGTGAACGAAGTAGCGGAAGTGGCGGCGGAAGTGGATTTTGTGTTCTCCGCGGTAGATATGACGAAGGATGAGATCAAGAAAATAGAGGAAGAATACGCGAAGACGGAGACGCCTGTGGTATCCAACAACAGCGCCCACCGCTGGACGCCGGACGTGCCCATGGTAGTGCCGGAGATCAATCCGGAGCATTTTGACGTGATTGAATCACAGAAAAAGAGGCTTGGGACGAAGCGCGGTTTTATCGCGGTGAAGCCGAACTGTTCGATCCAGAGTTACGCGCCGGTGCTCACCGCATGGAAAGAGTTTGAACCTTATGAGGTGGTGGCTACCACGTATCAGGCAATTTCAGGCGCGGGGAAGACATTTAAGGACTGGCCGGAGATGGTGGAGAATGTCATTCCCTACATCGGAGGCGAGGAGGAGAAGAGCGAGAAGGAGCCGCTTCGGATTTGGGGTGAAATCGTGGACGGAGAGATTGTTCCGGCGACAAGCCCGGTGATCACATGCCAGTGTATCCGAGTGCCCGTGTTAAACGGTCATACGGCGGCTGTGTTTGTAAAGTTTAAAAAGAAACCTACCAAGGAACAGCTTGTGGAGAAACTGTTGCAGTTTAAGGGGTTGCCGCAGGAACTTGATCTTCCCAGCGCGCCGAAGCAGTTTATTCAGGTTATGGAGGAGGATAACCGTCCGCAGGTGAAGCTGGATGTGGATTATGAGAACGGCATGGGGATCAGCGTGGGACGCATTCGCGAGGACAGCGTTTATGACTGGAAATTTGTGGGGCTTTCCCATAATACCGTGCGTGGAGCGGCGGGGGGCGCCGTGTTGTGCGCGGAGACATTAAAGGCAAAGGGATATATAGCAAAGAAATAGAAAACGCCGGAAATGGGTTATAAGCGGGGATGAATGCATAAAATACGGGTATTCTTTACATGGATTTGGGATTTTGCAAAGCGGAATCATGGGGGGTGTGATAAACACGGATACAAAGGAAACAGATATGGCGCTGCTGGAATCGGAAAACCGGAGGCTGCGCCGGGACGAAAAAATGTTTCGTTTGCTTTGCGAGACATCTAACAGCGCATTTATTTATTATAACTATAGGGAGGATCGGATCAGAACCATAGCCAACTGGGATTACTTCTTTGATTTTTCGATAGAAAATATAAAGGATTTTTCCAGACTTTATGACAAAGTTGAAGAAAAATACGCGATTTTACTAAGAGAAGGGCTTTTTATCGAGAATCACAACAGAGATCGTGAAAGTTTTGAGATCCAGTTGAAGGAAAAAAATCTCTGTGTTGAGGTGGAAGTAAACATTGTATATGACGCGGACAGAAAGCCGACGGACAAAATTATACGTTTTAAAGATGTCACCAAAATAAACGCCCAGAAGGATGAGCTGACATATATGGCGTACTATGATATTCTGACGGGGCTTTATAACCGGAACTGTTTTGTCAGGATTTTGGGAGAACTTTTGCGGAAAGCGACGAGGGAAATGCGCACGGTTGCGGTAATGTTCGTAGATTTTGACGATTTTCGCAGAGTCAACGACGGTATGGGCATTATAGCGGGGGACGAGGTGATACAGCTTTTCGGACAGTATTTGAGCGGGCTGATGAGCGAGCAGGTGGTGATTTCCCATTTCAGCACGGATATTTACTGCATCGCGATTTACGATCCCTGCGGAGCCAGAAGTGTGGAGACTATCTACCAGGTGATCAGGGAACGGTTGAAAACCCCTTTCAGACTGACAGACGGCCAGGAGGTTACCATGACGGTGAGCGTGGGGGTATCCGAGTATCCGGAGGCGGCTTCGGGAACGCTGGAACTGATCAACTGCGCGGAGATCGTTATGTTTAAGGCGAAGAGCAAGGGGAAGGATGCCATTCAGTATTTTGACGGGGCCATTCTGGAGGATTTTTTACAGACGGTGAACATCCAGACGATGCTCAGGGAGGTCGTGTTTGAGCAGAATTTCACCATGAACTATCAGCCTCAGTATTACGCGGAGGATAAGAGGCTCAGAGGGGTGGAAGCGTTGATCCGCTGGAAGGATGACGAGGGAGATTCCATCAGCCCCGCCGTCTTTATTCCGATCGCGGAGAAAAACGGCACCATCGTCCCTATCGGCAACTGGGTGATTGAAAAAAGTGTACAGACCTATGCACACTGGAGGGATACCTATCACTACCCGATGCTACTATCACTGAATGTTTCGGCCGTGCAGTGCAAGCAGAAGGATTTTATCGAAAGCCTTTTACAGATTATCCAGAAATATGACGTGTCGCCGGAGGAGATCGAGCTGGAGATTACGGAGACGATTTTGATTGAGGATTTTGGCTACATAAGCGGACGTCTGGCCAGACTGCGGGAAACTGGAGTCAAGATTTCTCTGGACGATTTCGGTACGGGTTTTTCTTCGCTGTCCTATCTGAAGGGACTGCCGATCGACACGCTAAAAATCGATAAATCATTTGTGGACACGATGCTCACGGATAACAATACAAAAATTATCATCGAATCCATTATTTATATGGTCAAGCGGCTGGGATATGAAACCATCGCCGAGGGCGTGGAGACAGAGGAACAGTTCGCGTATTTGAAAGATCTTTCCTGCGATATTATACAGGGTTATTATCTTGGCAGACCGATGCCGGATGAGGGAATAGAAGAACTGCTGGAAGGTTTGACAGCGAAGGTATGATGAGGTAAACGGGGAAAATGTTACTTGGCAGAACAACGGAACTTGGTTATCTGAATAATTATTACGACAAGGAAGGCAGTCAGATTCTGATCGTTTACGGGCAGAAGCACATCGGAAAGACGGCGCTTGTCAAAGAATTTATGAAAGACCGGCCGGGCTATTATTATCTGGCGAGAGCCTGCTCTGAGCGGGAGCAGGCATACCAATGGGGCAGGCAGCTTGCGCACAGCGGTTATGTCATGGATAAATTTCCTTCTTTTCAGGATATCTTTGAGAAGATTGCGCACCGCGCGACAGGGAAGAAGGTCCTTGTGATCGATGAGTTCCAGAATATTGTGCGGGCCAGCGATGCGTTTATGAAGGAACTGGTGGCTTTTGTGCACAGCCAATGGAACAGGGATGACGTGATGGTGATTCTTGTGAGCTCCTCGATCGGGTGGATCGAGAACAGTATGATTACCAGAATCGGGGAGGCGGCTTACGAGCTCTCGGGGCTTCTCAAAATCAAGGAGATGCCTTTCGCGGAACTGGTGGAGCGATTTCCGAATTTCCGCATTGAGGAGTGTGTGGAGGCATACGCCATATTGGGCGGTATTCCCGGATTGTGGAACCAGTTTGACGACCGGCTTACCATTCAGCAGAATATTTGCCGTAATATTCTGGACTGCAAAAGTTTTCTCTTTGAGGAGGGAGAGCGGATTTTGACGGAGCAGCTCAGAGAACCGGCAGTATACAATACGATTATGGCGTCTATTGCGGCGGGTAGCCACAAACTGAATGATCTCTATCTTCACACGGAATTTTCCCGTGCGAAGATCAGTGTGTATCTGAAAAATCTGATTGAGTTGGAACTGGTGGAAAAGGTGTTTTCCTACGATACGGCGGGCAAGGAGAATGTGCAGAAGGGTATCTATCGAATCAGCCATCCCTTTGTTGATTTTTATTATACATATATGTACCCCCATCTGAGCGATTTGCAGATGCTCTCGGTGGGAGAGTTTTACAATCACTATATCATGCGGGATTTCAGACGCTATGTATCCAGCTATTTCAAACAGGTATGCAGGCAGCATCTGTCGAAGCTGGGGGAGCGCAACAGGCTTCCTATCAACTGCGGTACGATCGGAGAATGGATCGGCAAGATGGGGGCTCTCGATATAATTGCGCAGGATGAGGAAGGGCATACGATCATCGGTCTGTGCAACTGGGAAAAGCCCATGACCTATGAGGACTACGAAAAGCTTCTTCTCTATGCGAAAAAGGCGAAGATCAGTGCGGACTACATATATATGTACACGGCTTTTCGATTTGACGAGAAGCTGAATCTGGAGGCGAAGGTTAAGTCGAATCTCAAACTGGTACAGATTTCTGATCTATAATAGCGTGAGAAGAGTTTCTAAAGACGTCCCGCCATAGGACGGGACGCCAAGAAACTCTAGGAGTTGCTTTGCAACTCCTTCTCACGCAGGAGAATGCCCCAATTACGGGCATTCTCCGTACGGGTTTATGTAGGAGAAGTATGGGAAAGAGTTTATATATTGCGGAGAAGCCCAGCGTGGCGAAAGAGTTCGCAAAAGCATTAAAATATGAAATGAAAAACCGTGACGGCTATATGGAGTCGGAGGAAGCGGTCGTGACTTGGTGTGTGGGGCATCTGGTGACCATGAGCTACCCGGAGGTCTACGATGAGAAGTACAGGAGATGGTCCCTTGAGACGATTCCTTTTATACCGAAAGATTTTAAGTATGAGGTCATAGACAGTGTGAAGAAACAGTTCGGCATTGTGAGTGGTCTTTTAAACAGGAAGGATGTGGAAACCATTTACGTCTGCACGGACTCAGGACGGGAGGGGGAGTATATATACCGTCTGGTAGAACAGCAGGCGGGTGTTTCGGGAAAAGACAGAAAGCGGGTGTGGATTGATTCACAGACAGAGGAGGAGATTCTGCGGGGAATCCGGGAGGCCAAGGATCTTTCAGCTTACGACAATCTCTCCCATGCGGCGTATCTGCGGGCAAAAGAAGATTACCTTATGGGAATTAATTTTTCCCGCGCGCTCACTCTGAAATACAGCTATTCCATCAAAAATTATTTGAATACGGACAAGGCGGTGGTTTCCGTAGGGCGTGTGATGACTTGTGTACTCGGTATGGTGGTCAACAGGGAGAGAGAGATCAGAGAGTTTGTGAAAATTCCCTTTTACCGGATCCTGATGCTGGCAAAGATCGCTGGACATGACTGCACGCTGGAATGGAAAGCGGTGGAGGGTTCCGCTTACTTCCATTCCCCAAAGCTTTATAAGGACAACGGATTTTTAAAGGAGGAGGATGCCGACGCTTTTATCGCATTTTTGCGGGAGAAGCCGGAGGAGGAGCCGTTAGTGGAAAAGGTGGAGAGGAAGAAGGAGACAAAAAATCCGCCGCTTCTCTACAATCTGGCGGAACTGCAAAACGACTGTTCCAAACTTTTTAAGATAAGCCCGGATGAGACTTTGCGGATAGTTCAGGAGCTTTATGAAAAAAAGCTGACGACTTACCCGAGAACGGACGCAAGGGTTCTCTCCACGGCGGTGGCAAAAGAGATTGACAAGAATATCAGAGGGCTGCAAAACTACCAGACGGTAGCGCCCTATGCGGCGCGGATCCTTAAGGAGGGGAGCTTTCGGGGAATTGCGAAGAGCAGGTATGTAAACGACAAGCAGATCACGGATCACTACGCGATTATTCCTACGGGGCAGGGACTTGCCGCACTGGGCAGTCTGCATCCCACTTCGGCGAAGGTCTATGAGATTATTGCCAGACGGTTCTTAAGTATTTTTTATCAGCCGGCGATCTATCAGAAGATCACGCTGGCGGTGAAGCTTTCGGGTGAAACCTTTTTTTCAGGCTTTAAGGTGCAGGTACAGCAAGGTTATCTGGAAGTTGCGCAAAATTCTTTTGCAAGAAAGCGGACGGAGGAGTATACTGAAAAGGAGAATGCAGGAGAGGAACAGGAGGCTTCCTGCGATGCCGACTTTATGAAAGCGCTTGGCGCCCTGAAAAAGGGGACGCAACTGGACTTGGAGGGACTTGAAAAAAAGGAGGGGGAGACTTCGCCGCCCAAACGTTACAATTCGGGCACGATGATCCTTACTATGGAAAACGCGGGGCAGTTTATCGAGGACGAGGAGTTACGCGCGCAGATTAAGGGAAGCGGGATCGGCACCTCGGCCACCAGAGCAGAAATATTAAAGAAGCTGGTACATATCAAATATCTGGAGCTGAACAAAAAGACCCAGGTGATCACGCCAACGCTTTTGGGCGAGATGATATACGAGGTTGTAGCGGGATCCGTCAGGCCGCTTTTGGATCCTCGTCTGACGGCAAGCTGGGAGAAAGGACTTACGCTTGTGGCTTCCGGGGAGATAACGGAGGAGGAGTATATGGGTAAACTTGACGATTTCGTCACAAGAAGGACGAATGCCGTCAAGCAGATGTCGAACCAGAGCGCGCTTTACCACAGGTTTCAGTATGCTTCACAATTTTATAAGGGTGTAAAAAGAGAGAAGGGGAAAAAGGAATGAGCGGATTACAGGATACGACTATTGCGACGCTGTATACATTGGAGGAGACAATCGCAAGGGAAGTGTTTGCGGGATTTATGTACCCATGGGAGGTTCTTCCGAAGATTAAGGATTTCATTGTCGCGCTCGGGGAGACGCTTCCGGAAGAAAAATTTGAGAGAAGAGAGGGCAATATATGGATTGCCAGAAACGCTAAGGTATTTCCAAGCGCGTATATCGGCGGCCCGGCCATTATCGACGAGGAGGCGGAAATCCGTCACTGCGCCTTTATCAGAGGCAGCGCGATAGTGGGGAAGGGCGCGGTGGTTGGAAATTCCACCGAACTCAAAAACGTAATTCTGTTTAATAAAGTGCAGGTGCCCCATTACAATTATGTGGGGGACAGTATTTTGGGGTTCAAGGCCCACATGGGAGCCGGTTCCATCACGTCCAACGTAAAGAGCGATAAGACGCTTGTGGTAGTGAAAGCCGGAACGGAAAGCTTCGAGACAGGGCTTAAAAAATTCGGAGCCATGCTGGGGGATCATGTGGAGGTAGGATGTAATTCCGTATTGAATCCGGGCACGGTGATCGGCAGGAATACCAATATTTATCCGACGTCTATGGTGAGGGGAGCTGTCCCGGCGGACAGCATCTATAAACGGCAGGGAGAGGTGGTCAGGAAGCGGCAGTAACCGCAGCCAAAGACAGAGGGAACGCGTAGAGAAGAAGTGTATTGAGGATGGGCGTATGGCAATTGAATTAACGATGGAGAACTTTAACTCCATGATTGATAATGTGATAACGGGGATTTGTTTCTTCAATTATGAAGATGGGGAACTGACACCCATTTTTATCAATGAAGGATTTTTTCGGATGCTTGGGTATTCCAGAGTGCAGGGAATGAAGTTTCTCGAGAAGGTGGAACTCAGTATCATACCGGAAGATATCCCGATTTACCGACAGGGCATCAGAGACGTGCTCAAGGACGACGGCGTGGTTGACGTGGAGTTCCGTACGGTGACGGGCAGCGGCAATCTGCGCTGGCTGCATGTCAGGGGGAACCTGTATGCGAGAGAGGGAAAAACATATACCATTGTCACGATTATCGAGGACGTGACCGAGAGAAAGAACGTGGAGGAGGAGCTGCAAAGACAGGCGGAGAGACTGCATATTCTGTCGGAGGCAGAAGGTGAGAAGATCCTTGATTATAATGCAAAAACGGACGTTATGGTCATGCGCTCCAACGATGAGTATGGTCTGGCGAAGGATGAAATTCACAGCAGATACATGGAACGCTTTGACGCATCCACAATTTATAAAGAGGATGTGGCTTACTACAAGGCAGTTTTGGAAAGTCTGCTCAGATCCCCCAAACATGATACCATTGAATTTCGGATTAAGCGTTTTGACGATGATTTTAACTGGTATCAGGCTAACTTGACCTCACTTTTGGGCCCGGAGGGCTATGTGACCCGCATTGTGGGCCGTATGATCAATATCAACGACAAAAAACTCAAGGAGATGGAACTCCTTCTTCGGGCGGAGAAAGATGCGCTGACCGGTATTTATAATCAGGGTGCCACGGAACAGCTGATCCGCAATGCGATCGGCGACAGTAAAGAAAATACGCTGAGTGCGCTGATGATCATAGATTTGGATAATTTTAAGGAGGCGAACGACCTGCTTGGCCATGCCAACGGAGATCAGCTTTTGGAGAAGACCGCCGGTATTTTGAATGAGATGTTTAAAGGCGGCGACATAATCGGGCGCATCGGCGGCGACGAGTTTATGGTTTATATGAGGAATATGTCCACCATTTCGGATGCGGATGAGCTGGCCGGAAGCATTGTGAAGAATGTCAGATATGAGCTTGACTTTGAGGGACAGCCGATTCATGTGACATGCAGTGTGGGCGTAGCCGTATACCCTTACCACGGCAAAACCTATGAGGAGCTTTTCGAGAAAGCCGACAGGGCCGTTTACACGGTCAAGGCGAACGGCAAGGACGGATACCGTGTCTACCATGCCGCTACCACAACGATCTATCATGCCAACAGGAAGGTTGGCTACGACATGTCAAAGACGATCGACTATGACAGAAACATTGAGGATCAGGTAATGCAGATTCTCTTTGAGGAGAAGGTGCTTGAGTCTGCTTTGCGCTCTTCCATAGAGCTGATGACGGCAAAATATCATTTCCACAGAGGGTATATCTGCGGAAACGATTCTCTGCCCATTTCCCGAACGATTCAGTTTACGGTAAAGCAGTATGCTACGGGAAAAGAGGCGCAGGAGCACTATGAGCTGAAGCGGATGGTGAACGAGATTCTCTACGCCTTTTTCCCAGGGGTGGCAATGATTCATGACTACGATCTGACTTCGGAGGAGATGAGAGACTACTTTCGGGCGGAGGGCATTAAGAGTATGCTCTACTACCCGCTGGCGTTCAAAGGAGAATTTCAGGGAGCTATCGTTTTTGAGAGCCATGAGGATGTGCAGAAGGAGCTGTCAAAGACAGAGATGGAGGAGGTGCGGTCACTGTTTCGTCTGATGGAAGCGCATATTCTCCAGATCGGCCTGATGGACAGACTGCAGAATTTTGTGGCGCAGGTTGCTATCTTTGACAATATGGACAGCTATGTCTATGTGATTAATCCGGACACCTACGAGATCAGCTTTATCAATAAAAAGGTGGTCATGGATTCTCCGAAGGTGAAGATCGGGGATGTATGCTACAAAGCGCTGCAAAACCGTGATACGCCTTGTGAGAACTGCATTTTACACAGCTTAAAGAAAACCGATCCGCACTGTCGTTGTACGGAGGAGTTGTTTAACTATTCGCTCAGAAGCTGGACGAGAAGCAGTGCAAGCTGGCTGGAATGCAGGGAGGAAAACGGGCTTGCCCTTGTAAACAGTTTTGACATATCGGAGTATTTTATGGGGTAACAGTTCAGCCAGAGCGCATTTGCCGGACAAATCGTGCTTGCACGAATTTGGATGGCGGATGATGCTCTGAGGGAGCGCCCGGTTATGAGCAAAAATAGCCGTGAAGCGGCAAAGAGCGCTGAAAGCGCGATTTTGCGAATGGCGCCGGCTGAACTGCAGAGGCTTGGACTATGTTTGGAAAGTAAGAAAAAATTGACAAACATCTGGATTTTTTTCTTCCGATATGAGACAATGGGACTGGCGGTTATGACAGGCGGTTTTGGCCTGTTATCAAATAATTATTACATAATCGAAAGGAGTTATCACATGATCTATTCAAAAGAAGTGGAAGAAATGTGTACAGTGGCACAGGGTGTTCACCATGGCTGTGCGCCTATCCCCGAGGAAGCAAAGTGGGTGCAGGCGAAGGAAGTGAAGGATATTTCCGGTCTGACACACGGCGTAGGCTGGTGTGCTCCCCAGCAGGGCGCATGTAAGCTCACGTTGAATGTGAAGGAGGGCATCATTCAGGAGGCTCTTGTGGAGACAATCGGATGTTCCGGTATGACACACTCCGCGGCAATGGCTTCCGAAATTCTGCCGGGTCTTACGGTTATGGAAGCGCTCAATACGGATCTGGTGTGTGATGCTATCAACACTGCTATGAGAGAGCTGTTCTTACAGATCGTGTACGGCCGTACACAGTCTGCATTCTCCGAGGATGGCCTTCCGGTAGGCGCGGGTCTTGAGGATCTTGGAAAAGGCTTGAGAAGCCAGGTAGGTACGATGTACGGTACGCTCAAGAAAGGCCCCCGTTATCTTGAGATGGCAGAGGGTTATGTGACAGGGATTGCGCTGGATGAAAATGACGAGATCATCGGCTATAAGTTCGTAAGTCTTGGTAAGATGACAGACTTCATCAAGAAGGGTGACGATCCGAACACGGCGTATGAGAAAGCCTGTGGTCAGTATGGCCGTGTGGACGACGCTGCCAAGATCATTGATCCCAGATGCGAATAAATGTCAACAGTTCAGCCGGAACGAATCTATCAGACAGATCATGCCTGCATGAATTTGGCAGACAGATGAAGTTCTGAGGGAGCGCCAGTATTGGGCAAAAATAGCTGCGAAGCAGCAAAGAACGCTGAAGCGTGGTTTTGCGAATGGCGTGGGCTGAACAATAGTTTACAGGAAAGCGATACGAAAATCAGGAGGAGAAGATAAGATGGCTTTATTTGAATCATATGAGAGAAGAATTGATAAGATCAATTCCGTATTGAGCAGCTATGGCATTTCTTCTATCGAAGAAGCTGAGAAAATTACAAAAGACGCTGGTTTGGATGTATACGAGCAGGTGAAGAAGATCCAGCCCATCTGTTTTGAAAATGCATGTTGGGCCTACACTGTTGGCGCGGCGATCGCGATCAAGAAAGACTGCAAGAAAGCGGCTGACGCTGCAGCGGCGATCGGCGAGGGCCTGCAGGCATTCTGTATTCCCGGCTCCGTGGCGGATACCCGTAAGGTAGGCCTTGGCCATGGTAACCTTGGCAAGATGCTCCTCGAGGAGGAGACGGATTGCTTCGCGTTTTTGGCTGGTCATGAGTCCTTCGCAGCGGCAGAGGGCGCAATCGGCATCGCTGAGAAGGCGAACAAGGTTCGTCAGAAACCCCTTCGTGTAATTCTGAACGGTCTTGGAAAAGATGCTGCTAAGATCATTTCCAGAATCAACGGTTTCACCTTTGTGGAGACCGAGTATGACCCTTACACCAACGAGGTGAAGGAAGTGAGCAGAACACCTTATTCCGAGGGACTTCGCGCTAAGGTAAACTGCTACGGCGCAAACTCCGTACCTGAAGGCGTTGCGATCATGTGGAAGGAGAACGTGGACGTATCCATCACCGGTAACTCCACCAATCCGACAAGATTCCAGCATCCGGTAGCAGGTACATACAAGAAGGAGAGAACAGAGGCAGGAAAGAAGTACTTCTCCGTTGCTTCCGGCGGCGGCACAGGACGTACTCTGCATCCCGATAACATGGCTGCAGGCCCCGCTTCCTATGGATTTACGGATACGCTTGGCCGTATGCACTCCGATGCACAGTTCGCGGGTTCTTCCTCCGTTCCGGCACACGTGGAGATGATGGGTCTGATCGGTATGGGCAATAACCCGATGGTCGGCGCTACCGTGGCTGTTGCTGTTTCGATTGAGGAAGCTGCTAAGGCTGGCAAGTTCTAAACATTACTTGCGTTCTAAAGAATAATATAAATTACAGATAGCCATAAAGAGGGTGTAAAGCCTATTGAACAAGTGAGGCTTTACACCTTTTTAAAGTTACCCGGGATTTCGGGAAACGTATCTGAGAAATGCGGTCGTCTCCATGAATGGATTTGGCCCGACATGGCAATACTTGGTATCATAGGACGGCAGAGAGTGTATGCAATACTGCTGAACCGCCCAAAAGAAAGGAGTATTGACCATGATATTGACAGAAAAAGAGACGACAGCATTGCGAGACTTGCAGACACAGGAGAAATCCTGTATTACGAAGTATGAGAAGTACGCAGGGCAGGCGAAGGACACGGAACTGCAAAACCTGTTCCGTACTTTGCAGCGGGACGAGCAGAAGCATTATCAATCGATCGGGCAGGCCCTTCACGGCAATGTGCCGGACTGCGACTGCAATGATACGCAGGGAAGAGATTATGCGCCGAAAGGGACATATCGTGACGGCGCGAACGCGGCAGATAAGGAACATGACTGTTTTCTCGCCACGGACTGTATCGGTACGGAAAAGTTGGTTTCAGGCGAGTACAATACCAACGTATTCTCATGTGACAATTCCGGGCTTAGAAAGCTCCTTGCCGATATACAGATTGAGGAGCAGAATCATGCGGAGATGCTGTATAAATATAAGCAGGTAAATGCTATGGCGTGAGGATGTAATGGCCGCAGAAAGCAGCCGTGCGAAGACGCATGGCTGCTTTTGTAAAGCGAGATGGAAGAATGTATAATTTTTTAGTTGTTTTTCAGATGTTCATGGTGCTGGGATGCTTTATCTTCGTGATTATCATGACCAGACAGCGTGAGAGTATGCTCTCCAAGCTGATGCTCTGCATCGGTTTTCTCGGAGTGATTCAAAATGCGGGATATTTGCTGGAATTGCTTTTCGGAGATATTGGCGAGGCAATGATCGCCGTGCGGGTGGTATTTTTGGGAGGTGCTTTTGTCACGACCTTCCTGTTTGTGTTTGTGGCCAGGTATTGCGGCTTCAACGTGTCGGGAAAGATACAGGCGATCATGTTTCCCCATTTGATTTTGGAGAAGGGTCCGCTCTACTATTTTTTCAGGCACAGATGGTTTTCTATATGGTGAGCTGTTTTGTGATGACTCTGCGGTCTAACAGAAGAGACGGCAAGTGGAAAGCAAGCGTGAGCGCGATCGCGATCGCGCTTTGAGTTTGCTGCGTTTTTCCCCTTTTGGGGTTTGCCAGTAATTTTTTACGGTGGATATAAGGATATGACGCGGTGCCTGCCTGTGAGGGAATGAGTATTTTTGTATTCGGTATCGTGATTATTTTTAATCATATATTTGATTTGACGACCACGTCGCACGGGGCGATTATCAGATCGATTGATGGGGCGGTTCTGATTTTGGATTCGGACGGCGGATTTGTGGAGGCGAATGACAAAGCGCGGGAACAGTTCCCTGAACTGATCCGCTATAAAAAGGGGGAGAGAGTCTCTGAGGAGAATCTGAAAGAGATTTTTGACGCCGACAATTATTTTGAACATACGAACGGTATTCTTCTGGTGGATGATAACCGCGTCAACAGAAGAGTGTTCTGTGGTTTGTTGAAGCAGACAAAAATAAAGATCACGGATGTGGGAAGCGGAAGAGAATGTCTGGCGCACGTCAGGCAGAGACACTATGACATGATTTTCCTGGATCATATGATGCCGGAGATGGATGGTATGGAAACCATGCGGCTTATGAAGGAGATGGATGTAAACCTATGCGAGGACACGCAGGTGATTATGCTGACGGCCAATGCGATTATGGGCGCGAAGGAACAATATCTGTCCGCCGGATTTGACGATTTTCTGGCTAAACCCATCGACCAGACAAAGCTTGAGAGGCTCTTGATGCACTGGATGCCACAGGAAAAGATACACAGCAATACATAGCCATTAGGCTTGTCGGGAGGAAATCCGGTTAAGCCGCGAAAGGAAAGAAATGAATTATTACTTGGTAGATTTTGAAAATGTAAAAAAAGATGGCCTGGACGGTATTCACAAGCTTGAAAGCGAGGACAGGGTATGTATTTTTTACAGCAAAAACGCGGACAGCATTACATTTGATCAGCACAAAAGGCTCATAGAATCGAAAGCGGGTATTGAGCTTTGCAAGGTGGATGTGGGGAGCAAAAACGCGCTGGATTTTCAGCTTGCAACACAGCTTGGTTATCTGATCGCAAATAAAGCGGCGCAAAACTATTATATTGTGAGCAAGGATAAGGGATTTGAAATACTGAGTGGTTATTGGAAGAGCAGAGAGGTTTCCGTGATACTGATTTCGGATATCACGGGCCGCAGTCATGATCACGAGACACAGGAGCTTCGGGAGAAGCTGAAGGATATACTGAAAGAGACTCTGAAAGAAGATGACAGCGTCACCGTTGACGAAGTCTTAAAGATTGTACAGCAGTACAAGACAAAACAGGGCATTATGAATGCGCTGATGAAAAAATATCCAAGCGCGGACAATAAGAAGTCCAGCAAAATTTATAAGACAATCAAGCCGCTTCTCTCGGATAAGAAGGGAAGCTGATATGATGATGTGTGTCAATAGGAAAGGGAGGAAAGAGTATGAAAAAAGGGATATGTATTGGCATTCTCGCATTGCTGACAGGTTTATTCTGCGTTGCCTGCGGCGGCGGGGGGAAGTCTTCGGACAAGTTGGAGGGATCTTTGCAGGATATCATGGCTTCTTTGTATGCCAACGCGGATTTGTCCCAGGATTTCAGGGATTCTCTGGACGGTTTTACGACGGCTGACCTGACGGATGACATGGAAACATCTATCCTGGGAACGGATGAAATCACGTATAAGGAAGGGGTTGTCTCCATGCCGATGATGTCTTCCGTCGCTTACCAGTGTGTGCTTCTCAGGGTGGACGAAGCGGATGTGGAGGCGGCCAAACAGGCGTTACAGAATAACGCCGACGTGAATAAATGGGTATGCGTCAGCGCGGAAACCATGCTTATAGAAAGCCGTGGAGATGTAATCTTTTTTATCATGAGCGGCAAGGAGGAGGCATACGCGTTAAACAGCGCTTTCCAGAATCTGTAGATTCTACAAAAAGGCCCGTGTGTCATGCATGGGCTTATTTCTTGTACAGGGAGAAAATCCCCCTGCCTGGTTGATTCGTGTTTTATTGAGGGATGTTTGGGAATAAGTATACGGTAAGAACCTGACTTGATAGGAGATAAAGGTATGAATTTGGAAATGATAGAGGCGGGATGGCTTTCCCTGCTGCCTCCGCTTGTTGCGATCACGCTTGCGCTGATCAGCAAAGAGGTGTATTCTTCCCTGTTTCTTGGGATTTTGACAGGCATGTGTGTGTACTGTTTTTCTGTGGGAGGAAATATACTGCAGGCGGTCAACTATGTTTTTGATATGATTGCAAGCAAAATCGGGGCAAACAGCTATATGATTATATTTCTCGTACTTCTTGGTTCCCTGGTGGTTGTTGTGACAAGATCGGGAGGCTCTAACGCATATGGACAGTGGGCGGGGAAGAGAATTAAAAGCGCCGTAAACGCTAAATTCACAACTGCTCTGTTGGGACTCTTAATTTTTGTGGATGACGGTTTTAACTGTCTCACAGTGGGAACGGTTATGCGTCCTATCACCGACAAGTGCAAGGTTTCCCGGGAGAAACTGGCATATCTGCTGGATGCCACGGCGGCTCCGATCTGTATCATTGCCCCGATTTCGAGCTGGGCGGTGGCGGTGGCATCGGAGGTGGGAGGACTGGATACGTTTATAAGGACAGTTCCCTATAATTTGTATGCTATTTTGACGATTGTGATGGTATTTTTTATAAGCGCTACGGATTTTGATTTTGGGCCGATGAAAAGGGCGGAGGAGAGCCGATCCGCCGAGATGGCTGAGAAAAAGACAACGGAAGAGGATTCGATAAAAAGAGGAACCGTGCCGGATCTGATCGTGCCGCTTTTGACATTGATCGTCTGCGCCTTGCTTGGTATGGCTTACGTGGGCGGTTATTTTGACGGGCGTACCTTCTCGGAGGCAATCGGTGAAAATCCGACGGCCGGACTTACCCTTGGCACATTTGCGGCGCTTTTGGCGGCAATGATTTTGTATATTCCGAGAAAAGTGATGAGTCTTCGCGACTTTATGTCAGGGGTGATTGACGGTATCAAGACTATGATTCCGGCGTTGACGATACTGATTTTATCCTGGGCGCTAGGCGGTGTGTGCCGGGAGATGATCGGAACGGGGCTGTTTGTCAGTAATTTTGTGACGGCGGCAAAGCTGTCGCTTCGGTTTCTTCCCGCCATTGTTTTTGCCGTGGCGGCGTTTCTATCTTTTTCTATGGGGACGGCATGGGGCACGTTTGGCATCCTGCTGCCCATTGTAGCCATGATCTGTGCGGGTGACGAGGGTGCAGCCATATTGATTCCGGCTTTAGGAGCTACGCTGGCAGGTTCCGTGTACGGAGATCACTGCTCCCCGATTTCCGACACGACGATACTGGCGTCTACGGGAGCGCAGTGTGATCATCTCCGGCATGTGGAAACCCAGTTGCCTTACGCGACGTTTGTGGCGGTGATTTGCTTCTTTGGTTATCTGGCGGCCGGATTTGCCCGCAGCCCGTGGATAACGATTGCGGTGTCGGTATCGCTGCTTTTTCTTGGGCTTTTTGTCATTGCTTACATACAGAAGAGGGAAGGACAGGGTTAATAGGACTTTACTTCCTTCCACAGCTCGTTGTAGAAGGAATCCCCTTCTTCTCCAAGGTATACATAGGTTTCCAGATTGTCATATTGTGACAGATCAGGAAAGGCGATAGCGGAGTTTTTGATTTCCTCGTCTTCGATCAGCTCTCTGGCGGCAACGTTTGGCGTGGAGTAGGTAATGTAATCAAAATTTTTCACGGCGATGTCGGCGCGGCACATGAAGTCGATGAATTTTTCCGCGTTCTCTTTGTTTGGCGCATTTTTTAAAATAACCCAGGAGTCGATCCAGACATTCGTTCCTTCTTCGGGGATGACATATACAAGATCAGGATTTTCCCGTTGGGTGTAAATCGCTTCCCCGGAGTATATTACGCCGATGGCGGCTTCGCCGCCGATCATTTTGTCCCGTACCTGGTCAACGACATAAGCCTGCACCAGAGGCTTTTGCCGGATCAGGGCGTCTTTGGCCGTTTCAAGCTGTGTGGGGTCAAGTGTGTTCATAGAAAAGCCGTTCAGCTTTTCCGCCACCATGAAAGAATCCCGCACGGAATCCTGCATCAGAATATCGTCGGCATATTTCTCATCCCAAAGCTGCGCCCAACTGGTGATCGGTTCGTCTACCATCGTCTTGTTGTAGAGGATACCGACGGTGCCCCAGCAGTAGGGTATAGCATATTTATTTTCGGGATCGAACCCTCTTGACTGTTCATAGTATTGCGCGCCGATATTTTCTCTGGCGTTTGGCATTTTGTCATAATTGATTTCCGACAACATGCCGTTTTGGATCATTCGGCTGATCATATAGTCCGAAGGGCAGGCGATATCGTAGGCGACAGCACCGGATTCCACCTTGGGGTACATGCTTTCATTCGTCTCAAACTCGTCGTAGATCACTTTAATGCCGCTTTCTTCCTCGAACATGCGGATGGTGTCGGGATCGATATATTCGCCCCAGTTGTAGACGATGACCTGTCCGTTAGAGCCCTTGTCGGAGGAGGTACAGCCGGTCAGGGAAAGGGTGGTCAGAAGAAAAAACAGGACGACTATGGGATTTATGCGGTATGTATGCTTTCTTTTCATTGCTACCTCCATCACAGGACATTCAACTTATTTCGTATTTAACTTTTTTCCTTCTTGTTCCTATCTTTCTCCTGCTTATCAGGTGTCAGATTGATCAATACAAGCAAGAGCAGAACCGTCATAAAAATGAGCGCCGAGAGCGCGTACATTTCCGGTTTGATTCCCTTTTTGATTTCCGTATATATTTTGGTGGACAGGGTATCCACACCGACGCCCTTGGTGAAATGGGTGATGATAAAATCATCCAGAGACATCGTAAAAGCCATGAGAAAACCGGACAGGATGCCGGGGAGCAGGTCGGGAAACATTACCTTAAAAAAGGCGTTCAAGGGTGAGGCGCCAAGGTCCAGCGCCGCTTCGTAGGTGCTGTGGTTGAGCTGCCTCATCCGGGGCATAACGCTCAAAATCACATAAGGAATATTAAACGTGATATGTGAAAGCAGTATGGTGCCAAAGCCAAATTTAATTCCAAGGCTGATGTAGAGAAGCATCAGGGAAATACCGGTGACGATATCGGCGTTCAGCATGGGAATATTGGTGATTCCCATGATAACGGACTTCGTGCGGTGCTTCATGGCCATCATGGCGATACATGCCACGGTTCCGATGACCGTAGCGGCGAGGGAAGAAAACAGCGCGATGAGAAGCGTATTGAAAAGGGCACGCAGAATCTCCTCGTTTTGGAACAGAGAGACATACCATTTGAAGGTAAAGCCGCCCCATTTTGCCCGGGTTTTACTTTCATTGAAGGACAATACCATGAGCGTACCTATGGGGGCGTAGAGGAAAAGAACGATCAGGGCTATGTATATTTTTTTTGCAGCGGATTTCACAGCATGGATCCCTCCCCGTCTTTATCGAATATAGCGGATAAAATCATATTGATCACAATAAATATCATCAGCACCATGGAAAGGCCGCTTCCCAGATGCCAGTTGGATGTCCTTGTAAATTCCTGTTCGATCACGTCGCCGATCAAAAGAAGCTTTCCTCCGCCGAGAAGCGAGCTGATCACGAAAGTGGTGAGAGCAGGGATAAACACCATTGTAATGCCGCTGATTATGCCGGGCACGGAGAGCGGCAGAATAATGCGTATAAATGTATAAACGTATCCGGCTCCCAGGTCGTAGGCTGCGTTTATCACGTTTTTGTCGATCTTCGACAGAGCGTTGTACAGCGGTAGAATCATAAACGGCAGGAAATTATATACCATGCCGAGAACGATGGCGGCCGGGGTGTTGATGATCTTCAGGGCCGGCAGATGAAAAAAGGAGAGCACATGGTTGATCACCCCGTTTTTTTCCAGAAGCGTCTGCCATGCCAGCGTGCGGAGCAGAAAATTCATCCACATGGGCAGGATAAAAACGAGAATAATGAAGTTGTGCCGTCTTGTGTTCATTTGGGCTAGCAGCATCGCCAGCGGATAGGCCAGCAAAAAGCAGACCAGGGTGCTTATCAGGGAGAGCAGGAGGGAAACGCGCAACGCTTTGGCGTGTCCTGCCGTGGTGATTGCGATAATATTGTCAAGAGTGAAAGCTCCCGTCTTATCGGTCAGGCCATAGTAGAAAATCATACCAAGAGGGATGATGATGAATACAACGGCCCAGAGCAGATAAGGCGCAGACAGCCATTTACTTTTAGATGTCAATTGCTACCGCCTCCTCGTCTTCAGATTCCGGTTTGTTCATGATCTGGATATTGAAGGGATCTACCTTAATACCGACTTCCTTCCCCACAGGAAAAAGGGTGGTAGAGTGCACCAGCCACTCAAAACCGCAGGCTTGTACCTCCATTTCGTAATGGACCCCCTTAAAAATCAGGTGCGTCACGATTCCTTGGATGATTCCCTCTGAGGGCTCTACGAGAATCACGTCTTCCGGGCGGATCACCACGTCCACCGGTTTGTTGCGGCCAAAGCCTGTATCCACGCAGGCAAATCGTGTGCCGAGTATGCTGACGAGCTTATCTTCGATCATCGTGGCGGGAATGATGTTGCTGTCCCCGATAAAGTCGGCTACAAACGCGTTTTCCGGTTCGTTGTAGATGGATTCAGGAGAGCCGATCTGCTGGATGTACCCCTGGTTCATAACCACGATGGTGTCGGACATGGTGAGCGCCTCCTCCTGATCGTGGGTGACATAGACGAAGGTGATTCCCAGCTCGTTTTTCATGCGGATCAGCTCGTACTGCATTTCCTGGCGCAGCTTCAAGTCGAGGGCGCCAAGAGGTTCGTCCAAAAGAAGAACCTTGGGCTCGTTGACTATAGCGCGGGCGATGGCGATCCGCTGTTGCTGGCCGCCGCTTAGAGAGTCCGGCATCCGGTTCCCGTAGCCTTCCAGGTTTACAAGCTTGAGAGCATAGCGGATTTTGTCGTCTATATAGCTTTTTGATTTTTTCTTTATTTTAAGACCAAAAGCGATGTTTTCCGCGATGGTCATGTGGGTGAAGAGCGCGTATTTCTGAAAGACCGTGTTAAGCAGTCTTTTGTTTGGCGGGATATTGGTAATATCCTGGCCGTCAAAAATCACATGTCCCTTATCAGGATTCGCAAATCCGCCCAAAATGCGCAGAGTGGTAGTTTTTCCGCAGCCGCTTGGACCGAGCAGAGTGACAAATTCATTCTCATGTATGCTCAAATTTAATTCGTCCAGCACCATTTGTCCGTCAAAGGATTTTGAGATGTCGATCAGTTGAATCAGTTCTTTATTCATGAGAGTAAGCCCTCCAATTAATTTTTTCTGTGTGAGTCAAATCGAGCGCGGCTCACAATTGAATGCAGCTCACGATTGAACGAAGTCCAATTTGTTAAAAGTTTGGCGGCGTGCTGATCCACAGGAAGACGGCGCCGCTTTTTTTTCCGGCTTTTATGTAGTGTTCCGAGTCCGGCCTGTAGTAGAAAGCTTCCCCTTTTTTTGCCCGGATACTGCGGTTGCCTATGATGACGGTTACGGAACCGGAGAGCACATAGCCGAACTCCTCTCCTTCATGGGGCAGGTCGGGATAAGTAGAGCCGCCGGCTTCCAGGGTGACGCGTATGGGTTCCATCATGTTTTTTTGGGCGTTTGGAATGATCCATTCAATTTTATTGTGAAGCTCCGTGTCGATTTTCTCAAAAAAGTCTTCCGGGCCAAAGACAATCTGTTCATCGTCCGCGTCATTGAAAAAATCTTTCAGATTGCTTCCCAGGCATTGCAGGATGTCAATCAGGGTGGCGATGGAGGGCGAGGTCAGGTCGTTCTCCAACTGGCTGATGAATCCCTTGGAAAGTTCGCAGCGGTCAGCCAGCTCCTCCTGAGTCAGCCCTTTTTTGTTTCGTAATTCTTTGATTTTATTGCCCAAATCCATCCGGGCGGAGGTGTTTTCCATAATCATCCTTCATTCATGCTGATTTCTTTTTTACAATAGCCTTATTTTCCTGATAACCACTATGATTCCGCTGTGCGGAATCTCAAAATTCACTAATGTTATTCAGTAAATATAAACTTAAAGTTTACTAAAACTAAACAAACACTGCATATCATTATACAAGAAAGATGAAGTATGTCAATGGGAAAATGTAAAATAATATCAGAATTTGAGGATTAACAAGACGGGGATTATATGCTAAAATAACTGTAACTGTTTGGAAGCGGGGCCGCGAATGCATTCGGAATCGCGGCAAGTATTTCGAAAATTAAGGAAAGGGCGTGAATATTGCGATGAGTCAGGATAGGTATGTGGCGTATGTATCTACCTATACGACGGGGAAGGCGGATAACTACGGAATCAAAATTTACGACGTAGATATGGAAAACGGCAGGATGACGGAGAAAAACCAGGTGGAGATTACTAACTCCTCCTATATCACGATCTCCCACAATGAGAAATATCTTTATTCCATCACGGATTTTGGGGTGGAAGCGTACAGGATTTTGCCCGGCGGCGACCTGGAAGTGATAAACCAGGGTTCCATCAACGGTATGAGAGGGTGCTATCTCTCTACGGACTATGAGGACAAGTTTCTCTTCGTAGGGGGGTATCATGACGGCAAGATCACGGTGCTTCGTCTGCATGAGGACGGCAGTATCGGGGAGATTACGGATGAGGTTTACCACAAGGGGCTTGGCAGTATTGCGGAGCGCAATTTCAGACCGCATGTCAACTGTGTGAAGATGACCAGAGATAACCATTACCTGTGCGCCGCTGATCTTGGACTTGACCATGTGAACGTATACCGGCTGGATCATGTAAACGGAAAGCTAAGGCCGATCGATATGATAAGAAGCGAGCAGGAATCCGCGCCGAGACATTTGAAGTTTTCACAAAACGGCGAGTTTTTGTATATTGTGCATGAACTTAAGAACTATATAGACGTTTATACCTATGAGGAAGTGAATAACAACCCGGAGTTTGAAAAAATTCAGACGATCTCCACGCTGAACGATTATCATGCCGGCGGCTCCGCGGCAAGCGCGCTCAATATCTCCGTCGATTTTAAATACATGGTGAGTTCCAACGCCGGGGATAACAGCGCGGTGGTTTATAAGATTGACCAGATCAGCGGAATGCTTGAGAAGATTTTATGCCTGCCAATCAGCGGCGACTATCCGAAAGACGCCAATCTGTTCCCTGATAACAAACATCTGGTTTCGCTAAACCACGAGTCGAACACGATGACCTTTTTTAACGTGGATCTGGACAACGGGCTTTTGGTGATGAACGGCAGGGAAATCAAGGTAGATCAGCCTAACTGCATTATTTTCCATAAGCTGGTAGAATAGCGCATGCGAAAACCTGCATAGACAGAAATCCTTCTGCATATACATTTATCAGTATAAGCAGGAGGATTTTCTTATGGATATATTGCAAAGCAGTACATATGACCTGTATAAAGATATACAGCTCAGAACGGGGGGAGAAATTTACCTGGGTGTGGTGGGGCCTGTCAGAACAGGAAAATCCACCTTTATCAAACGTTTTATGAATCTTCTTGTGCTTCCCTATATGGAGGATGAGCATGAGAAGGAGCGGGCTCAGGACGAGATGCCTCAGAGCGCGGGCGGGAAGACGATCACGACGACGGAGCCGAAGTTTATACCGAAGGAGGCGGCGCATGTAAAGCTGGGCGCGGACATTGACGTGAAGGTGCGGCTGATTGACTGCGTGGGCTATATGGTGGAAGGCGCTTCCGGCCATATGGAAAAAGAGGCGGAACGTATGGTGAAAACACCTTGGTCCGTGGAAGAGATTCCGTTTACAAGGGCTGCGGAGATCGGCACGAGAAAGGTAATCAGGGATCACTCTACCATCGGTATAGTGGTGACTTGTGACGGCTCATTTGGGGAGATACCGCGAGAAAACTATGTGGAGGCGGAAGAGCGCACCATAAAGGAATTGCAGGCTTTGGGAAAACCTTACATTGTGCTCTTAAATTCCGAGAAGCCTTACGCGGAAGAGACGAGGAACCTTGCCGACGAGATCAGTGAGAAATATCAGGTGACGGTTATGCCGATCAACTGTGAACAGCTAAAAAAAGACGACATTAATCATATCATGGAGAATATTCTCTATGAGTTCCCGCTCACTATGGTTGAGTTTTATATGCCGAAGTGGGTTGAAATGCTGCCTTATGACCACAAGATGAAGAGAGACATCATTGCACAGTTAAAGCTTTTGATGAACGATTTAAACCATATCCGGGACATCACTACGGACCGGTTTAAGGTGGAGAGCGAATATATCAAAAAGTGCAAGCTGGACGGCATCGATATGTCTGACGGCAGTGTGCGTATCATCCTGGACGTGGACGACGCGTACTATTATGAGATGTTAAGCGATCTGGTGGGAGAATCGATCGAGAGTGAGTACCAGCTTCTCGCAACCTTGCGTGAGATGGCGAAGATGAAGCGGGAGTACGTGAAAGTGCTGCACGCGCTGGAGGCGGTGCGCTATAAAGGCTACGGCGTTGTCATGCCTGACCGGGAGGAAATTGTTTTAGAGAAGCCGGAGCTTATCAAACAGGGGAATAAATTTGGCGTTAAGATCAAGGCAGAAAGTCCCAGTATCCATATGATAAAGGCAAGCATAGAGACGGAGATATCGCCTATTGTAGGGACGGAGGAACAGGCCAGGGATCTGATTCAATTTATTTCCGATGCGGATACCGGCGAGGAAGGTATTTGGGAGACGAATATCTTTGGCAAGACCGTGGAACAACTAGTAAATGACGGCATTACAGGCAAGATATCCATGATAAACGAGGAGAGTCAGATCAAACTCCAGGAAACCATGCAGAAGATTGTCAACGATTGCAACGGCGGGATGGTGTGTATTATTATATAACAGTTCAGCCAGAGCGCATTTGCCGGACAAATCGTGCTTGCACGAATTTGGCCGGTAAATGATGCTCTGAGGGAACGCCCGCTGATGAGCAAAAATAGCTGCGTAGCAGCGGAGAGCGGCGGAGACGCGATTTTGCGAATGGGCGTGGGCAGAACTGAGGGAGCGCCATCTTATGAGCAAAAGCAACCGCCGCACGGTTTTGATTGCACATCTTTTATTTCTGTGATATCTTACTTAAAGGATGAAATTCTTAAGGGCCAGGCGCCGGGATGTTTCTCTTCCGGCATCTGGCTTATGTTTTGCAGGACAAAGTTACGGACAGAAAAACGATTATTTTATCGACAGGGAGCAGTTATGCAGATCATACAGATTCTTTGGGAGCGTCGGGCGTTTTTTATGACCTGTCTGCTGGAGCATATCAGGATTTCTCTGACAGCGGTGGTATGTGCAGGGGTGCTTGGGATTGCGCTGGGTGTTTTTATCAGCGGACATAAAAAACTGGCGGGTGCAGTTTTGGGCGTTATCAACGTGATTTATACGATCCCGTCAATTTCCCTTTTGGGTTTTTTGATTCCCTTTACAGGCATAGGCAATAAGACGGCAATAATCGCTCTGACCGTTTACGGCCTGCTTCCGATCGTCAGAAATACCTACACGGGACTTACCAATGTGGATGCCGGTATTTTGGAAGTGGCGCAGGGGCTTGGCTCTGACGGACGCCAGATCTTGTCAGGTATCCGGTTCCCGCTGGCGCTTCCGGTGATCATAAGCGGGTTTCGCAACATGGTCGTGATGATTATTGCGATGGGAGGCATCGCTTCCTTTATCGGCGCCGGCGGGCTGGGCGCGGCGATTTACCGTGGCATCACCACTTACAATATGACGCTTACGGCGGCGGGATCGCTATTGATTGCGCTTTTGGCGATCTTTAGCGACTGGCTGCTTGCGAGAGTACAAAAGGCTGTGAACAGGAGGTACGGCATTGAATAAGGCGATTGAAATACGGAATGTGTCGGCAGCCTATGGAGAACATGAGGTGCTGCGCCAGATAACCCTTGCCGTGGAAAAGGGGGAGTTTCTTGTGATAATCGGGCCCTCCGGGTGCGGAAAGACGACGCTTCTCAAAACGATAAACGGTCTGGTGCTGCCTGCGGAAGGGGAAGTGCTTGTGGAGGGAGAGAATCTGTCGGCGTGTGATCTGACAAATCTGCGAAGAAGGATCGGCTATGCGGTGCAGGGGGCGAAGCTGTTTCCGCATCTGACGGTGGAGGACAATATATGTTATGTCCCTCGTCTTGACAAGAAGTTGTCAAAGGAGGACAAGCGTAAGCTTTCCGAGAGAATGCTCGAGATGGTGGAGCTTCCAACAGAACTGGCAAAACGGTTTCCGAGACAGCTTTCCGGCGGACAGAAACAGCGGGTGGGGATTGCGAGAGCGATGGCGGCGTCCCCGGACATTTTGCTGATGGACGAGCCTTTCGGAGCGGTGGACGAGATTACGAGACGTGCGTTACAGGGGGAGCTTTTGGCCCTGCAGAAAAAAACGGGAATAACGATTGTGTTTATTACCCATGATATAGAGGAGGCGCTTAAACTGGGGAGCCGGATCCTGATTATGAAGGATGGGGTGATCTGGCAGGAAGGGAACAAAGAGGAACTTCTGGACAAACCGAGAGACGCGTTTGTGAAGCAATTATTGTGCGGCGCTTGATGAAGTTACGGAACTAAGGAGGATGAGATTGAAGATGAAAAGTACAAGAAAGGGAATTGCGGTTCTGTTATTGGCTGGGATGGTCTGCGGGCTTTGCGCCTGCGGGAAGAAAGAACCGATCAGGATTGCGTCAAAGCCCATGACGGAACAGTATATACTGACGGAGATCATGGCACAGTTGATTGAGGAAGGGACGGACTACGAGGTGGAGATTACCAAAGGCGTGGGAGGCGGCACGACAAACATCCATCCCGCGCTTGTGAAGGGAGAGTTTGATCTTTACCCGGAGTATACGAGATCGGCATGGTTAAATGTACTGAAAAAGGAAGAGATGGAGAAGGATGACGATAAGCTCTATGAGGAGCTGTTAGAGGAGTATGATGCCCTTGGACTGACATGGACGGGACTGTATGGTTTTTCCAATACTTATGGGCTGGCAGTCAGACAGGATACGGCGAAACAGTACGGTCTTTCGACCTATTCGGATTTGGCGGCGGCTTCCGGGGAACTTACATTTGGCGGCAACCCGGATTACATTGAACTGGAAACAGGATATCCCAGGCTTTGCGGAGCATATGGCATGCAGTTTAAGGATACTGTGCAGATGGAAATCGCCCTGAAATATGAGGCGTTAAAAAACGAAGAGGTGGATGTTATCAACGCTTTCACAACGGATGCGCAGCTCGCGGCCAACAATCTCGTATTGCTCACGGATGATCAGGTATTTTTTGAGACCTATGACGCGGGAACGATTGTGAGGAAGGATGCGCTGGAAAAATACCCGGAGCTTCGGGGTATTCTGGAGAAAATGAACGGGCTCATTACTGAGGACGAGATGCAGCAGATGAACTACGAGGTGGAAGCAAACGGCAGGGAGGATAGGGAAGTGGCGAAGGAGTTTCTGGAGAAAAAGGGACTGCTTGGCCGTTAGCGTACCAGTGCCCGAAAGAATCGGTATAACGATATGAGAGATGTTTGCGTCGCCTCGTCGCGTAAACGCTCCGGAATGGAGATAAAAATGCAGGAACGTACAAGAAGAATATGGATGACGGTGTGCGGGGTGCTGATCTGCGGATTCAGCGTCGGCATGTTCAATTTTTCGGCGCTGGGACTTGATCCGTTTCAGGTTTTTGTCCATGGTGTTTTTCGTATACTGCCGGAGGGCGCTCCCGGTTTCGGGACGGTGTATGCGGCCATCAACCTGTTGATGCTGATAGCCATTTTTCTGGCGGACAAAAAGAAGATCGGGCTTGGGACGGTGATCAATATTTTTCTTTTGGGATATGTGGTGGAGTATTCCTCTCTTCTCTTTGAGCGGCTGATCCCGGAGCCGTCCCTGCCTGTCAGGTTTGTCTTTCTGATTATGGGAATCGTTATTATGTGTTTTTCCTCCGCCCTTTATTTTACTGCGGATATGGGTGTGTCTACATACGATGCGGTGTCGCTGATTCTCTCGGAAAAGAAAAAGTGGAAATTCCAGATATGCCGGATTTCCTCGGATTTATTCTGCACCATTGTGGGATTTCTTTTCGGCGCCACTGTGGGAATCGGCACGGTGGTGACGGCATTTTTTATGGGCCCGCTCATTGCGTTCTTCAACAGGACGGTGGCGGAGCCGCTGCGATATGGGAAACGTTAACAGTGCTGGAGCATATAGAAACGAAAAATCTATATGCTCTATTTTTCTCCATTTGGTTGAGCAGATATCTGATTTTCAACAAATACGTTATGGTGAGAGAAACGGTCTGCTGTTATGATGGGAAAAACTGATGCTTTACTGATTAGGAGGAAATGGGTTTGAGTGACACGCTGGGAACGGTTACTTCTCGGGTACAGCGCTGCGTCCGTGACGGATTATGAGCGGCGGCATGCCGCATCGGCATTGTATGGATATATTGATTGCGGAGAAAATGCAGGGATGATATAATTAGGACATCAATAGAAAGGCGGTAATCATATGAATCCAGTATACGAAAAACTTGAAAAATGCTTTGCGTGTTACAAAGAGAAGATTGATTTCGAGCCGAAGGTGGCGGTAGTTCTCGGCTCAGGCCTCGGCAACTTTGCGAAGGTTGTGGATGTGAAAGCGGAACTTCCCTACAATGAAATCGAAGGGTTCCCCGTATCCACCGTGCCGGGACATGCCGGGAAGTTTATTTTTGGCTATATCAATGAAGTGCCTGTTGTGTTGATGCAGGGGCGCGTGCACTATTATGAGGGATATCCCATCACGGATGTGGTGCTGCCCACCCGCCTGATGAAGATGATGGGCGCAAAGGTGCTCTTTCTGACGAACGCTTCCGGCGGAATCAACCCGGCGTTCCATGCGGGCAGTCTGATGCTGATTCAGGATCATATTTCTATCTTTGCACCGAATCCGCTGATCGGACCGAATATAGAAGAGCTGGGAACCAGATTTCCGGATATGTCTCATGTTTACGATGAGGATTTGCAGGGGATTATCAGAGAGACGGCCAAGGAGAATGAGATCGAATTGTTTGAGGGTGTGTATGCACAGCTCACGGGTCCTTCTTTTGAGTCACCTGCTGAAATCCAGATGCTTCACAAGCTGGGAGCCAGCGCGGTCGGCATGAGCACTGTCGTGGAGGCGATTGCGGCGAACCATATGGGAATGAAGATTTGCGGCGTATCCTGTGTCAGCAATCTGGCGGCAGGTATGAACAGCGCGCCTTTGACCCATGAGGAGGTGCAGGAGGCGGCGAATGCGGTGGCACCCAAATTTGAGAAGCTTTTGGTGGAGTCGATTGCAAAATTCAAGGCGTATATTTAATTTGATTTACAGGTCAAAAACCGTACAGAAATAACATATATGGGAAAGACCTTAAAAACGGGAATCGGATAATTCACTTAACAAAAAAGGCAGGAGAGAACAATATGGATAGCGGTCATTTATCTCAGGAAGGGATAAAGGAGCTGATTGGAAAAGCGATAGAGGCGAGAAGGAAATCCTACTCGCCTTATTCCCATTATCAGGTAGGCGCGGCGCTGCTTTGTGCGGACGGTCAGATTATCACAGGCTGCAATATCGAGAATGCGGCTTACGGACCGAGCAACTGCGCTGAGCGGACGGCGTTCTTTAAGGCGGTCAGCGATGGGCTGCGGGCATTTGCGGCGATTGCCATTGTGGGCAGTCCGGAGGGGGAAGCGCTGACTCAGTACGCTTATCCGTGCGGCGTCTGCAGGCAGGTGATGATGGAGTTTTGTGAGCCGGAGCATTTTCAGGTTATTGTGGCAAAATCCGAGGAGGATTACCGTGTTATGACACTGGCTGAACTTCTTCCCGAGGGGTTCGGGCCGGATAATTTGAGCGATGGCAATGCGCGGTCTTAGGAAATGCCGGCAGCATAAACAGAATAGGTAATTGCGAAACTCCATTTCATCTGTTAAAGTTGTACAAATAGTATAATCAACACAGACGCGCTTTCGCTCCAATCCAAACGTAGTGGTACTAAGGTTCGAAAGAACCTCACCAAGTACCAACAGTTTTAATCCGA
>CAJUMJ010000061.1 GCA_910587095.1 uncultured Lachnospiraceae bacterium
ATTCAATTTCTTCGTAGTGTTCTTTAAAAATCTTTTGAAGGATGTTCATAAGAGTATTATGAAGGAATAAGGGACAGAAAACAACCCCACCCCTCAAGATTGAGGGGCAGGGGAGTTGAATAGGCGAAGCCTATTTTTTATTAATGGCTTTTGAGAGTATCTCATGTACTTTTGAAGTTGCAGAAACGGACGCAAAGCCGACGGAGAAGCTTGATTTTCTCAGCAATTTAAACGGCAGGCCGGTTGAGTTCAGAAGACAAAAGGAATGAGAAGGCAGTCATGAACACTACAATGGAAGCGATAACGGAGGTGCAATTATGAGAACAGAAAATGAAATGTATGACCTTATTTTAGGCATTGCCAAAAGTGACGTGAGAATTAAAGCTGTTTATATGAACGGTTCAAGAACAAACGAAAAAGTTCCAAAAGATATTTTTCAAGATTATGATATTGTTTATGTTGTGGAAGATACCAAAAGTTTTATAGAAGACAAAGACTGGATTAATCTTTTTGGGGATATTCTTTATATGCAGTATCCTGATGAAACACCATATTGTCCGAGTGATAAGAAAAACTCGTATGGATGGCTGATGCAATTTACAGACGGGACCAGAATTGACTTGACAGTGAAGTCTGTTGATTATGCACTACAGCACATTCAAGATGATAAACTTTGCAAGATTTTATTAGATAAAGAATCTATATTACCAGGAATAGAAGCAGCGACAGATTGTCAGCATTGGGTCAAAGAGCCAACGGAAGAACAATATTTAGCAGTTTGTAATGAGTTTTGGTGGTGTACCAATAATATCGCAAAAGGATTATGGCGCAAGGAGATCCCCTATGTGCAGGATATGACAAATTATTGCGTAAGACCGCAGCTTATTACAATGTTAAATTGGAAGGTTGGAATTTTAACGGAATGGTCAGTAAGCACCGGGAAATCATCAAAATATTTGTATAAGTGGCTTTCGGAGGAAGAATGGCAAATGCTTATGGCAACTTATTTTGACGGTAATGTTGATAATGCCTGGAAGTCTGTTTTGGGTATGTGCGAGTTGTTTAGAAGCGTGGCACAGTTTGTCGGGGAGAAATCAGGATGGAAATATAATGATAAAGAGGGAAAAGCAGCCAAAGCCTTCTTGGAATATGTACATCAACACTGATGTGGAGTACTTCCTGCCGGATATGGTCGCCTGGTGAGAACCCGCCCCTTCCTATCAGCCGCCACGGAGAGTATGATTCATAATTTTTTACGGTCTGGCAGGCGCAAGGCGGATTGTGGATTCTCTCGCGATGACACGTGATTCTAATTCATACATACACGGCTCTGTGCCATTGTTGATCTGGTTCAGCAGGATTTCCACAGATTTTCTTCCAATCTCATCCAAAGGCTGGGCCAAAACCGTGAGCTTCGGGCTGACTTCTTTGGCCAGAAGGGAGTTATCAAAGCCGGCTATGGCAATGTCCTGTGGAACCGCGTAACCCAGTTCACGGAATGCAGTGATGGCTTCACAGGCGGTAATGTCGTCATTGGCCAGATATGCTTCGCAATGCAGTCCATAATCCGCCGCATACTGTTTTACCAACTGGCAGACCAGACTGGCGTTCATATTTTCCGGCGCCGGACATTCGATCACATCGGTCAGTTCTATCTGGCTGGCAGCCAAATACTGCTGGAATCCGGCATATTTTATGGCGGAGGTAGACTCTTTGGTGGGACCGATATATCCTATTTTCTGAAAACCCATGTTCAGAAAATGTTTGGCTATCTGTTGACCGCCATTATAATGGGAAATATATACGCTGCTAAATCCTTCCATCCGTTTGGTGATCATCACTGCGGGAACCTGAAGACGCTGGTAGGCGGACAGGCTTTGTTTCGGAGAAACAGGGACTGCAATCACACCGTCCACTTTTCTTTGGCGCAGTTGGGCGAGAATATTTTTTTCTTTGTCCAGACTGCGATGCGTATTGCAGATGATCACACTATATCCTTCATAAAAAGCCTGATTTTCTATGGATTCTATGATTTCACTGAAAAAAGGATAGGCAATTTCCGGAACCAGCAGACCGATGATGTTCGTTCTGCTGCCTGCCAGGCTTTGGGCGATGAGATTTGGCTCATAATCCAGTTCTTTGACCCAGTGGAGTACCTTTTGACGTGTCTCTGCTTTGACGGAAGGATGGTTTGAGAGAACTCTGGAGACGGTGACTCTGGAAACGCCTGCCTTATCGGCAATATCCTGCATGCTGACCACGGCAATCCCTCCTTTCTTCGCGTATGTAATCATGGGTGGCTTATATAGCATAAGATAAATATCGAGTGTCGAACTCTGTCGATCCGTATTATTAATATAGGAATATTTTATTCCCGACTATCGTTGTTGTCAAGAATGGGAGATAAGAGCCACCCAGGAGGGCGGCTCTTTTAACCGATGGGCTGACTTGTATCGCCGGCGTTTCGCACTGATGGCACTATGCTTTCAGGCACATCAGCCGATCGCCGGGCTTGAGCGGACCGGAAGCTACGGCTTCAACAGAGGCCAGATCGTCGGAATTGGTAACCGCGACCATTATAGTAGCAGGGTGACCGGCAGCTTTGATTTTTTCCAGATCCATAGTCAGCAGAAGGTCGCCTTTCTTAACTGTCTGACCTTCCTTGACGTGACTTTTAAAGCCATCGCCTTTCATTTCCACCGTATCTATACCTACATGGATGAGCAGTTCCACACCTTCCGCCTCAATACCAAGAGCATGTAATGTATCGGCAAGGGTGCTGATTTTGCCATCCATGGGAGAATAAACTTTTCCTGTCTCAGGCTCGACGCCACAGCAGGCTCCAAGGACGCCCTGGGAAAAAGTCGGGTCGGGAATCTCTTCCATGGGAACGAAGACGCCCCGGGCTACAGCGCCCAGCACATCAGGAAAGGCTATCGGTGCAGCCTCGGGAATCTCTTTTTTGCTCTCTTTTGGAGCTTCGATCTCCATGACTTCCGGGGGTACTGCAAAAAACCAGCACAGGCCAAAGGCTACGGCGAAGGTAGTGATGGCAAGCACCACATACATCATCAGTTGGGAAGGGGAGTATATGTACAACAGCAGTCCGGGAATCGTGGTTATACCGTTTCCGGTGCCTTTCATTCCAAGCAGCATGGCTATCATACCGGCTATGCCGTTGATGGAACAACTGAGGAGGAACGGCTTCATGCCATAACGAAGGATGACGCCGAATAATGCGGGTTCACCGATACCCAGCAGGGCGGACACGGTTGCACTGGGGCCGATGGCGCGGATCTCTTTCTTTTTGGCTTTTATGGAGATCGCGAGACATACGCCGGCAGAGGAAAATCCGCACATACATAAAATAGCGTTAAAAGGGTTAAAACCGGTGTTGGCCAACAGGCTGATCTCCAACATATTGAATATATGATGGACACCTGTGAGGGTGATGATAGACCAGAAGAAGCCAACGATCAGACCGCCTATGCCTAAAGGAAGCTCCAGCGCGTACTCCACGATAACCAGAAGAACATTTTCCAGTGCATGAAGGATGGGCCCGATTACCAAAAGTGAGAGAACAAGCATTATGAACAGTACCAGAAACGGTGTGACCATAAAGTCAAAAACCGCGGGAACTGTTTTTCGCAGTTTCTTTTCCAGCTTACTGCCGATCACCCCGGCTACAAAAGCCGGCAGGATGCTGCCCTGATAACCTACTATAGGAATAAAACCAAAAAGCATCAGGGGCGTCACGCCGCTGGAAGGGTCTGCCACGGAGTAGGCATTTGGCAGGGCGCCGTTTACAAGCATCAGTCCCAAAATCAGCCCAAGCACCGGGGAACCGCCAAATACGCGGAACGTAGACCAGCACACAATGGCGGGCAGGAAAGCGAAAGTGGTGCCGGAAAGCACCTCCACCAGAACCTGGAAGGTATGGGGAATGTCGGCATTGGTCATGCCGAATAAAGACAGAAAGTTATCATTGAGCAGGGCGCCTTTCAGACCGAGGAACAGACCGGTGGCCACCAGGGCAGGTATGACAGGGACAAACACATCCCCAAAAGTACGGATGGCTTTCTGCACCTGGTTTTTACCGTCCATTTTTGCTTCCTTCGCTTCGCTTGCGGTAGTCTCGGCAATACCAAGCTGGGTGATCTGCTCATAGACCCGGTTGACATGACCGGTGCCGAAGATGATCTGATATTGTCCGGCTGTGAAAAAAGTCCCTTTTACGGCGTCAATTTCGCCGACTTTTTCATCGTCAGCCAGGGAACGGTCTGCGACGATGAGACGCAGACGGGTAGCACAATGGGCGGCAGACTTGATGTTTTCCGATCCGCCGACGGCCTGAATGACTTCTTTTGCTATCTTTGCATAATCGTGGTTCATAGTTTCCTCCTTAAAAATTTAGTTTTGATGTGCAATAAAATGTACGAAATGAACTCGCGTTCATGATGAAGTGAGAATAGCATGAAGGGCATAAAAAAGTCAATATTTGTGACGGAAAATGAGAAAAAATCAGCATTTTGCATAAAACAGGCAAATTTGATTTGGCAAAAACAGAAAAAGAGATAAGACAGATTGACAGCGGTTTTTTCGAGATTATATAATAATCAAAATGAAAGCGTGTTCATACAGGAAACTTGATAAGGGAGGTTAGTGTGAGAAGTACTTCTAGCCACTCACAGCAAAGGCTGTTTCGTGGAGAAGTACTAAGTCTCACACAGGAGAATGCCCCAAATACGGCATTCTCCGCATTGATTTGAGTCACAGCAGAGCTGTGACATGGAGGTTATCATGAATCAAAAACTGATTTTTTTGGATATTGATGGAACTTTGACGGAACCGGGGAAAAATGTTCCGCCGCCGTCCGCGGTTGAAGCGGTTCGCCGTGCCCGGGGCGGGGGGCATAAAGTGGTGTTATGTTCCGGCCGGAATTACGGGATGCTCTTTCCTGTATTGGAGTTTGGCTTTGACGGTCTGATCGCCAGTGCCGGCGGCTATATTGAGTATAACGGTCAGGTCGTTTATGACTGCCCGATGACCTCAGAGCAGCAGGCCAGAGTACTGGACGTTTTTAAGGAAAGCGGCATTTACCGTACCATAGGAGGCAGAAATTGTAGTTATACCGATGAGGGGTTTAAGGAATTTCTTGCGGAAAATGCGAGGTCAGAGACTAACAGTGAGCTGCTGCGTTGGCGGATTCAGATTGAGAGTGAACTGGGCATTCATCCCATGTCAGAATACGATGGAGAGCCTATTTATGGGATGGCATTCATGAGCAGGGGCGCGGAGCGCCTGAAAAAGCCCATGGAGGTATTGCGGGATGAATTTGATTTCTGCATTCAGGATGAGGATGCCTGTGGCATCGTAAACGGAGAACTGGCCAGCAAGGCTTTCAATAAAGGGAAGGCAGTGGAGAGGTTATGTGAGTTTTTGGGTGTTTCCAGGGCGGATACGATTGCCGTCGGAGACAGTATGAATGATCTGGAGATGATTCGTGCCGTGGAAATCGGCGTCTGCATGGAAAACGGAAGTCCCTCTCTGAAAAAGATTGCGGATATGGTCTGCCCGTCAGTGACAGAAGATGGTCTTTACAGTGCTTTTGAAAAGCTGCGGCTGATTTAGGAAAGAAGCTTTGAATATCGAAACAGGAACGGTCGAAAGACTGCGGTTTGCCGGGCGGCGGGGAAATTCCCCGCTGTTTTTTTGCGTGGGAAGGCTAAGAAGGAAATTACGGGTTATATGACATTGCGGCTTCAAAGTGAATGGAAAAAGGAAATCGGCATATGCTATTCAAAATCAATCCTGTCCCTTCAAAGCATTGTCATGCCGGGGCGGGAAGGAGCGGAGGCAAAGATGGAATCTGTCTGGGTGAAGGGAAGCGAGATCAGAAAACGTGATCCGCTTCCGGGAGACATGGAGGCGCCGGTTGTTGTTATCGGGGCCGGGATTGCGGGAATTTTGACGGCATATTACTTAAAGAAAGAGGGTGTCCGGGCGGTGGTGCTGGAAGCGGACAGGATTGGAAGCGGGCAGACAAAGAACACCACGGCGAAAATTACGTCCCAGCATAACTTAATTTACTGTCGGCTTATCAGGACGTTCGGCAGCCGGATGGCGGCGCATTATGCCGAGGCGAACGAGGCGGCTATCGGGCAATATGAAAGGCTGATCAGGGAGAAAGGGATCGACTGCGGTTTTGTCAGGTGTCCGGCATACCTTTATTCCCGGACAGGGACGGCGCTTTTGGAACAGGAGGCTGCGGCTGCTGAGTCGCTTGGCATAAGGGCATCTTTTGAGACAGACTGTGAGCTTCCTTTTCCGGTGGCGGGCGTGACAATGTTTGCACGCCAGGCGAGATTCCATCCTTTGAAATTTCTGGCGGAAATGGCGGAGGAGGTGGAAGTGTATGAGCAGTCCAAGGTGCTGAAAGTGGATGACAGGAAGGTGGAGACGGACAGGGGGACGGTGACGGCCAAACATGTCGTGTTTGCCTCCCATTATCCTTTTATCAATGTACCGGGATACTATTTTGCCAGAATGCATCAGGAACGGAGCTATGTGACAGCGCTGGAAGGGGCGGGGAGCCTTGAGGGCATGTACCTGGGGACAGATCCCGGAGGCCTTTCTTTCAGAAGCTGCGGCGATTTACTGCTTCTCGGAGGCGGAAGCCACCGGACAGGGGTGAATCCGGCGGACAGGACGGGCGAGGGATGCAAATATGGGATGCCGCGAAACAGGTCACAGGAAATGTATCCCGGATGCCGTGAAGTGTACAGGTGGTCGGCGCAGGATTGTCTGACCCTGGACGGGGTGCCCTATATCGGCAGATTTTCCGGGCGCAAACCATACTGGTATGTTGCCACGGGTTTCGGGAAATGGGGCATGACATCCTCCATGGTGAGCGCGCATATCCTGACAGCTCTGATCACAGGACGGGAATGTCAGGAAGCGGATATTTTTTCACCCAATCGGCATTTTACGGCGCAGGCTGCGAAAGAGCTGCTTGTGCATGGCGCTTATACGGTGAAAGGTCTGTCAAAACATCTTTTGCCGTCTGGAAAGGGACGGATCATTCCAAACTGTCCCCACATGGGCTGCCGTCTGGAATGGAACCCGGAGGAGGAAAGCTATGACTGTCCATGCCATGGCTCCCGGTTCGATAAAGAAGGACGTCTGATTGACGGTCCTGCACAGACGGACTGCAAAAAGAGGAAAGAAAATGAAAATTAGTGTGAAAAGGAGTGAGGGGATGGTTTCAGGAAAAGGGGGATGGTTTTACGGGTGGTACTTCAAATGTCAGTCCGATACGCAGACTATGGCGGTGATACCGGCGGTTCACCGGACAGGGACAAAGAGGACATGCTCCGTGCAGATTATCACTGAAGAGCAGTCGTGGACGGTTTCGTTTCCCGGTGAAGCATTTCGGAAAAGAGGCAGGGCTATTTTTATAGGAAAGAACCGGTTCGGGAAGAGCGGGATCCGTCTGTCGGTGTGCGCGCCGGGACTGAAAGCGGAGGGAAAGCTTGCGTTTGGCGATCTTTTCCCGCTAAGATACGATATCATGGGACCGTTTTTACTTGTCCCGTTTCTGGAATGCCGCCACAGCGTATGGAGCATGAAACATAGGGTGTGGGGAAACGTGTCTGTCAATGGGAAGATTTTTTCTTTTGACGGGGCGCAGGGGTATTGGGAAGGAGACAGGGGACGGTCGTTTCCGGAGGAATACATCTGGACGCAGTGCAGCTTCCCCGAGGGCGCGCTCATGCTCTCTGTGGCTGATATTCCCATGGTCGGTTTTCACTTCCGGGGATTGATCGGAGTTGTGGTCCTGGACGGCAGGGAGTACAGATTTGCCACATACCTGGGGGCAAAGATATCTGAAATCGGGAAGGGGAGAGTGAAAGTTACGCAGGGGCGCATGGAACTGGAGGCACAGCTTCTTGAGAGAACCGGGAAACCGCTAAAGGCGCCGGCGCAGGGAGACATGTCGAGGACGATCCATGAAAGCGCAGCCTGCAGGGCCAGATACCGTTTTCGGAAAGATAACCGCACGCTTTTTGCCTTTGAGTCAGACTGGGCGTCATTTGAGTATGAAATCAATGTCTGAGGAGGCGGCGGGTATATGGGATTTGATGCACCGGCTGGATGAACTGAAGGACTATATTCAGTGTGTGGAAGCTGTTTTCAGGAGTCTTTCCGATGCGGCGGTGTGTTCGGAGGGGCTGCTTCGGTTGAAGGAATACATTGATCAATTATATCATGACAACGGTTTTGCGGAGCTGAAGAAGGATATCGAGGCTTTGCGGGCAACGACAACGGAACTGCGAAGCGTTACGTTGGGAATTAATTTAAATGACCGGTTTGAGGCGGACGGGATCGGGCTGGTTTCCATCAACAGCAAATATTTTACCAAATCGCATATTATTAATAATTTCTGCGAAAAAGTTTTCATGAAGGAAAACATAAAACCGGACACGACATGGCAGGAGGAGTACAAGTTCCAGCTTTTTGCCGCCGAAACATCCAAAATGCCGGATATCATTTCCCGCAGGGGGATTGCGCTGGTTCCTGAGGGAGATATGATGGAAGATGTGCCGTGGTATATGAACCGCATCACCAATCAGATGCTGTCGTCGGTTGTGAAAAAACTAAGGCATACATTGGATCAGTATGTGTCCGTAACCATTACGGATATAACGGGTCTGATACCTGAATTTATTTATTATGTCCGTTTTGCGCAGTACATAGAAAAGCTGAGTGGCCGGGGACTGCGTTTCAGTAAGGGGACTTTGGCGGCGGAAGCGGCCGGGGAACGTATGATGCGGGCGAAGGCATTTTATAATCTCAAGCTGGCGTCAGCGGTCAAAGAGGAGACGGTGACGATTGTCGACAATGATCTGGACTTTGACAAGGAGCGTCTGGTATATGTTTTGACAGGGGCAAATCGCGGCGGAAAAACGACTGTCACACAGGCGGTCGGGCTTTTGTTTGTGCTCGCGCAGGGCGGTATTTTTGTGCCGGCGGCGTCCTTTTCGTTCCACCCGGTTGACTGTATTTATACTCATTTTCCGGCGGATGAGGATAAAACCATGGATCTTGGACGGCTGGGCGAAGAGTGCAGGCGGTTCCGCCAGATTTATTCAGATAGTACGAAAAACAGCCTGCTGCTTCTCAATGAGACATTTTCCACGACGTCCTTTGAGGAGGGGTATTTCATAGCGAAAGACGCCGTCCGGGCGATTCTGCAAAAAGGAATCCGGACAATCTACAACACCCATATGCATAAGCTTGCCTTTGACCTGGAAGAGTTAAACCGGTCTTGCGATACGGTTAAGGCCGCCTCCCTCATTGTAAAAGCGGACGGGGGGAACCGTTCATTCAAGATTGAAATGGCACCGCCGGAGGGCATGTCTTATGCCGGTGATATTGCAAAAAAATATGGGGTGACATATGAAATGCTGGTGGAACACGCTTAGTTCAGGGAGAGGTGGGCGCAACGTTCTCCATGTTATCCATTCCGAATATATGTAGCGTTTGGGAATTTGATAAGTCTGGCAGACTTTGGAAACGGATGAAGAAAATTTTGTCGAAAGTAAAATATATGACAACGGGAGCGGATTTTATGGTATTATAATTACGCAAAGCTAGTTTTTTACAAATGCTTAAACAGTGTAGTATATCAGAAGGGGAGATGGAAAGCAATGAAAAACTTGAGTGTAATTGTAAAAATGGTAATTATCGGAATCCTGGTTGTCCTATTCATGGTCTTTAGCATCAGCTTTTCCGTGTCGAGTATGCAGGCGATCAACACCCGCATTTTGCAGGAAGAGGAAGACAATATTCGCAAGGACTATGACGTCAGAATACAGCAGCAGGTGGAGCAGGTGATTTCGCTTCTTGACTGTTATCAGGCGGACATCGAAGCCGGCGTTTACAGCAAAGAGGAAGGGATGAAGCGGGCGGCTGATGCGGTGCGGCAGTTGAGATACGGAACGGACGGGTATTTTTGGGTGGATCAGTCGGACGGCGTAAACGTGGTGCTTTTGGGAAATGACACCGAGGGAACCAACCGGCTTGGCACGAAAGACGTCACGGGTTTTGAGATGGTAAAGGATTTTATACAAGGAGCCGTGAAAAACGGAAGTTATTATAATGACTATCAGTATCCGAGAGAAGGGAGTACGGATCCTAAGCCAAAGAGAGCATATACGCAGTATTATGAACCCTTTGACTGGGTTGTCGGAACAGGAAATTATGTGGATAATATCGACGATCAGATTGCGGTTTCCACCAAGGCGGCAGACCAGTTTACACAAGAGAAAATTAACATCTTTGTTTTAGTGTGCACCGTCTCGGAGCTCATTATGATTTTGTATCTTTTTGCGACTGTCGTCAACATCACCAAGCCTTTGAAGCAGATAGGCGGTGTGTTATATAGTATGGCGGAAGGTGACTTTACGCCCAGGATGAACGACAGACTTTTGAGAAGAAAGGATGATTTCGGTAAGCTGTCGAGAATTCTGGAACAAATGCGTACAAGCATCAGCGGATTGATCAACGGTGTTAAGGATGAAACCGATATGACGATGGAGAGCGTCAGCGGCATCTCCCAAAATATGGAAACTCTCAACAGCGAGATGGAGGACGTATCCGCAACGACCACACAGCTCTCGGCGTCCATGGAGGAGATGGCTACGGCTTCGGGAGACATCAACGAAATGACAAAGGAAATAGAGTATGCGGCCAGAAATATCGCGGAGCGGGCGCAGGAAGGCGCGGAGCGGGCGGATGTAATTCACAAAAAAGCGTCGGACGCACAAGGCGTTGCAGTCAACAGCAGGAAAAGCTTGGTCAGCCAGAAGCAGTCTATCGAGCGTGACTTACAGGAGGCGTTGGCGAAAGTCCAGGTGGTTTCCGAGATTTCGACACTTGCCGATTCCATTATGGAAATCACGTCGCAGACGACGCTGCTGTCGCTGAACGCGAGTATTGAGGCGGCCAGGGCCGGCGAGGCGGGAAGAGGCTTTGCGGTCGTGGCGGACGAAATACAAAAGCTTGCCGTGCAGTCGCAGCAAAATACGGAAAATATCCAGAAGGTAACGAAACAGGTCAACGAATCCGTGGGCAGTCTTGCCGGGGATGCGCAGCAGCTTTTGACATTCATAGACAATCAGGTGATGGAGTGTATGGGACTGCTTGGCACGATAGCAAACGATTACAACGAGGATGCCGGTGAAATTGACTCTCTGGTTACCGATTTCAGCGCTATTTCGGAAGAACTTCTGGCATCCATCAATAATATCACGGAAACGCTAAACGGTATTTCCAGGGCGGCGCGTGAGGGCGCGGACGGGGCGACGAATATTTCGGAACGAGTACAGAATGTGGTGAAATCGTCCGAATCAGTGAACGCGGCTTTGCAGGAGGCAAACGGAATCGTGGGCAGGCTTGGGGACGCGACAGGCAAGTTTGCATTATAATTAGGTAGAGAGAGGCTGGTGAAAATTTCTTGTGATTTTTAATAAATTTTCTTTCCGTCGACATTCAGATGTGATATAGTATAGGAGAGTGTGGAATAAGAGAATCAATAAAGGAGCCGGTGAAAATGGATTCGGAAAGGGATGCGCATTTTCAACTGATGAAGCGGCTGCTCGTCATTATTCCGCTTTCCACGATACTGATATTGCTGATCCTCTGTGTGATTCTGGGAGTAAGTCTCTATGACGCGAAACGCGAACTTCGGGCACTTCGCGAGCAGGCAACGCCTGTTATGGCAGAACGCAGGACGCTTGAAGGGGAGGGACGGAGCGAAGAGCTGTATACGGCTTCCGGTGTGAATGAGTCCAGGAGGGATTTGTCTGATGCGGATGCCAGGATTTCAGCGTCGGAGGACGGAGTGAAAAAAGTGTACCTCACCTTCGATGACGGTCCCAGCGGTAATACCGGCGAAATTTTGGATATACTGGCAGAGTATGATGTGAAAGCGACTTTTTTTGTGGTCGGAAAAGAGGACGAAAGATATCGGCCGTTATACAAAAGGATTGTAGAGGAAGGGCATACGCTTGCGATGCATTCCTACAGCCATAAGTATAATGAAATCTATCAGTCTAAGGAAAGTTATGTGGAGGATTTGACGAAGCTGCAGGAATTTTTGTATAATACAACGGGAGTTTGGTGCAGGTACTGCAGATTTCCGGGAGGCAGCAGTAATACCGTGAGCCGTGTGGACATGCATGAGCTGATTGCTTACCTCGAGGAGCAGGATATGAGTTACTTTGACTGGAATGTCGTTTCGGGGGACGCTTCTTCGGCTTATATCAGCCCGGAAGCCATAGTGAGAAATTCCACGGCGAAGCTGGACGAGCTGGATGAGGCGATTATCCTGATGCATGATGCGTCCGACAAGGATTCTACAGTGGAAGCCCTGCCGGGGCTGATCGAGCGGATTCAGGCGATGGAGGATACGAAGATCGTTCCGATCACTGACGATACGGAACCGATTCATCATATAAGCAATGAATAAAGAATGGAGGATTAGGGAATGGGATTTTTTACGGACTTGAAGGATGACTTATCCCAGGCTGTCAATGAGCTGATGCCGGAGGAAGAGCTGGAAGCGGCTATGGCGGCAAAAGGGCAGGACGAGACGGCGCCGACAGAGGAACTTTCGACAAAAGAGGAGCTTGGATCCCTGGATTTAAGCGATATGCTGGATAAGATAGAGGAGATGGGCGAACCGGAACCTGTTGCAGCGGCGGAAGCGGTGCCGGAACCGGTTGTGGAGGAGCCTGTGGAGCAGCCTGTCATAGAGGAGCTCATGATTGAGGAACCTTTAATAGAAGAACATGTAATAGAGGAAGAGGAGGCAGAGCCGACAATGGAAGTAATGGCACCAGAAGTAGAAAAACCTGTGGAAATGAACGAAAAATCTCAGAGTAGCGGAGGAAAAGGAAAGACTATGGAAGTGCAGGCAAATCGCGTAGCTGTGGACGAGACGGCAGTTGTGACGGAAGGTATGACCATAACAGGTGATGTTATATCGGAAGGCTCCATGGAGCTGATCGGTACTGTAAACGGAAATATCGATATCCTTGGTAAATTGAATATTACGGGTACTATCCAAGGTAATTCCAAGGCGGCCGAGATTTATGCGGAGGGCGCGAAGATTGCCGGTGAAGTGAACAGCATGGGCAGTGTGAAGATCGGGCAGAGTTCCGTTGTGATCGGTAATATTACTGCTACCAGCGCGGTTGTTGCGGGAGCCGTGAAGGGCGACATCGATGTACAGGGTCCGGTTATCCTTGATACCACGGCCATCGTGATGGGAAATATCAAGTCCAAATCCGTACAGATCAACAATGGTGCGGTAATCGAAGGTATGTGTTCACAGTGCTATGCGGATGTAAATCCTACTTCCTTCTTCGAGGAGTTCAAGAAAAAGAAATAAATCCGGTTGCATAGTGTGAGAAGAACTTCTAGCCACTCACAGCAAAGGCTGTTTCGCAAAGTCAGCATAGCTGACTTGGAAGTACTAAGTCTCACACAGGAGAATGCCCAAAATACGGCATTCTCCAGGACGAACTTGTTCGTCCGTGGTTTTGAGTCACAGCAGAGTTGTGACATGGTGGTTAGTGGGGATATGAATGCCTGGAAAGCAGGCAAATGAGGATTGATATGAAGCGTATACTTTTGAAGTTAAGCGGTGAGGCCCTGGCAGGTGAGAAGAAAATGGGGTTTGATGAGGAGACGGTTCGCAGGGTAGCCTTGCAGGTGAAGCAGCTTGTGGATGACGAAATCCAGGTGGGTATCGTTATCGGCGGCGGCAATTTCTGGAGAGGTCGTTCCAGCGAGAACATCGACAGGACGAAAGCGGATCAGATCGGTATGCTTGCCACGATCATGAACTGCATCTATGTATCCGAGATTTTCAGGTCGGTGGGTATGATGACGTCGGTTTTGACGCCTTTTGAGTGCGGCTCTTTCACCAAGCTTTTCTCAAAAGACAGAGCGAACAAGTATTTTTCGAAGAATATGGTGGTCTTTTTTGCGGGCGGTACGGGACATCCCTATTTTTCTACAGATACCGGGGTGGTGCTCAGAGCGGTCGAAGTGGATGCGGACGTGATTCTTCTGGCGAAGGCGGTGGACGGCGTTTACGATGACGATCCGAGAAAGAATCCGAACGCGAAGAAATATGACGAGGTTTCGATCGACGAGGTGATCGCCCAAAATCTCCTGGTGGTGGATATGACGGCTTCCATCCTTGCGCGGGATAATAAGATGCCCATGTGGGTATTTGGCCTGAACCAGGAGAACAGCATTGTCAATACCGTCAAAGGCGAGTTTAACGGCACGAAAGTGACTGTATGACCATTACCGCATAGTTCTTGATTTAAACATTATTGGGAGGATTACAATATGGACGAGAGATTGAAGCCTTATGAGGAGAAAATGCAAAAGTCCTATGATTTCCTGGTGAATGATCTAGGTGCAATCCGGGCAGGGCGCGCCAATCCGCATGTCTTGGATAAAATTAAGGTGAACTATTACGGGACGCCTACCCCCATTCAGCAGGTAGGCAATATCACAGTTCCGGAGGCCAGGGTATTACAGATTGCACCCTGGGAGAAGAGCCTGATCAAAGATATTGAAAAAGCCATTATGGCGTCGGATGTCGGAATTACCCCAAGTAACGACGGCTCGCTGATCCGTCTGGTATTTCCGGAGCTCACTGAGGAGCGCCGTAAGGAGCTGGTGAAGGATATCAAAAAGCGGGGCGAGGAGAACAAGGTTGCGATCCGCAACACGAGACGGGACGGTAACGACGCTTTGAAGAAACTGGCCAAGACAGAGGTTTCTGAGGATGAGATCAAGGAGCTGGAGGAAAAACTGCAGAAGCTGACGGACAAGTTTATCAAGGATGTGGACAAGCTTGTAGAGGAGAAGTCAAAAGAAATTTTGACCGTTTGATCAATTGAATTATGCGCAACTGCGGGATTCACTTTGTAAACCTGCGGAATGTGAATGGAGTTTAGAGAGGCTAGAGGGGCTTACAGAATGAGCGATTCTGTTGCCCCCTTTGCGTTTGATAGTTTACATAAAATACGAAGCGAGGTTACTATGGCGGAAGAAAACAAGGTTCCAAAACATGTGGCGATTATATTGGACGGCAACGGAAGATGGGCGAAGAGCAAGGGAATGCCCCGTAATTACGGACATGTGCAGGGCGCCAAGACGGTGGAGGTGATCTGTGAGGAAGCCTACCGCATGGGAATCCGGTATCTGACGGTGTACGCTTTCAGCACGGAAAACTGGGAAAGGCCGGCGGATGAGGTGGATGCGCTGATGGGACTTCTCCGCAACTATATGAAGACCTGTCTGAAGACGGCGGCGAAAAATAACATGTGTGTGCGGGTGATCGGGGAAAAGTCCCGGCTGGATGAGGATATCAGAAAGCGGATTGGGGAGCTGGAACGGGCCACGAAGGACAATACGGGCCTGCATTTTCAGATCGCCATCAACTACGGCGGCAGGGACGAGATCGTCCGCGCCGTAAGAAAGCTGGCGGGGCAGGTGAAAGAAGGAACGCTTTTGCCGGAGGACATCACACAGGAACGGCTCGCGGACGCACTTGACACGGCAGGTATCCCGGAACCGGATCTTCTGATAAGAACTTGCGGAGAGCAGCGGATTTCCAACTTCCTCCTCTGGCAGCTTGCCTACACGGAATTTTATTTTACGCCCATAGCCTGGCCGGATTTTTCAAAAGAAGAATTGGAAAAGGCGGTTGATGCATATAATAAGAGAGACAGACGCTATGGTCTATTGAAGGAATGATTATTTTATGTAAGGCCCTTGGGCCTTGAACGGTGACAAAGAATAGGGGGCGTCTGTATGTTTCGTACAAGATTACTGAGTGGTATCCTGTTGGTGGCGATTGCGCTTTTCGTGTTTCTTACGGGAGGCGCGCTTTTGGCGGTGGTGATTTTTGGAGTTTCCGTGATCGCTTATCAGGAGTTGACTGCGGCCTGTAAGGTACGCGGGGAAGGAGAGTTGCCGGGCGCGCCTGTCAGGGTGGGGCTGGTGATGACGCTTGTGTACTATGGGCTGATCGGTCTTGCGCTGGGAAGGGATATCAGTATGGTTTTTCCGGCGATGATAGTGGCGATCGTGGCGGCTTTTCTCGTCTTTTTGTTCGTCTATGTGTTTACCTTCCCGAAATACCATGCGAATCAGATCATGTCTGCCATGTTTTCCTTTCTCTACGGGCCGGTGATGCTCTCCTTTCTCTATCTGCTCAGGGAAGGATTTGACGACGGCATTTATCTTGTCTGGTTCGTGTTTCTGGCTTCCTGGGGGAGCGATACATGCGCCTATTGTGTGGGCGTGCTGATCGGGAAGCACAAAATGACGCCGAAGCTAAGTCCGAAAAAATCCATAGAGGGCGCGGTGGGCGGCATTCTTGGCGCCGCGCTTTTGTTCGCCCTGTACACGCATTTTGTGATTAACCGGTATACCATGATGACTTTGTCGTTGCCGCTTGCGATGAGCCTTGGCGCGGCCGGCGCGCTTGTCTCCATGGTGGGGGATCTGGCGGCTTCCGCGGTGAAAAGGGATCATGAGATTAAGGACTACGGGAAACTGATACCGGGACATGGCGGAATCATGGATCGCTTTGACAGCGTGATTGTGGCGGGGCCGATTGTGTTTTTGGGGATTGCGCTGTCTGTGGGCATCATGTGAAAACAGGTTGCCATCCCGTGAGGAAACGTAAGACAAGAGGGCGTCGCTTGAGTAGAAACGCTTCGGAAATGGAGTGAAAAATGAAAAAAATCGGAATTTTGGGTTCAACAGGTTCCATCGGCACGCAGACACTTGACATTGTCAGAAAAGAAAAGGATTTGGAGGTTGTGTCCCTGGCGGCGGGTTCCAATGTGTCGCTCCTGGAGGCGCAGATCAGGGAGTTTCAGCCGAAACTGGCCGCTTTGTGGGATGAGAAGGCGGCGGCTGACCTGCGTGAGCGTGTAAAAGATATACCTGTCCGTATTGTGAGCGGTATGGACGGCCTTTTGGAGGCGTCCACCGCGGAAGGCATGGAAGTGCTGGTTACCGGCATTGTGGGAATGATCGGTATCAGGCCCACCATCGCGGCTATCGAGGCAGGGAAGAATATAGCGCTTGCCAATAAGGAGACGCTAGTGACGGCGGGACACATCATAATGCCGCTCGCAAAGAGCAGGGGGATATCGATTTTGCCCGTGGACAGCGAGCACAGCGCGATTTTCCAGTCGATGCACGGGGAAAACCGGGCGCGGGTGGAGAAGATTCTGCTCACGGCGTCGGGAGGTCCCTTCCGGGGGAAGAATAGAGAAGAACTTGCGAATATGACGGTTGAGGACGCGCTAAAACATCCCAACTGGTCTATGGGAAAAAAGGTGACGATAGATTCGGCCTCTCTTTGCAACAAAGGGCTTGAGGTGATGGAGGCGAAATGGCTTTTTGATGTGGCTCTTTCGCAGATTGAGGTAGTGGTGCATCCCCAGAGCATTCTGCATTCGGCGGTGCAGTACGCGGATGGCGGTATTATGGGCCAGATGGGCGTACCGGACATGAAGCTGCCTATCCAGTACGCGCTGTTTTATCCGGACAGAAGGCCGATGGAGATAGGGAGAGTAGATTTATGTAAACTTGGAAGCCTGACTTTTGAAAAGCCGGATACGGACACGTTCCGGGGGCTTGCGTTGGCGTACAGGGCGGCCGAGAGAGGTGGGTCTTTGCCTGCCGTATTCAATGCGGCCAACGAGAAGGCGGTAGCGCTGTTTTTGGATAAGAAAATCCGGTTTTTGCAGATACCGGAGCTGATAGAGGCGGCTATGGATGCCCACCGGGTCAAAGAGAACCCGGCCTTGGAGGAGATACTGGCGGCGGAAACAGAGACTTACGAATATATCAGACAGAAATTTGGAGAGTAGCGATTTGATCAGAACGATTATTCTATTTATTATCATATTTGGACTGGTAGTGATTTCTCATGAGCTGGGACACTTCCTGATCGGCAGAAAGAACGGCATTCGTGTGGTGGAGTTTTCTGTCGGCATGGGACCGACCTTGTTTTCTTTTACAAAAAACGGCACAAAATATTCCCTGAAACTTCTTCCGCTAGGCGGTGCCTGTATGTTCGACGGGGAGGACGGCGTGGAACAGGAGGGCAGGTCAGCGGATGCATCGGAGGGAATCGCATTCACGGACGCGGGTGTATGGGCACGTATTGCTACCGTCTTTGCCGGCCCTTTCTTCAACTTTATCCTGGCTTTTGTGGTAGCGGTGATTCTGACCGCGTTCTCGGGGGCTGATCTGCCGGTGGTGGGAAATCTCACGGAGGGCTCCGCGGCGGGCGCGGCAGGACTTCAGACAGGAGATGTGATCACGAAGATCGGCCGGGAACCGATTCATTTTTACAGGGAAGTCATGTTGATCTCCTCACTGAATCAGGGAGAGGACATGGAGATCACTTACGAGAGAGGCGGCGAGCGGAGGGTGACCACGCTTTCGCCCAGGTACAGTGAAGATGACAAGCGTTATTATATGGGGATTACCAGCGGCGGCGAATACCTGAAATGCAATCCCCTCCAGGTATTCCAGTACGGTTTTTACGAGGTGGAATACTGGGTCAAGATCACTTACAAAAGTCTGCGGATGCTTGTGATGGGGCAGGTGTCGAAGGATGACGTGTCAGGGCCCGTGGGAATCGCGCAGCTAGTCGGCGAGAGCTATGACCAGGCGGAGAAAAACTACGGTACATCCTATGCCATTTTGGCGATGCTGGAGATTGTGGTGCTCCTCTCCGTCAACCTGGGTATCATGAATCTTTTACCGATTCCCGCGCTGGACGGCGGGCGTCTGGTGTTTATGCTGGTGGAGGTGGTCAGAGGGAAGCCCGTGCCGCCGGAGAAGGAGGGAATGGTGCATTTTGCCGGCTTGGTGGTACTCATGGTACTGATGGTCTTTATTATGTACAACGATATAATGAGACTGATGCGCTGACGAAAAAGGTTTGGTTTTCACGGCGACAGGCAGTCTGAGGGTGTTGGGGTGTCAAAAGTATTCGCGGCTAGTTGCGCGGTATACTTATTGGCGCCCCGGTTTTTTAGACCCGATGACAGGGAAGCGGGAATGACGCTTGTAATTTCCGCATAAGTATAGTATGATAACCATATCGGATCCCTTTCAGGGATACAAATGCAAGTATAGCGGGGTTCCCGCAGTTTTTCCAGATGTTACAAACAAAAGTTGCAGGAGGCGGCCTTTGTGGCGCGGATAAGAACATGTGTGATTGAGAGGGGGCATTACCGGAGAATGCAATATTTGTCAAGTGTATATTGGTGTCGTGGCTCTGAGGCCGAAAAGAACCAGGATTCCGTGGCGCTGCACCAGGTTTTGACGCGTCGGGGGCGTGTGCTTATGGCGGCGGTGTGCGACGGGATGGGCGGTATTATTTCGGGGGAGGTGGCAAGCGGCTATGCGGCGGAACAGCTACAGGAATGGTATTATTCGGAGCTGCTTTTGATGATACGCAAAAGAAAACGGTTTTGGGTGATCCGCAGATCGCTTGACCGCCTGGTATTTCATATGCAGCGGCAATTGCAGCGGTATGCCGTGCAGAAAGAAATATCTCTCGGGACAACCATGACGGTTCTCGTGGTATGGGAAAAAACTTTTCTTTTATGGCATCTCGGGGACAGCAGGGCTTACCGCCTGAACGGACGAGGTATGCAGCAGCTCACCACAGACCATGCGCTGGGGGAGGGAAAGCTGACGAAATGCCTGGGCAGTTTCGGGCATTTCATACCAGAGCACAAAATGGGCGTGCTGGAGCCGGGGGAAGGAATCCTTCTGTGTTCGGACGGTTTCAGGAGACGCGTTTCCAAACAGGAGATGGCAGCTTCGCTGTATCCCCGGGAGCTCGCACAGGAGGAGCAGATCGGTAGGCGGCTTAAGGAGATCGGCCGGGTGTGTATGCAGAGAGGGGAGAAGGATAATCTTTCCGCCATATATGTGAGGACAATGAAATAGTTTACATAATATTATAGGAGCTTTATACAATTTGCAATCGGGAGGACGGATGGAAGAGGATAGAAAAATCGGAAAATACAGAATCTTGGGAACGCTCGGACAGGGGGGAGAGGGATGTGTGTATCTGGCCGAGGATGAGGGGCTTCGCAGGAGGGCTGCGGTGAAACGACTGTGGGAAAAGGAAAGCCGCAGCAGCGAAGAGATCACCAGGGAGGCGGCGCTTTTGCGGGACTTGAGCCACCCGATGCTCCCGGTGGTCTATGAGCTGCTGTATGAGGACGGTTGGTATTTGGTCATGGAATATGTGGAAGGTATAAGTTTACATAAGTATATAGAGACACAGGGAAGGGTACAGGAAGAACAGGCCCGTCTGTGGGGAACGGAGCTGTTGGAAGTGCTCGGTTATCTTCACATGAGGAATACACCCGTTATTTACAGAGACTTGAAGCCGGAAAATATCATCTTGTGCCGGGACGGGAATCTTAAGCTGGTGGACTTCGGGGCGGCGGTTCTTCGAAGTTTCGGGGAGAGGCAGGACGGCGGCATGGCGTACACGGCGGGATATGCCGCCCCGGAACAGAGGGGGAGGGTTCCCCATGCAGATGAGCGAAGCGACATTTACGCGTTCGGAAAGCTGCTCTACTATTTGGTCACAGGCGCGAATCCCGGGACGGCACCTTATACGGCGCTCCCGGTTTCACTTTACAATCCGCTTTTGTCCGTGGGATTAGAGACAGTGATCCGACGCTGTACAGAGGAGGAGCCGGAGGCGCGCTACCAGGTGGTGGGTGAGGTGATGGCGGATTTAAAAAGGCGCGATTTTGGGAAAAGAGGAGGCATGAAAGGGGGATTTGTGAGACATGTGGAAAAGCAGGTGTACCTGACAGGAAAGGAGGGGCGGGGGCTTTTGCCGGGGGGCTGATTTGCGCATTGTGTAACCGTGTTTTTTCCTATATAATAGAGTGAAAAGAACTTCTAGCCACTCACAGCAGAGGCTATTTCGCAAAGTCAGCATAGCTGACTTGGAAGTTCTAGGAGTTGCGTTGCAACTCCGTTTCACTCAGGAGAATGCCCCAAATACGGGCATTCTCCGTGTGGGCTGTAAACATATAAATATAGAAACGGGGTGGCAGTTTGAACAATCATAGAAAGCGGACGAGAGTGATTGCGATCGGGGACAGGAAAATCGGAGGGGGAAACCCGATCCTGATCCAGTCCATGACCAATACGGCGACGGAGGACGTGGAAGCGACAGTGGATCAGATTCTGCGTTTGGAGCGGGCCGGCTGTGAGATTATCAGGTGCACGGTTCCCACGATGGAGGCGGCGCAGGCGCTTTCGCAAATCAAAAAGCGGATACACATCCCGCTGGTGGGCGACATCCATTTCGATTACAGGATGGCGGTTTTGGCGATTGAAAACGGGGCGGACAAGATACGCATCAATCCGGGCAACATCGGCGGCCGGGAGAAGGTGAGAGAGGTCGTTGCGGCGGCGAAGGAGAGGGGAATTCCCATCCGTGTCGGTGTAAACAGCGGTTCTCTGGAGCGGGAGCTGGTGGAAAAATATTGCGGCGTGACTGCGGAGGGCATCGTGGAGAGCGCGCTTGACAAAGTGGGGATCATTGAGGATTGTGGATATGACAACCTTGTCATAAGTGTCAAGTCGTCCGACGTGATGATGTGTGTGAAGGCGCATGAACTTTTGGCCAGGAAAACGGATTATCCGCTGCATGTGGGTATCACGGAGTCGGGAACGGTGACAAGCGGAAACATCAAGTCGGCGTTGGGGCTTGGTATTATTTTAAACCAGGGAATCGGCGATACGATCCGTGTGTCCCTGACTGGGGATCCCGTGGAGGAGATATATTCCGCGAAACTGATTTTGAGGACGCTCGGCCTCAGAAAGGGCGGCATCGAGGTGGTGTCATGCCCTACCTGCGGCAGGACGAAGATCGATCTGATCGGTCTGGCAAGGCAGGTTGAGGAGATGGTGCGGGATATTCCGCTTGACATCAAGGTTGCCGTTATGGGCTGCGCGGTGAACGGCCCCGGGGAGGCGAAGGAGGCCGATATCGGCATTGCGGGAGGCATCGGGGAAGGACTTTTGATAAAACGCGGGGAGATTGTGAGGAAGGTGCCGGAGGCAGAGCTTCTGGACACGCTTAAGGAGGAGCTTTTACACTGGAATGAGTAAATCATTTTTTGAGGTTTTCCCCACGTTAAAACTGGACACGGGATTAAAGAGCCTGTTTGAGGACGTTTGCGTAGAGCGGGTGACGAGCACGAAGCGCAAGGATTTTTTGCGTGTGTATATCGCCTCCGACCATCTGATTCACAAGGAGGATGTGTTTCGGGTGGAGAGGGAGATCGGGAAGCAGTTTTTTCCGCATATGCCCGTCGTCATAAAATTTTATGAGCGTTTTACGCTCTCCTCGCAGTATGACCAGGAGAAGCTGATGGACGTTTACAGGGATAGCATTCTTTTGGAGCTGCGAGAGTCCTCCCCCGTGGAGTACAGCCTGTTTAAGCGGGCCGATATGGTTTTTGAGGGGAGCAGGATGCTTTTGACCGTGGAGGATACGGTGTTTGGCAGGGAAAAGGCCGGCGAGCTTTCCCGTATTCTGGAAAAAATATATAACGAGCGCTGTGGTATTGAACTCCAGGTGGATATCGCCTACAAGGAGAAGAAAGCGGGAAAGAACCGGGAGGAGGACGAACACAGGATTGCCTTGCAGGTGGCGGAGATCTCGGCCAGGGCGGGCTTTTCCGTGCAGATGAAGGGAGCCGCGCTTTCCCAGGTAAAGGCGGAGCGCATGACTGACGGGGAGCCGACAAAAGACGCGGAAGAGTACAAGGATGCGGGGCAGCCGGCACTGCGCGAAGAAAAGAGCGCGTCCCAGTCTCCTGCCCGGCTTTCGCAGTCCGGCAGTCAGGGCTTTTCTTCCGCGCCGGGAAAATCCGCGGGCTTCAAAGGCAGGGAGAAGGGCGATTACAGACGTCCTCTGAAGCGTTCCGACAACCCCGACGTGATCTACGGCAGAGACTTCGAGGAGGAAGCCATGCCCATTGAGGACATCATCGGCGAGATAGGGGAAGTAGTTATCAGGGGACAGGTGATCAAGTCGGATCAGCGGCCGATTAAGAACGAGAGGACGATTCTGATTTTCGATGTCACCGATTACACGGATACCATGACGGTGAAATTTTTTGCGCGCAACGACCAGGTCAAAGAAATAACAGATGTTATAAAAAACGGAGCGTTCATCAAAATCAAGGGTATGACCATGATGGACCGGTTTGACAATGAGTTGACCATCGGTTCCATAGCGGGGATCAAAAAAATATCCGATTTTACGACTTCCAGGGAGGACCGGAGTATCCGAAAGAGGGTGGAGCTTCATTGCCACACGAAGATGAGCGATATGGACGGCGTCTCCGAGGCCAAAGATATCGTGAAACGTGCCTACAAGTGGGGACACCCTGCTATAGCCATCACCGACCATGGGGTTGCGCAGTCTTTTCCTGACGCGAACCATGTGTGGGAGGATCTGTGGAAGGCGGAGAAGAACCGCTGCAAGGAGGCTGGGGAGGACGAACCTGACAAACAGGATTTCTTCAAGGTGATTTACGGGGTGGAAGCTTATCTTGTGGACGATCTGACGGAAATTGCCACGAATGAAAAAGGGCAGGATTTCGATGCGGACTTTGTGGTGTTTGACATAGAAACCACGGGTTTTTCACCGACGAAAAACCGCATTATCGAAATCGGTGCGGTGAAGATCAAGGCTGGGAAGATCGTGGATCACTTCTCCAGTTTTGTGGATCCGCTTGTGCCAATTCCCTTTGAGATTGAGAAGCTGACAGGCATAACGGATGATATGGTTATGGAGGCGGAGCAGATCGATGTGGTGCTGCCACAGTTCTTGCGCTTCTGCGAAGGTTGTATTCTGGTGGCGCACAACGCCCGGTTTGACATGAGTTTTATTATGGAAAACTGTGACAGACAGGGAATTTCCCATGATTTTACCTATGTGGACACGGTGGGGATCGCCAGGATTTTTTTGAAGGGGCAGAAGAAGCATACGCTGGACGCGGTGGCAAAAGCGCTTGGCGTATCTTTGGAGAACCATCACAGGGCGGTGGACGATGCGCAGGCCACGGCGGAAATATTCGTGAAGCTGATTGAAATGATGGCGCAGGATGGCGTCACCTCGCTTGCGCAGATCAATGAGAGAGGGAAGACGAGTCCTGACATCATCAAAAAGCTGCCTACCTACCATGCGATTATTCTGGCGAAGAATAACGTGGGGCGTATGAATCTTTACCGTCTGGTGTCGGAATCCCACCTGAATTATTTTTCCAGGAGGCCAAGGGTTCCGAAAAGTTTACTTATGCAGTACAGGGAAGGGCTGATTTTGGGGAGCGCCTGCGAGGCGGGAGAGCTTTACCGGGCGTTGCTTGAAAAGAGAGGCGACGCGGAGATTGCGAGGCTTGTGAACTTTTACGATTATCTGGAAATCCAGCCGCTCGAAAACAACCGCTTTATGATCGAATCGGAGAAAGTGCCGGATATCACTTCCATGGAAGATATCAAGGAGATCAACAGGCAGATCGTACGGCTGGGAGAACAGTTCCACAAACCCGTTGTTGCCACCTGCGACGTACATTTCTTAAACCCCGAGGACGAGATTTACCGTCGCATTATCATGGCCGGGCAGGGATTCCCGGATGCGGATAACCAGGCGCCTCTGTATTTCCGCACGACGGAGGAGATGCTGGAGGAGTTCTCTTACCTTGGCACAGATAAGGCCGAGGAGGTGGTGATCACAAACACCAACATGATCGCGGATATGATCGAGGTCATGTCCCCCGTGCGTCCCGACAAGTGTCCGCCTGTCATCGCGGACAGCGACAAACAGCTTACGGAGATCTGTTACAACAGAGCCCACGAGTTGTACGGGGAGACGTTGCCGAAGATTGTGGAGGACAGGCTGGAGAAGGAGCTGCACTCCATCATCTCGAACGGCTTTGCGGTGATGTATATCATAGCCCAAAAGCTAGTGTGGAAGTCCGTGGAGGACGGCTATCTGGTGGGGTCGAGAGGCTCTGTGGGGAGCTCCTTTGTGGCGAATATGGCGGGGATCACGGAGGTTAATTCCCTGAGTCCTCATTACCTGTGTCCGAAATGCCATTACTACGACTTTGACTCGGACGAGGTGAAGGCGTACGGCGGCGGCGCGGGCTGCGATATGCCTGATAAAAATTGCCCGGTTTGCGGAACGCCTTTGAGCAAAGAGGGATTTGATATTCCTTTTGAGACGTTTCTCGGATTTAAGGGGGATAAGGAGCCGGATATCGACCTGAATTTTTCAGGAGAGTATCAGAGCAAAGCTCACAAGTACACGGAGGTGATTTTCGGAAGCGGACAGACTTACAGGGCGGGTACCATCGGCACCCTGGCGGACAAAACGGCTTTCGGTTATGTGAAAAATTATTATGAGGAGAGGGGCAGGCACAAACGGATCTGTGAGATTAACCGCATTGTCACAGGGTGTACCGGCATAAGGAGAAGCACCGGGCAGCATCCGGGCGGTATCGTGGTTTTGCCTGTGGGCGAGGATATCAACTCCTTCACGCCGGTGCAGCATCCGGCAAACGATATGACGACGGATATCGTCACAACGCATTTTGACTATCACTCCATCGACCACAACTTATTGAAGCTGGATATTCTTGGACACGATGATCCTACCATGATCCGTATGCTTCAGGATCTAACGGGCATCGATCCGGTCAAAATCCCTCTGGATGACAAGGGGGTGATGTCCCTTTTCCAGTCGACGCAGGCGCTGGGGATCACCCCGGAACAGATCGGCGGCTGTAAGCTCGGATGCCTGGGAATCCCGGAGTTTGGGACAGAGTTTGTCATACAGATGGTGATAGATGCCAAACCCAAGTGCTTTACGGATCTGGTGCGAATCTCCGGTTTGTCCCACGGCACGGACGTGTGGCTTGGTAATGCGCAGAGCCTGATCGAGGAGGGGCTGGCCACGATCTCCACGGCGATCTGCTGCCGTGACGATATTATGATTTACCTGATGCAGAAAGGTGTGGAGCCGTCTTTGTCCTTCACCATCATGGAGAGTGTGCGTAAGGGGAAGGGATTAAAGGACGAGTGGATCAAGGCGATGAAGGAACAGGATGTGCCGGACTGGTACATCGGTTCCTGCAAGAAGATTAAATATATGTTTCCGAAAGCCCACGCGGCAGCCTATGTCATGATGGCGTGGCGTATCGCTTACTGTAAGATCAATTATCCGTTAGCCTACTATGCGGCCTATTTCAGCATTCGCGCGTCGGCTTTTTCCTATGAGATCATGTGTCAGGGGCAAGCCCATCTGGAGAGTGTGATGGCGGATTACAGACACAGGAGCGACAATCTTTCAAAGAAGGAGCAGGATACGCAGAAGGATATGAAAATCGTACAGGAAATGTACGCGAGAGGTTTTGACTTTGTGCCGATTGATATTTTTACGGCACAGTCGAGACTGTTCCAGATCGTGGACGGGAAGCTGATGCCCTCCTTAAACAGCATAGACGGTTTGGGAGAAAAGGCGGCGGACGCCATTGTGGAGGCTGCCAAGGACGGGCCGTTTTTGAGCAAGGATGATTTCAGGGAGAGGACGAAAGCGTCGAAATCCGTGATTGACTTAATGAGTCAACTTGGCCTGCTCGGGAATATCCCCGAGTCCAACCAGATCAGTATATTTGATTTAGTGTGAGAAGTACTTCTAGCCACTCACAGCAAAGGCTGTTTCGCAAAGTCAGCATAGCTGACTTGGAAGTACTAAGTCTGCTTTGCAGACTTTTCTCACACAGGAGAATGCCCAAAATACGGCATTTTCCGGGACGAACTTGTTCGTCCGTGGATTTTGAGTCACAGCAAAGCTGTGACATGGCGGTTAGTGTAAAAGTAACCGCAAAACGGCGGAGAGTGCCGCAGGCGCGATTTTGCGAATGGCGCGCTGGATGAAGGAAAATATAAGGGAGGAAAACCATGAGAAAAATCGTCACAATCGGAAGAGAGTTCGGCGCAGGAGGCGGAGAGATTGGCAAGCGCGTGGCAAAGGAACTGGGCGTGGAATATTATGACAAGGATATCATTTTAAAGACGGCTGTCTCGGGAAAGAGCCTGACCCCGGAGCAGGTGCACAGATGGGATGAGCGTGTACCAAAGAATTTTGGCTTTGCCCAAAGCCTGTTTGACTTTTACAATAAGCCGTTGGAGGAGGAGCTTTGGCAGGCGCAGCGTGACGCGATCAGAGCGCTTGCGAACAAGGAGAGCTGTGTGATCGTGGGCCGCAACGGAGATTATATTCTGCGGGAGTTTGACCACTGTCTCAATGTGTTTATTCATGCGGGCTTCGACTGGCGGGTGAAGCGTATGACAGGGCTTATGAATGAGGTGCCGGCGGATCAGGTGGCAAGCGATGTGAGGGCGGTGGATAAGGCGAGAAAGCGATACTGCGAGTACTATACCAAATGCGCCTACGGCGATGCCCGCAACTTTGACCTGACGCTCAACACCGAGAAACTGGGGATCGATAAGGCGGTAGATCTGATTCTGTCGGCCGTAGAGAACATTTAGAGGAATAATACTTGTTTGTGTAACAGTTCAGCTATGCAAAATTGATTATACAAAATGCTGCTGGGAGCTTGCTCACAAGGCATTTTGTATATTCAATTTTATAAGGCGGACGCCCAACATGAAATAAGTTGTCGGTAATAGCCAAAATCAATTGTCAGAATGTACAACCCGACAACTTATGAATGAGCAAGGCTGAACTGTTACTTGTTTGTATATCTGTATACAATTATATCTTGACAGAAAAAAGAAAAATCCATATACTAAAAGTTAGCATCCGGGACGGTGTCGTTTTACACCGTCTTTCTTGCTAATATAGTAAAAAGGAGAGAATATTATGAAAAAAGTACTGGCAATGGCTTTGATTGGCTGCATGACTTTTGGCATGGCGGCATGTGGCTCAGGAAGCGGGGAAGCGTCCGCACCGGCAAAGGAGGAGGCGCCTGCTGCGGACGACGCGGCAAAGGAGGAAGCTCCCGCGGACGATGCGGCAGATGAGGAGGTTCCCGCGGACAGTGCGGCGGGCGGCGACAAGGTTTGGATTGTTGCGACGGATACGGTGTTTAGACCTTTTGAGTTCACCGATGAAAACGGTGATTTCGTGGGAATTGACGTGGATGTCCTGGCGGCTATCGCGGAGGATCAGGGATTTAAGTACGAGCTGACCAGCCTCGGCTGGGATGCGGGCGTGGCGGCAGTGCAGGCCGGCCAGGCGGATGCGTTGATTGCGGGAGCGACGATCAAGCAGGAGCGTATCGACTCGGGTTGGATTTTTTCTGACGGTTACTATGACGCGACGCAGACTTTCGTGCTTCCGGAGGGAAGCGATGTGAAAGGTTTTGCGGATCTTGCCGGCAAGAATGTGGCGGTGAAGAACGGCACGGCAGGCATGGATTTTGCAGAGAGCCTGAAGGAGGAGTACGGCTTTACCACAACAGTGTTTGAGGATTCGCCGACTATGTATCAGGATGTGATTTTGGGGAACTCCGCGGCATGTGTGGAGGATACGCCGATTATGGCAGACTCCATCAAGACCGGTAATCTTGCCCTGACGATTCCCGAGGGAATGGAGAGCGAGGGCGCGCCTTACGGTTTTGCGATCATGAATCCTGACAACCAGGAGCTTCTTGACATGTTCAACGCGGGTCTTGCGAATATTAAGTCAAACGGCAAGTACGATGAGATTATCGCGAAGTACCTGGAAAATTAACAATGCGGGAAGTACGAAATCTCGCATGAGAGAATGCCTCATAGCGGGCATTCTCTATACAGAGGGAGAAAACTTATGGTAATGATAATTCAGACTTACGGGACAATGCTTTTGAAAGCGATGGGACATACCCTTCTTTTGACTTTGCTTTCCCTGGTATTTGCCTCGGTGATCGGTATGATTTTCGGACTGATGAATGTGGGCCATAACAGGGTGCTCAACTTTATCGGTACGGTTTATGTGGATGCGGTGCGCGGCGTGCCGCTTATCGTGCTGGCTTATTTTATTTATTTCGGCATTCCCGCAGGCATTCAGAGCCTGGGAGTTACCGGTTTCAGACTGGACGCGCTGCAGGCGGGCACGATTGCGCTTTCCATGAACTGCGGCGCCTATATGGCTGAGATTGTCCGGGCGGGTATCCAGAGCGTGGACAGGGGGCAGATGGAGGCGGGCAGAAGCCTTGGACTTTCTTACGGTGCGGGAATGGCTCTGATTGTGATTCCGCAGGCAATCCGCACGATGATTCCATCGATTATCAACCAGTTTATCATTACCTTGAAGGATACTTCGATCCTTTCCGTAATCGGATTCCCGGAACTTACGAATGTGGGTAAGACAATTATGGGCAATACCTTTAAAAATTTGCAGGCGTGGGCTGTGGTCGGTATTATGTACCTGATTGTCATTACCATTCTGAGTAAGATTTCGCACAGGATTGAGAGGAGGATCAACCGTGGCAGGTAATAGTGACATCAAGATTTCCGTTAAAAACTTAAAAAAGAATTTCGGCTCCCTGGAAGTGTTGAAGGACATTAATATGGAAGTGACAGAGGGAGAGGTAGTTGTGCTGATCGGACCTTCCGGCAGCGGAAAGTCCACGCTGTTACGATGTCTGAACCAGTTGGAGAAAGCCACTTCGGGGCAGATCGTGGTGGATGACTACGACGTGACCGACAAGCATACGGATATCAACCAGGTGCGTAAAAATATCGGCATGGTGTTCCAGCATTTCAATCTGTTCAACCACCTGACCGTCTTAAAGAATATGACTCTCGCGCCGGTACACTTAAAGACGCTCTCCAAGGAGGAGGCGAAAAATAAGGCGATGCAGCTTTTGGAGCGGGTGGGCCTTGCTGATAAGGCGCAAGCTTATCCGAGTCAGCTATCCGGCGGACAAAAGCAGCGCGTTGCGATCGCGCGGGCGCTTGAGATGAATCCGGATATCATGCTGTTTGATGAACCGACCAGCGCGCTTGACCCGGAGATGGTGGGCGAGGTGCTGGCGGTTATGAAGGAGCTGGCGCGCGACGGGATGACGATGATCGTGGTCACCCATGAGATCGGTTTTGCCAGAGAGGTGGCAAGCCGCGTCATCTTTATGGAAGGCGGCTACATTGTGGAGGAGGGAACACCGGATCAGGTGTTCAATCAGCCGAGGGAACCGAGAACGATAGATTTTCTCAGCAAGGTACTGTGATATTGTGTCGATTTCCGACAAAAGAGACAAAAAAATGCTGTGTAATTTAAAAAATATTGTGCTTTTGTACGAAAAGCGAAAAAAGGCTTGCTTTTTTCTCGAAACTATAATATGATAAATGAGTGTTGAGCACATGGCTCGTTGGTCAAGCGGTTAAGACGCCGCCCTCTCACGGCGGAAACAGGGGTTCGATTCCCCTACGAGCTGTTGACTGTTTTAGAACAGCCCAACCCTAAGAAAACGCTGATTATCCCAATTTATCGCGGATAGAGCGTTTTTTTGTTTTTTACTTGTTGCTCAACTTAGACCATTTTAGGCCGTTACAGACCGTTTGAGAACAATGTAGTGTGGGTATTTTTGTGGGTATGAATGAGTGCTTTTTAATGTGAAAAAGAAGGAATGTTAATTATTATGTGTGAAAATATTGATGTGAATATAGAGTAATAAATCTCTTTGTATTTATTGCTGTGTATTCATATCAATAAAATGATTAAATGGGTAGTAGTAAAAGAATGCAACTTACAATCTTATGAATTGAAAAAGAGAAGCCCTAGAAGCCTCAATAAGAGAACAAAAACAAAGAAGGCATAAATCTCTATGCTTTGATTAAAACGTCTGATATGGGCGTATACGAGGCCACAGAAGCGTTGAAATAGTAGCTGATAGAAGAGGATGAGGCTAAGGCGTAAAAAATAGGGATAAAAGGATTATCCTCCTTCTATCCCTATTTTGCTATTTAAAAATGATAATACCACTTTTTATCATTGTTCCTGCTGGTATATCCTTTAATAAAAATAAATATACGCCATAGCCACCACCACCAGTTCCTGCTCTTGTATATTTAAAACTAATCTTTGTTAAACTCATGCCACTTTCAGGATCTGCCCAACTGTCTGTTCCTCCAACTACATTTGTATATTTCTCCATATTTGGTAATTTTATATTGATTGAACTTTCATTTTTAGAAGTTTGGGCTACCCCTATATTATCATTTTCTTTGTCATCAGCATAACCACATTTCAAGCAATATGCATATGGTGTGTTTTCTGCAAATAAATACTCAGCATCGCCGCCAGTACTAAATGCTTCTGGATCACCGTCACCCAATTTTTTTGGTACTGCATCGGCACCTTCATTTTCATCAATAATATAAATATTACCATCTTCATCTTTATAAATTCTAAAATGATTAATCCTACGATGCATTTCTTCAACAACATTATGTACAGCAGAAATGGAAGACGCTATATCATCTCTATCATTATAGAGATCACTTGTTATTCCATTAATATTACCAAGTTTCTGCTCGGCAGTTTTCCCATCGTCAAATTCTACATCTCTAGCCTTTGTCCACCATGAGATTAGTTGCCAAAGTTTTGAATCCTTATCAATTAATCTTCTAAATTTTCTTCCAGTTACAATTTTTTCGTTAATCCCTATGTTAATATCCATATATTTAAAAAATTCCTCCTAATTTGTGTTTATGATCTTATATCCAGAACATACCTTCCTCGATAGGCAGCTCGTCCGATAATTCTTTCAACGTCTCATCTGTTATTTCATGAGAAATAAAAGGTTGCTTTTTTTGCGGTTTATTGAGTAAATGATTCTGCAAATTATAAATTCTGTTTTCAATTGCATTAAAAAAATCAGCAAAGTATCCACAAATACCTTCTTGCTGATCTATAAACCGACTTGCTCTTGTATACTGTCCCTGAGCTATTAATTGATTGTATGTATTCATAATTTCTAGTTGATCAAGATTAATATCTTGGAAAAATATCATCGGATCTATACCGTCCGGATAATGAGATAGTGTATTACATAGCATAAGTTATCACACTCCTAGCCACACGTCGTCTTCAAGGCAATATTCTGGTTCTTCGTCTTCAAAAAATATCACCTGTTGTTGTGCTTTTGCGTATTTCTGTGTATTGTATATTTCTTCCTCCCAAGTTCTGAATGTTATAGCATCAACTATATATTGAAACATGATGTCTTTGTTGTTATCCATAATTCTTGATGCTTGATTATATAATCCTTGTTGTCGAAGAGTATTTACTTGATTTATAATGCCAGCTACAGTGTCATCTATATTCTTGAAATGATGGAGTGTAATAAGTTTCTGAGGAAAACTGCTAAATTCAGTTTCATATTGTGACATTGGTTGTATTTCCTCCTATTACTAGATTTGAATGAATTTAAATTTAATTCTTATAAACACCAACCAACTGAAAGACAAGTATTATAACCTGCACCATGATAGGAAATAGAACCATTTATTCCGACACTATTCCAATAGCCTGATCTTTCTAAAGCAGGTGATCGCAATAGCCATTCTAATGGTTTCCCATTTGTAGCTACTTTTATTCTGTTATTTTCATTTTTATAATATTCGTATATTGTACCTTCATTTTTATAATAGTAGCCATCAATTGCTACATTACTAACCAATATATCATTTCCTAACCCCACTTCTATACAAGAAAGAAGAAAACAATAATCTTCTGTATCGAATTGAGAATATGCATGCGATAATCCAGAACTAGTATATCGATGGGTCACTTGATAACATTTTTTATTGACTGGTTTAACAATATTTTTCATGGCTACAGGTAAAGAATTATTAAAAATATTATTTATCCAATTTACTTTTCTTTTACATTCTTTCCAACTAAATCTAACACTTGATAATTCATGTTCATAATATATACTATAAAATTTGTCATCTATATCGCCATTGAAAACTGAATAGGGTTTACACGTATCAAACATTTCGCTATAATAAGATTGTAACGGTAAATACTAGCATATACAATCAAAAAGGCGGTGAAAGGATGGTACAAGAAATGACTGAAAAAGAACTTATCACAGTGACTATTGATAGATATACAGATTTACAGCAAATCAAAAGGGCAAATGGTGGTCATGAAAATGAAATGCTTGACTACTTAATTAAGGTTACGACCGCTAAATTATCATCTATGGGCGTGAATGTTGAAGATTTAACATTGAAATAGTATTAAAGGTAAAAAACTAATGACTAAAAAAGAATTGTTGCAAAATTCACTTGATGAGTTTATGCGTGTACAAAAATATTTGCAGTTAATACCTGACAAAGATTCGGATATCTATAAAGAAATTAAACAACGATATAATGAATTATAGTTTATTTTAAATTCTATATCAGGTTTTGATATATCTATATTAACAGATATTGACAAAATCAAAGAGTAAAGGCAAACAATCTAAAAAGGTTAAACAAAAAGAGTGTAGATCCTATTGAGTTTTCAAAAAGGTTACACTCTTTTTTATTGTTCTAAGCGAACACGGTACATTGAAAAGTCAATACTTTATTCTGGTTTATGGTTTGCTTGACTGTCTGGTATATGCTCCATTATATCACCAGGCTGACAATGTAACTCATTACATATTTTGTCTATTACTTCCAGACTTACATATTCATGCTTTGATAGTTTGGCAATGGTAGCAGACGATATATTTATACGTTGTCTTAATTCTTCTTTGCCAATTTCACGGCGATTAAGCAAATCTAATAATCTATAATATTTGATCATTATGTCATGTCCTTTATTATTTGATAATTGATTATAGCATATCATAAAATAAAAGTAAATAAATCTTTAAAAATATGAAGAAAAAGCATTGACAAGTAAAGATAAATTTGGCACAATATCTTTAGAAAGTTAAAGATAAAGTAAATAAAAATAAAGAAATCAGGAGGTAAAAACAATATGGCAAAATACATAGTAACAAGAGAAGCAACCATTTATATAGTGGTCAATGCGGAAAATGAAGCCGATGCAATAGAAAAAGCATTTGAAGAGCATGGACTTGATGAGTACGAAATTGATGCGGCAGACGATGACGCAAAAGTTGAAGAGTATGTATATTAAAATTTATTTCCAAGCCGTCTAACAAACGGCTCCATGGTACCAACAAGCAAGCCTTCCCGTGGCGGTGTCGTAAGTAGGAGCGATCCGAAACTAATTGCTAATACTGGTAAAGACACCAATTACAATCACCACATAGAACGGATATACACAACAAAATAGCTGAGAAAGTCGCCAAACCTTCCCAGCTATTGGAATATAGAAGCGAAAACTTCCATACTCAACCTTGAACAAGTCGAGTATATCCGATTCAGGAAAGCATTTCAAGAGTTTTCGCTCACTAATTCCAAAAAAAATTTAGTAAAGTTTTGAGATTGAACCTTGACAACTGAAGAAGTGGGTATAATAGAGTGTAGCAAGATTCAATTCCCTTTTGCTTTCTATTCTAATGGTTTTATGGTATAATCTTACTATAGAAAGTAGGTGAAAGTGTGTCTTTACAAATTAGCGAATTAAGAGAACTATGTACAGACGATACTATTATAATGACTGCGCATGTAATAAAACGTTGCAAAGAAAGAAATATTGATTCAGATAGTATAATCAATGTTATTATGCATGGTGAAATTATAAAGCAGTATGAAGATGATAAACCATTCCCTAGTTGTTTGCTATTAGGAATGTCAATAAATGATAGATATTTACATGTTGTTGTTGCAAGTGATAATATCAATTTGCATATAGTAACGGCATATTATCCGAATGTTGACGAGTGGGAGCCAGATTTTAAAACCAGAAAGGGGCGTTGAATATGAATTGTTTTACTTGTGGCAGTAATCATATGATTGAGGCAACAACAATCTATGTTGAAAAATTGGAGAATGGTATTCTGATTGTAAAAAATGTGCCTTGCAAAAAATGTTCACAATGTGGTGAAGAATTTTTTGCAATGGCAATTATGAAGGAGATTGAAAAGTTAAGCAAACAGGCAGAAAAGATTATCAGCGAAGTTATGATCATTGATTATAACAAGGCAGCGTAACGGTATAAAAGGTGATTACATGGCGATTAAAACGAATCAGGAACTTGCACAGGCAGTGAATGAAGCTATAAAGGAATCTGGAATTAAGAAAACGGCTCTTGCCGAAAAGATAGGATTGTCAAGACAAGGTTTAGACAACTTATTAAAAAAGCAATCATTTTCTATTGACGATGCCAACAAAATATTGAATGTTATTCACTTGTCTATAACGGCAGAAATGCAACAAAAATAAATGCAAAAATGCAATAAAAAGCTCAACACTCTTCTCTTGACATGATATACTATAATCAAGTTAAGGGAAGTAAGAGAAATCAAAAGAGAGATTGAGCACCGTCCAAAGTTTTCAATCTCTCTAACCACAAGATAAGTTTTCACTTACCATTGATACATTCTATTATATCCATTTCTTTGGAAAAGTCAATGAAAAATCCCAAAACTCATGTACATTGAAAAACCTCTCATAAAGCGGATACAAGCAACGTGTGAACGGTTAACATGCATCGGAGCAAGCCTGATTGGCTCCATTATCAAAAACAGGCTGGGCAATGCTGTCCCGTGTGGAGAGTATAAGATACACCACTTTAGAATCAGCAAATAGGACGAAATAACAATTTTAGATAAAAACCTTTAGAGAGTGTCAAGAACCTGTGGCAGTTTTTCGTTATTAAAAGTGATCCATCGGTAGACGGGAAACCAGTCCGGCGGGAGTTCATGACTCTGGATCACATTTATTCACGCTTTGAAAAGTCTCTTTTGTGGGCATGGATAAGTAATAAAAGATTGATTTTTGATAACTCATGTGTTATCATACAATCAAGAAAGGGAAATAATATGTATACAGTAGAATTTTATGAGGATAAAAACGGCGTGTCTGAAGTACGTGATTATTTTATGAAATTAACAAAAGAAGCGGAGACAGATAAAAACGCACGAATAAATAAAAATAAGATATTTTCTTATGTTAGAGCATTGGAAGAATACGGCACAAGAATAGGAAGTCCAATAGTAAAGCACATAGATGGTAATTTGTGGGAATTAAGACCATTAAGCAATCGTATATTTTTCTTTTACTGGAAAGATAACAAGTTTGTTTTGATACATTATTATATAAAGAAATCACAAAAAGCACCGAAAAAAGAAATCAAAAAAGCAATGAGTAACATTAAGGATTGGTTAGAAAGGAATGGTTGACATGAATAATTATAAAACCTTTGATGAAATGTTTAATGATGATAAAATTGTATCTTCAGAAGAAAGGGAACAGATTAATTTTCAAGTTTCCTTAATCGGCAAAATGATTGAAGCAAGGGAAAAGAAAGGACTTTCACAGCGTGATCTTGCGGAATTAAGCGGAGTAAAACAACCTGCTATTGCAAGATTAGAAAGTATGAAATCAACGCCACAGATTGACACATTATTAAAAATACTTGCTCCGTTGGGATATACGCTTTCAATTACACCGATTGAGAATAAGTAGTAAATAAGATATGAATAGTAAAAAGGATTGGTTTTCCAGTCCTTTTTGTTTTTGGTGTTATTGTTTGTTTAGATTTTATAGATTGACAAAACAACAAATTTGATGTATTCTAATATGAGAAGGGAACAAAAGAAAAAGTGAAACGAACATTTATAGAAGTACCTGTATTTACTAGAAAGTGGAAAGAGTTAGGATTGACAGACAAAAATTTAAGGGATTTACAGAATATATTATTAGAAAATCCTAAAACTGGGGATTCTATTCAAGGAACTGGCGGTTTAAGAAAGATTCGTATATCACTAGATCAACATGGAAAGCGTGGAGGCGGTAGAGTTATATATGCAGATATTGAGCTGAAAGAAACTATTTATTTTATAAATGTATCGAATAAAAATGAAAAAGATGATCTAACGGAAGAAGAGAAGAAAGCATTTAAAGCAGTTGTTAAAATATTAAAGGAGGGATAAAGATATGAGTAAATTTTTTGATGATACAATGCAAGGATTATTGCAAGCTATTGAGATTGAAAAAGGGAATATTCCTCTTACAGAACATAACGAAATGCCAGCACCGACTTTTTATGTGTCTAGTAATGATAAAGAATTAGTTGATAAATTAATTGAAATACGCAAACAAGAGAATATTTCTCAATCAGAACTTGCAAAAATGACAGGAAACACACAACAAGCTATTTCAAGATTGGAAAAAAAGAATCATAGTCCATCATTACAGACATTTTGCAATATACTTGATGCTTTGGGGTATGGACTTTCGATTGAAAGGAAAACTACTATATAAAATTTTTAAAAGATATTAAAAGGATTGGTTTTTCCAGTCCTTTTTGTTTTGGAAAGAATATAAAATAATATTTAAAAAGAACATAAAACACACTTGACATGTACGTGTTATGTGCTATAATAGTAAGTGTAAAGGAGATAAAGCAATGGCGAAACCTAAACAGAATGAAAACAGGGTTTCCACTTTCTTATCAAGTGAGCATTTAGAAAAACTAAAATCTGAAGCAACAAAAACAGGTGATAGCGTTTCATCGCTCATAAGACGAATCATTATAGAGTGGTTAAACTCTAAAGGGTAAAAGAGAATAGCGGTTCCAACGTCTACCAAACAATGAAAACCGCCATTCCACACCGCCAAACGCTGCAAACGTAGGCTTTAAAACTACTCACGATTGGACAATCTTATTATAGCAGTTTTTCAAAGATTATTCAATCATAAAATCCACTTTACAGATTGGACATTGACAATAGTATAGAGAAAGTGAAAAAAGATTTATAAATCACTAAAAACATGATTAACAAATCATTGTTTATATGATAATATAGATAATGTAAGGAGGACATAAGAAATGGCGAGAAAAGCAATGTCAATCCAGATCGAAGAATCCTTACAAGATGCTTTTAGGGAAAAATGCAAAAGTGAAAAGTTGAAATATAGCGAAGTAGCTGAAGCGTTGTTACAGTCTTATGTTGATGGTAGTATTAATGTAGCAGTTGAAACCAGATACAAAGTAACACCTAAAGACTTGTAACAAAATGGGTATGGTTCACAGCCTGAGAAACTAGAAAACCATACCCACACGACACTTGAACTAGTCAAAGTGTATTGTTATCATATCACTTTCTTTAGACTATTTCAAGTCGATTTTCCTAAACGACTGTACATTGACATCCGCACATAGTAATGATACATGGTTTTGCTTAAAGTAATTGGGATAGCATGATCTATAGTATAGGTGTATGAATTGTTGTTTTAGATTTTTACCTTGCAAAGTAGACGTGTGACAGCAGAGTGATATGAGGATAGGCAAGTAAAACGAAAGTAACCTAAAAAATATGAGATTGCGTCATATAGTAGTAAATGAAGAATTTGCAAAGGTAAGAAACATAGCCGTACAAACCTTTAAAAACAAAGCGGTGTATGCGTAAACTAATGTATTCAACGCGAAAAACAAACGAATACAGTTATCTATAACCTAAAATAGAAACAAGGGCTTGCATCCGTCAAAAGTTGCAAGTTCATTTCAATAAAATGGAGAAAGTGAGGATATGAGTATGGTAATAGATACATATGGCAAGTTTTGGGAAGATAATAGCCCAGTGATTATATGTCCTAATTGTGAGAGAAAGCGAAAAGTATTAAATGAATTTGGTGATCTGAGAGGCGTTGTTCATTGTAGATGTAAAACAGGTAAACGTCAAACGGTATTTACTTTTGAAATGGGTGGTATTTATTTATATATAGACAAAGAAGGAAATCATATCATTTTGTAAATGGATAGCCAATAAAACAATTATTTCACTCTGTCACCACAATAACGCTGATATATGGGAAGGAACGAGCTGTGCGCCGTTTCTTTTTGTATGGGTTGAGTATGGAGGAAGAACGATAATAAGGAGGGTTCAGGAAATATGAAACGTATAACTACATATGCAGAATTTCAGGCTTTAAAAGCAATCTACAAAGAAACAAAGGTGGGAAGTGTGTCAGATCATGGCGCACTTATTTTTATAGGAAAATAACTGAACTGTCTTTATCTGATATATTCATTTAGGACAAATGGCTTGAAATATTGTAGATTTTTGCATATAATATAGGTATCAATATGAAAGAAGGTGTTTTCATGAGTGAGAGAGAACAGGCAAAACAGATTATTGATCAACTTCCAGAATACAAAATAGGAAATTTGCTTTTGTTTTTAAAAGGGATTCAATTTGATGATGATATAGAAGATGATCTATATTGTCAAAAATTGTATGAGGATTATTTAAATGATCCAGATCCTGAAAAAGATGAGGAAATCATACTTGAAGAATTGGCAGCAAGAGAAGGTATAAAATTATGAAGTATACGGTAGTTATTAAAAAATTAGCCGAAAAATTTATTGTAAAGTTGCCAAAATCAGAAATGGAAAGAGTATTAAAAGCAATCTATGATTTACCAGAAGGAAGCGACATAAGGGAATTAAAAGGTAAAAAGAATAAAGGGTTGTAAAGGCTCCGCGTGGGGGATTACCGAATCATCTATTCAGTAGACAATGGAAAGCTGATTGTATATATTGTAGATGCCGGGAACCGTGGAGACATATACAAAAAATATTAGATAAGGAGGCGATAAAGATTACAGTTAGCAAGGCACAAAAAGCAGCAACGGCAAAATATGAAAAAGAAAATTATGATAAAATTCTTGTCAGGTTTCCCAAAGGAACAAAAGAAAAGATAAAAGCAAAAAGTGATTCAGTAAATGGATTTATTGTTGATGCTGTAAATAGGGAGTTAGAAAAGTAGATTGATAAATTTTCAACCTACTTTTTTAGTACCATATAAGTGTAAGAGATAAAGCATTTCATCAGTGCTTTACCTTCTGCACTTATTTTTTTATGATAAGGGAGTAATTGGTCTGGCGAGGTGCTTTTTGGATTAACCACATCCGTCATAAAAACCGTCAACC